>JAIQEZ010000105.1 GCA_020073545.1 Terriglobia bacterium | reverse complement strand
CGACGTAAGCCTCCTCGAACCCGCTCAGGTCCAGTTCCTCCACCACCCGATGCACGAAAAAGCACAAGTGATCTTCTCCCAGCACGTCCTTCACGCTGGGCGGCAACAACCACGCTTGATCTGGTTCGTAGGGCAGAAATCTCATCGCGGGCCTCCTCGCCCGCGTTCCCTGCACGTGCCCAACCGAGAGTTATCACACAGACTCCCAAGGGGGCGAGGGTGTTAATCTAGAAGCGCAGCGCTCTACAAGGTACTCTCCCCTCGGTCACCGCGGGGACAGAGGGGCACGGGGTGAGGGCGTCTGGTCAACTTCGCTCTTGTCAAAAGTTGAGCGAGACAGGACGCCAGCCGAAGGCAACGTGCCCAACACAGAGGAAGCGCGCGGGTTCACATGCGATTTGCGCCCAGTGGAAACGAAGCGTGAGCGGTGAGCGAGACGCCGGCGCGCTCGCCGGCCAGGAGTTTGTAGTAGCCGGCAGCGGCGATCATGGCGGCGTTGTCGGTTGAGAGCGCGGGGGAAGGGAAGAAGGCTTGCAGCCCCTGGCGCCGGGTGGCCTCGGTAAAGCGCTGACGAAGAAGTGAATTGCAGGCCACGCCCCCCGAGACGAAGATGGCGTCCACGTGGCAGGCGTCCGCGGCGGCGAGCGTGCGTTCGACCAGGTCCTGCACGACGGCTTTCTGGAAGCTCGCGATCAGGTCGAGGGTTGCCTGCGCACAATGCGCACGGAGGTCGTCGTCGCTGGGGCGGTCTGCGGTCTTGCGCCAGGCGCGGCGTTCCCCGGCTTCCTTGGCGAGTTCGGTGCCTCGCACCCGGTAAAGCACCGCGGTCTTGAGCCCGGAAAAACTGAAATCCAACGGATTCCCTTTCATCTTGATGTGACCGAAATCCACCGCCAGGGGATTTCCGAAGGGTGCGAGCCGATCGATGATCGGCCCGCCGGGGTATCCCAGTGCCAGCAGCTTGGCGACCTTGTCGAAGGCCTCGCCCGCAGCGTCGTCGCGAGTGCGCCCGAGCTGGGAGTAAGTGAAGACTCGGCCGGGATGGTCTGCTGCGTGCGAACTGGCCTCCACGAGAAACAAGCTGGTATGCCCCCCGGAGACCACCAGCGCGACGGCAGGAAGCGCCGCTTCTGCGACGGGTTTGCCGGCAATGCGGGCCATTTTGTTTTCGAGCCACACGGCATGGATGTGACCCTCCAGGTGATTCACACCCACCAAAGGCTTGTCAAGGGAAAGGGCCAGCGCTTTGCCGTAAACCAGCCCGACCAGGAGCGAGCCGATCAAGCCCGGGCCCTCGGTGACCGCGATGGCGTCCACGTCATGAATTGTCACCTGGGCCTGCCGGCACGCCTCCTCCACAACCGGCTGGATTTTGCGCAGATGTTCCCGCGAGGCGAGTTCAGGCACCACGCCTCCGTATTTTTCGTGCGTCAGAACCTGCGAGGCGACGACGCTCGAGCGGATTTCCTCGCCGTCCGCCACCACCGCGGCGGCAGTTTCATCGCAACTCGATTCAATGCCCAGCACCAGCATGCAAACGTCCCTAGTCTTCAATCTTAACACAAGCATGGGATGTCGCCCGGAGGGGGGCAAGGCTGGAAAGCACGGCCTGCAGCGCTGCCGAGCATACTCTTTGACGAGGCGGGAAGCGAAGGGATACACTCAGTGTCGCACACGAAGCTTGATCGCACCCAAAACGGGGATTAGCGCGAGGTATCATGCGGATTCACAAGGCTGTATTGCCAGTGGCAGGGTTAGGAACACGCTTCTTGCCGGCAACCAAGGCTCAGCCCAAAGAGATGCTGCCGATCGTGGACAAGCCACTCGTACAGTATGCCGTCGAGGAGGTGGCATCTTCGGGTATACCGATGGTCGTGTTCGTCACCGGACGTGGCAAGCAGGCCATCGAAAACCATTTCGACGTTTCTGCAGAGCTCGAGCAGGAGTTGGCAGGCCGAGGGAAGGAATCGCTTCGCCGGCAACTACGACGGATTTCCGGGATGGTGCGCTTTGCCTATGTTCGGCAGCAAATCCCGCGGGGACTAGGTGACGCCATCCTGACGGCCCAGGATTTGGTAGGCGAGGAACCGTTTGCCGTGCTGCTCTCCGATGACGTCATTGTGAATGAGACTCCCTGCCTGAAGCAAATGCTCAAGGTCTTCGAGCGTTATGGGCGCAGCGTCGTTGCTGTTCAGCGGGTTCCACGCAAGGCCGTCTCAAGCTATGGGATTATTCGCGGGCGCCTGGTGCCCGACCGCGATTGGCAAGGGCGCCTCTACCGTATTGAGGACATGGTTGAGAAACCCTCACCCAAGGCAGCCCCCTCGAATTTGGCGGTCATCGGGCGCTACATCCTGACTCCGACGATCTTCAGGGTGCTTTCCGCCACGGCGCCGGGCGCGGGTGGCGAAATCCAACTCACGGACGGCCTGCGGCGGCTTCTCGTCACGGAACCCATCTACGGGTATGTTTTCGAGGGCACGCGGTATGATGCGGGTGACAAGCTTGGTTTTCTGCGGGCCACCGTCGAATTGGCCCTGCAACGGCCTGACATGGGCAAGGCCTTTCGAAGGTACCTCAAGTCACTCCGGCTTTAGCGTGGAGCGGGCAGGGGAAAGGCTCAGTCCTTGCTGGGGCTGGGCTTGACAGGTTCACTCGGCTTGCTGGTTTCCTGAGTCTTCTTGCCTGGTCCATCGGAAGGATCTGCGGCGGAACTGGGGTTGGTGGAAGAGGATCCCCGCGCGTAGTCTGTGACGTACCAGCCGGAACCCTTGAACTGGATAGCCGATGATGACAGCAGGCGTTCCAGTTTTCCACCACATCCTTCACAGATGGTTAGTGGAAGGTCGGAGAATTTCTGGATTTTTTCAACGCGTCGTCCGCACTTTTTGCACTGGTATTCGTAAAGCGGCAAGCGCACCTCCCTCTCGGATGAGCCCTTAGGTAAATTATACCGGGCGCGAGGCGGGGCGTCAAAAGGCAGATGGTCACCCGTGAATCCTCGCCTCCACAATGGGTCCCGTGTTGATGTGCGCAGTAAACTGTCTTCGTCCAATTTCGGCGTGGAGTGGGGTTCCAAGGATGCCGAAGCGGGCCCGTCGCTTTCGGGTCGACAACCTTCTACTTTTTCAGTCCCAGGGGCGAGCGAACCAACCTGCGCCAAGGGGGTTGGCATCGAAGCACTGTGCAGGTCATGCCGCTGAGTGAAAGGCGACGGACGGGGTCCATCCGCCGCTTCTGTGCAAGCCCACAGGAACGCCAGGTCACGCAGGAAATGAGCCCGCGTGCGGGGCGGTGCCTGATATGTCGTCGAGGTTTGAAAAGTTCACTGCGCAAGCAGTCTGAGTTTGTCGGCACGCATCGCGGACGCATAGCGGAATGAGTGTACTGCGAATCTACGCGGTGAAGCTTCGTCAAGTCGGGAGGTGGGACTGCTGGGGGAAAGCTAATCCCTCAAGTCTCAGATGTCCAGGAGGCCCCTTCTAGCATGATGACTAAGAAAACTGTGCAGAGTCTAATGGTGGCGGCGGCTTTGTGCTTCAGCACGGTTGCGGCACATGCCAGGGACATACGCTTTGACGTTTTTGTGATGGGAAGCGGCTCGACCCTTTTCGATGCGAGGTATTTCACTTCCGCTGATGAAAGGTACCGTTCGAGCTATGCGAGTGCTGCCAAGTATCTAGTGGGAGTTGAAGTACCGATCGGAAAGATTCTGGGGGTTGAGGCCGCCTATGCTTCGGGCCCTAATGACCTGCGTGTGACCAACATCAGCCTGAATCCCACCGTGACCATAGCGTACGGCATGCGAAATCGTGTGGGCAGCATAAATCTGGTTGCCCACGCGCCCTTCGCACCCCTCGGGTTCCGTCCTTATCTCACCGCGGGCTGGGAATTCCATCGGTTCGCACCCACACTCGTCGGCGTTGCCGCAGCTTCTTCACAGGGATTTGGCGCTGTGAGCACGGCGACTCTGTCAGCCACCGACAAACTGGGTGTGAATTGCGGGGGTGGCATCGAGCACAAGGTTTTTCGACGGGTTAGCCTTCGCCTGGACCTTCGGGATCACCTGACCGGATCGCCCACTTTTGGCCTTCCCGCACAATCCAGCACTGGTGCGATCTTCCCGGTCAGTGGGCTCGCGCAGAATGTGGTGTATTCTGCCGGCGTTGTTGTCCATTTCGGGAAGAAAAAGTAACCCCCGCGGGCGGTATGCCGGTTTCGCGACCGCGTGGCGTACTCGTCCCGCGGATTCTTCTCAGTGGATCATGACGATCCCGACGACGTCAGAGGCTCCAACGCCCACGACGCTTGAGACTAGGCCAGGTATTTTGGAATCCCCACTTATGGTATTCTGACTAGATGGGCCGTCCCAGTGACGTCTTAGCCTCGTATCTGGAAACGTCACGTGCTTTGGTACGGATTGGGGGGCTGATGGTCGTCCACAACCGGGCCGCTTAGAGATTCAAGGGAATCGCGCGGTTGCTCGGGCTCTGCCGCGGTAACTATGCTCGGACTCAGATCGTCAAATAAAAGGTGCTGTATCCTACAGTGATATGAAAGTGTGTTTCTTTTCAAGAGACTGGAGAAGTGGTGTGCCGAGTAAAACCTTAGAACCTTGGCCAGTCCCACACCGCAACAGTGTCGACGGCACAGAGGAGCGGGCCACCCGCACTTCAAGCAGGCGACGAGGCACAAGCGGGGGCAAAGCAAGCCCTGCCTGTTGAAATATGTGCATGTGGCTGAGGATGGTCTGTTTTCTTCAGCCCGACCAGAGGCTTATTGACCATGAATGTGGAAAAACCTAGCACGCTGGAACAACAAGAACAACTACCAAACTACGGACGAGCGGGGGGATCCCCCGCTCCCAGATCCAAGAAGCGCTGGTGGCTTTGGTTGGCGCTCGTTGTCCTGCTGGGGTTGGGCATCTATCACTTTCGGCCACAAGCACGTGAAACGAAGGCTGGCGGTGCATCCGCCGGACCGGGGGGCAGCGCGGCGCGCGGCCCCTCGGTCATTCCTGTGGTCGCCGCAAGAGCTCACAAGGGCGACATCGGCGTTTATATCAGTGGGTTGGGTGCAGTGACTCCGATTTATACCGTTACCGTGAGGAGTCGCGTCGATGGGCAACTCATGCGAGTCCACTACAAGGAGGGAGATTTCGTTCGTGAGGGCGATCCCCTCGTGGATATTGACCCGCGGCCCTATCAGGTCCTACTGGAGCAGGCCGAAGGACAATTCGCCAAGGATCAGGCGGCACTGGATAATGCGCGTGTCGATCTTGCCCGCTACCAAACTCTGGTGCCGAAGAACGCAGTTCCGGAACAACAGCTTGCAACTCAGCAGGCGACGGTCCGGCAATATGAAGGAGCCGTGAAAATCGACCAGGGACAGATTGACAACGCCAAGCTCAATCTCGCTTATTGCCACATTACGGCTCCCATCGCCGGCCGCGTGGGCCTGCGTCTGGTGGATCCGGGGAACATTGTTCATGCCGCCGACGCCACCGGGTTATTGGTGATCACGCAGATCACACCCATGAGCGTAATCTTCACAATTGCTGAGGACCAGCTTCCGGCCGTCCTGCAGAAGATGCGTGCCGGACAGCGGCTCCGTGTGGATGCTTATGATCGCGAAAAGAAGGCTAAGATTGCGCAAGGGTGGTTAGTGACCCTCGACAATCAGATCGATCAAACGACCGGCACGGTCAAATTGCGGGCGAATTTCGACAACAAGGACGGCGCGCTGTTTCCTAATCAGTTCGTCAACGCTCGATTGTTGGTAGAGGAAAAGCGAGGAGTAACCCTGGTACCCACCGCCGCGGTTCAGCGGAACTCCCAAACAACCTACGTTTACCTTGTGAAGCCAGATTCCACGGTGACGGTGCGGACGATAACGATCGGTACTATGGAAGGTGACGACTCCGAAGTTTCCTCCGGTGCAGCCCCGGGTGACGTTGTGGTTATGACGGGCGTCGACAAACTTCAAGAGGGGAGCAAGGTCAGGGCGCAAATGTACGGCGAAAGGAGCCAGAAGGGAACTTAATGAGCCCGTCCCGGACATTCATCCTCCGACCGGTGGCTACATCGTTGCTGATGGTCGGCATCCTGTTGGCGGGCGCGGTTGCGTACAAACAGTTGCCGGTATCAGCCTTGCCGGAGGTGGATTACCCGACCATCCAGGTTATCACCTTCTACCCCGGCGCCAGCCCGGACGTGATGGCGTCTTCCGTGACGGCTCCGCTCGAGCGTCAGTTTGGCCAGGTGCCCGGACTCCAGCAGATGACTTCCACCAGCTCCGAGGGTTGCTCGGTCATCACCCTGCAATTCAACCTCAGCCTTAACATTGACGTTGCCGAGCAGGAAGTGCAGCAGTCAATCAATGCTTCGGGAACCTACCTTCCCCCCGACCTTCCGAGCCCGCCAATCTATAGCAAAAGCAATCCAGCCGACACCCCGATCCTGACGCTGGCGCTTACTTCCAACGACCTTCCGCTCGCCAAAGTTGAGGACCTCGCCGACACGCGTTTGGCGCCCAAGATTTCGCAACTACCGGGTGTCGGGCTGGTCAGCATCAGCGGCGGGCAAAAGCCCGCGGTGCGGATTCAGGTGAATCCGACGGTCCTGGCGTCTTACGGCCTCAATCTGGAGGACCTGCGCAGCGTGGTCGTCGCGGCCAACGTCAACCAGGCGAAGGGGAGCTTCGACGGGCCACACCAGACCTACCAGATAGGCGCAAACGACCAGTTGCTCTCCAGCGCCGAGTACGCTCCGCTGGTGATTGCCTACCGGAACGGCTCTCCAATCAAATTAACCGATGTTGCCACAGTTGGCGACGACGCAGAGAACGTCCGTCAGGCCGCCTGGATGAATAATGTCCCTGCCGTCATCATGAACATTAAGCGGCAACCGGGCGCGAACATCATCACTGTCGTCGACCGCATCAAGACGCTGCTGCCCCAGCTCACCGCCTCGTTGCCCTCGTCGGTTCAGGTCCGCATCCTGACCGACCGGACGGACACGATTCGGGCCTCGGTGCGAGACGTGCAATTTTCGCTGTTGTTGACGGTAGCCCTGGTGGTCATGGTGATTTTCCTTTTCCTGCGCAACCTTTCCGCCACCATCATTCCCAGTGTCGCTGTTCCACTGTCCCTGGTCGGCACGTTCGGGGTGATGTACGTGCTCGGCTACAGCTTGAATAACCTGACGTTGATGGCCTTGACCATTTCCACGGGCTTCGTTGTTGACGACGCGATCGTAATGATCGAGAACATTACGCGTTACATTGAGGAGGGCGAGCCGGCGCTGCAAGCGGCGCTCAAAGGGTCTGAGCAGATTGGTTTCACGATCGTCTCGCTGACCATTTCCCTGGTTGCCGGTCTCATCCCGTTGCTGTTCATGGGGGACATCGTCGGTCGGCTTTTCCGTGAATTTGCCGTCACGTTGACTGTTACCATCCTGGCCTCCGCTGTCGTTTCGCTGACGCTAACCCCCATGATGTGCTCCAAGCTGTTGAAGCACCGAAGCGTAGAAGAGCAAGGAAGCCTGTATCGCGTGACCGAACGCGCCTGGAATTCGTTACTCACCCTTTATGATCGAACCCTCCAGTGGGTGCTCCGCCGTCAGACTGGAACTCTGCTGGTAGCTGTTGGTACTCTGGTTTCCACTATTCTGCTTTACTTCTTCATTCCGAAAGGCTTTTTCCCGATTCAGGATACAGGCGTCATTCAGGGTGTATCCGAGGCGGCACAGACCGTTTCTTTCCAGGAAATGTCCCGGGAACAGCAGGCGCTAGCGAGCCTTATCTTGAAAGATCCCGCTGTCGAGAGCCTTTCCTCGTTTATCGGCATCGATGGGACCAACACCACCCTAAATAGCGGGCGCATCCTTATCAATCTGAAGCCGCTCGAGGAGCGCAAGATCAGCGCCAGCGACGTCATTCGCCGCTTGCAGCCGGAACTGGCCAAGGTCCCGGGCATCACTTTGTTCATGCAGCCCGTGCAGGACATTACCATAGAGGATCGCGTGAGCCGCACGCAGTTCCAGTACACACTCGAAGATCCCAACGTTGACGAACTGAATCTGTTCGCGCCGCGATTGCTGGAGGAGCTGCGGAAGCAGCCGGAGCTGCGCGACGTGGCGAGCGACCAGCAGGACCAAGGCCTTCGCGCCAAAGTGATATTCGATCGTGAAACGGCCTACCGCTTGGGTATCACCCCCGCGGCCATCGACCAGACGCTCTATGACGCCTACGGCCAGCGGCAGGTTTCGACGATCTTCACGCAGTTGAACCAATATCACGTGGTACTGGAAGTCAGACCTGACTTTCAGAAAAACCCTTTGGATCTCCGTGATCTGTATGTAAGGACCGGAACGGGAGCTGCCAGCGGCTCAACGGGATTGGTTGCGGGTGGCTCGGCGGCAACCCAAATATTCGGGCCGTCGAGCTCGTTGACCGCCGCCAGCGTGAGTTTGTCCTCGACGGCGTCCTCTGCCACCGCCAACACGATCCCCTCGGACAGCGCCTTCGGCGGGCGCGCGATCGCGTCCTCCTCCGCATTCCCGACTGGAAACCAGGTGCCGCTGGCCGCCTTCACTCACGTGGAGCAAATGAACGCTCCTATGACGGTGAACCACCAAGGTCAGTTCCAGGTGGTTACACTCTCCTTTAATCTGGCTCCTACGGCGTCGCTCGGAGATGCCGTCAAGGCCGTCAACAACGTGAATAACGCGATCGGCCTGCCGCCGAGCATTCAGGCGGCGTTTCAGGGTATGGCCCGGGCATTCCAAGCGTCGTTGGCGAACGAGCTCTTGCTGATTCTGGCGGCAGTGGTTACCGTCTACATCATCTTGGGTGTCTTGTATGAAAGCTACATCCATCCGATCACCATCCTCTCCACGCTGCCCTCCGCGGGTGTCGGTGCGTTGCTGGCCCTCTCGGTTACCGGCAACGATTTCAGTGTCATTGCGTTGATTGGCATCGTCCTGCTGATCGGCATCGTCCAGAAGAACGCCATCATGATGATCGATTTTGCCCTGGATGCGGAGCGCAAGGAAGGTATGACCCCTGTCAACGCGATTTATCAAGCCTGCCTTCTGCGCTTCCGCCCGATCATGATGACCACGATGGCGGCGCTGCTGGGAGGCGTGCCCTTGGCACTCGGCACGGGCACCGGTTCAGAACTGCGCCGGCCTTTGGGCATTACCATCGTCGGGGGTCTACTTCTAAGCCAGTTGCTGACGCTCTACACGACCCCGGTCATCTATCTCTGGTTTGATCGTCTGGCCAAGCGGTTTTCCGGGGAGCACCGAACCAGCCCAGGATCGGAGCCGGTTCCGGCGAAATAAGCTATGAATATCTCAGAGCCTTTTATCCGAAGGCCTATTGCTACTACGCTCCTCATGATCGCCATTGCACTCGCCGGGGTGGTCGCCTTCCGGCTCCTCCCGGTCTCGCCGCTGCCCCAGGTGGACTTTCCGACCATCTCCGTAAACGCGGGTTTGCCGGGCGCCAGTCCCGAGACCATGGCCTCAGCAGTAGCAACTCCGCTGGAGCGCCAATTCAGCCGCATCGCGGCGGTCACTGAGATGACGTCCTCCAGTAGCCTGGGATCGACCAGCGTCACTCTGCAATTCGATTTGAACCGAGACATCAACGCCGCGGCACGCGACGTACAGGCCGCCATCAACGCTGCCCGGGGCTACCTGCCAACCAATCTTCCGAATAATCCGACTTACCGGAAAGTGAATCCGGCCGATTCTCCCATCTTCATGCTGGCCCTCACCTCGGACGTGCTGAGTAAGAGTCAGATGTACGACGCCGCCTCGTCGATCTTGGCGCAGAAGTTAGCCCAGGTGAGCGGCGTGGGCCAGGTCATCGTGGGCGGAGGCGCGCTGCCCGGCGTTCGGATCGAGCTGAATCCGACTGCCCTGAACAAGTACGGAATCGGCCTTGAGCAGGTCCGGGGCGTATTGAGCACCGCCAATGCCAACACGCCGAAAGGTTATTTGTCCGACGGTCATCGCACCTGGGAAGTGAGCGCCAACGACCAGATCTTCAAGGCTATTGACTACGAGCCCCTGATCGTGGCTTACCACAATGGGTCGGCCGTGCGCATCTCTGATGTCGGCCGCGCCGAGGACCGCCCTGAAAATATTCGTAATGCGGGCTATGCGAACGGCAAGCCCTCCGTCCTGGTCATCATCTTCCGCCAACCTAACGCTAACATCATCGATACCGTGGATGGCATCCGCGCTGTGCTTCCGCAGCTTAAAGCCGCGATTCCTCCAGCGATCGACATGAGGGTGGCCATGGATCAAACCGTGACCATCCGGGCTTCCGTACTAAACGTCGAGCAAACACTGATCATTTCGGTGGTTCTGGTGATCCTGGTCGTCTTCGTTTTCCTGAGAAACCCGCGGACGACATTCATCCCCAGTATCGCCGTTCCTGTCTCCCTGATCGGAACCTTCGGCGTGATGTACCTGTTGGGCTACAGCCTCGACAATCTGTCTTTGATGGCGCTCTGCATCTCCACCGGTTTTGTCGTCGATGACGCCATTGTGGTGATTGAGAACATCACGCGCTATCTGGAAAAGGGGATGCATCCGTTCGAGGCCGCCATGAGGGGAGCGCAGGAAATTGGCTTTACCGTGCTGACCATCAGCATTTCGCTGGTGGCGGTGTTTATTCCCCTGTTGCTGATGGGAGGGATTGTTGGCCGTCTGTTCCGCGAGTTCGCCGTGACGCTCTCTGTGGCTATCATCGTTTCCATGGTGGTTTCGCTCACCGCGACTCCCGCCATGTGTGCTCATCTGTTGAAACAGCACATATCCCATGGTCGGCTGTACCGGACCAGCGAGCGTGCCTTCAACAGGGTAGTAAAGGCGTATGGGAAGACACTCACCGGAGTGCTTCGCTATCCGGCGACTACGCTGTCCCTCTTACTGGCTACCATCGCCCTTAATGTTTATCTTTACATTTACGTGCCCAAGGGATTCTTCCCGCAGCAGGACAACGGACGGCTAGGGGGAGCGATTCAAGCTGACCAGGCCACCTCGTTTCAGGCCATGGACAAGATTCTGTTGCAGATGATCAAGATCGTCGTCGCCGACCCGGCCGTTGATACCGTCAACGGATTCACGGGCGGCGGCAACAGCGCCCGGATGTTCGTCTCTCTGAAGCCGCCCGAAGAAAGAAAAATCAGTGCCGATCTCGTCATCGCGCGACTGCGGCCCAAGCTTGCCAGGGTGCCGGGCGCCACGCTCTACTTGCAGGCGGCGCAAGATGTGCGCGTGGGTGGACGATTCAGCAACGCTCAGTATCAATTCACCATGCGAGGCGACAACCTGCAGGATCTCACGGACTTTTCTCCCCGCATGCTCGGAGAATTGAGGGCCATTCCCATCATCACCGACGTCAGCAGCGACCAGCAGGATCGGGGGCTGCAAGCCATGCTTCAGTATGATCGCGAGACGGCGGCGCGTTTCGGCATCTCGCCGCAACTGATTGACAGCACGCTTTACGACGCGTTCGGCCAGCGCCAGGTGTCGACCATGTACAGCAGCCTGAATCAGTACCACGTGATCATGGAAGCGGCGCCGGAATACTGGCAGAATCCGCAGTTCCTGCGCGAGATCTATGTGCGTTCGCCGAGTGGACGACAGGTTCCGCTGAGCGCGTTCACCCATTACGCTCCGATCACCGCGCCGCTTTCGGTAAACCACCAGGGCCTCTTTCCGGCGGTCACGATCTCCTTCAACCTGCAGCCGGGCGTCGCGCTCGGAGACGCGGTGAGTGGCATCAATGCGGCGGCAACCAAGATTGGCCTTCCTTCGACGATCCATACGGGCTTTTCCGGAACGGCGCAGGCCTATCAGGATTCGCTCGGCAGCGAGCCGCTTCTGATTGCGGCCGCGCTGGCAACCGTCTACTTGGTGCTCGGCATCCTTTACGAGAGCTATGTCCATCCCGTCACCGTTCTTTCCACGCTTCCCTCGGCAGGCGTTGGCGCGCTGCTGGCGCTCCTGCTCACCCACACCGATCTCAGCATCATCGCTGTTATCGGAATTGTTCTGCTGATCGGGCTCGTGAAAAAGAACGGCATCCTAATGATCGATTTCGCGATCGCCGCCGAACGGAACGAAGGCAAGAATTCGCGGGATTCCATTTACGAGGCATGCATGTTGCGATTTCGGCCCATCCTGATGACCACCATGGCCGCGATGCTGGGCGCTTTGCCGCTGGCGCTCGGCACCGGCACGGGGTCGGAGTTGCGCCGGCCGCTGGGAATCGCCATCATCGGCGGGCTGATCATGAGTCAATTGCTGACGTTGTACACGACTCCGGTGGTGTATCTCTATTTCGACCGATTCCAGAACTGGTGGTATAGGGTTCGAGGACGGGGTCCCAAAGAGGCCAACTATCTGGCCCCGGAGATGTGAGATTGAGAAATATGTCCTTGCGATCGGTGCTCACGCCATTTACAGGAACCGCCCATTCCCACGGTGCTGGCCAGGGACGGTTTCATGTTTGCCTACTGCCTACTGCCTTCTGCCTACTGCTCTTTTCCAGTTCCTGCAGGGTAGGTCCGCAATACAAACGCCCTGCAGCGCCGGTTCCGCCGACATACAAGGAACTTCCCCCGGATACCTCCCCGCAGGCGTCCGCTTGGAAGGAGGCTCAGCCGAGTGACGCCCTCGCGCGTGGCAAATGGTGGGAAATCTACAACGACCCGGAACTCAACTCCCTGGAAGAGCAGGTGAGTATCTCTAACCAGAACGTTTTGGCAGCGGAGGCGCAGTACCGGGCAGCGCGTGACGCCGTGCGCATCGTGCGGTCTAACTTGTTTCCTTCCGTCACGGCGGGAGCCTCGATTAACAACTCGCGCACGCCGGCTTCGCCTACGGGCAGCCCCAATGCCGTCACGCGCACGACTTACGATTTGCCAGTGAGCCTTTCCTACGTGGCGGACGTCTGGGGAGGCATTCGGCGCAGCGTCGGCGCCAGCGCGGCGACGGCGCAGGTCTCCGCTGCCCAGTTGGAGAGTGCCCGCCTCGCCTACCAGGCGGAGCTGGCGCTGGCCTACTTCGGTCTACATGGGACGGATGGGGCGAGGGAATCGCTGGAACGGACCGTCAAATCTTATGAAGAATACCTGCAATTAACTCAGGACCGTTTTAATGGTGGCGTGTCGTCCGGTGCGGACGTGGCCCAGGCGCGAACCCAACTGGAAACCGCACGGGCGCAGCTAATCGACTATGGTGTGGCGCGTGCCCAGTACGAACACGCCATTGCCATCCTAATTGGGAAACCCCCTGCCGCGCTCTCGATTCCGTCCCAGGCAATCAAGATCACGCCGCCCACGGTGCCGGTTGGAGTCCCTTCCGCTCTACTAGAGCGCCGCCCCGATATCGCTGCCGCCGAGCGCCAGATGGCTGCGGCGAACGAGCAGATCGGAATTGCCAAAGTTGCTTACTATCCGACCCTCAGCCTCACGGCGTCCGCAGGGTTTGAAAGCAGTCAAATCTTGAAGTGGTTCTCATGGCCAAGCCGTTTCTGGTCCGTGGGGCCTCAGTTGGCAGAGACGGTCTTCGATGCCGGAAGGCGTCGCGCGCAGGTGGCCCAGGCGCAGGCGGTCTTCGATGCCACAGTGGCGGATTACCGCCAGACGGTCCTGACCGCCTTTCAGCAAGTGGAGGATAGTCTGGCGGCACTTCGGGTGCTCGAAAACGAGGCGCGGGCTGAAGACGAGGCCGTGAAGGCAGCCCAGAATTCCCTGGATATATCCACCTATCAGTACAAGGCAGGAGTAACCAGCTACCTGCAAGTCATCACCGCACAAACCATTGCCTTACAGAATCAACTCGCCGCCGTGAATATTCACACTCGCCGAATGGTGGCGAGCGTACTCCTGATCGAGGCGCTGGGCGGCGGATGGAACGCCTCGCAACTTCCCACAACACAGGACCTAATAAGCGGCAGATAGCTGCTCCCCAACGGTCAGTGGCCCCAAAGACGTTGACTTGCCACGCGGCGGGTACACCCTCGGCGGGCGAATACACGAGTGGCGCAGGCATCGGGTTTTGGTGTCTGAGCTCTGCAGCCGAGGCAGCCGAGGTTGACGCTGCGTTTCAAGTCGCCTAGTATCAATGCGGAAGTGCATGCGGGCTGGTGTCCGTCCGGGACTTCAAATCCTGTGGGTCTGCCTCTGGTGGACCGGTCGGTTCGATTCCGACACACTTCCGCCAATTCTTCTCGCGCGGGATTCCGAGGGGAAGGCCTTCGTCCGACGATGAGCTCGAGAAAGCGCAAGCCCTTCCAGCGAACCAAAGAGGTCAAGCGCCAAGCCCGCTTACGGGTGGGATCTCCGCCGCCTGCGCAACCTCACCAGGACCGACGAAAAAAGCTACCCAAACATAGAAAGCGTGAGTGGCGGGCTCAAGTGGAGAGTCCGTAGTTCCCGCGTCAAGGCACGCGCAGCGGTGCACCTCCCCACCCATCATCCCACTTTGTGAAGAAGGCTTGAACCAAGCCTAGTTTTTCGATCCTCAGCCGGGCTTGTATTCCGGGATTTTCTCCGAGGGAAGGAATAGCGCGGGGGGCTTTGCAGAAAGCGGCTGGGCCAAAGACTTTTGAATCGCCAGGAGGTCAGCCTTGCAGAAACCCTCGCTGGAAATCTCGATGCGGCTGTCAGACTTCACCAAGAAGAGCGACGGCACGTACTGCAGGGCGTAATCTCGGGAAGTTTTGTAGGGGTGGTCGTCGATTAAGATCGGAAAGGTCAACCCGTAGGTCTTCGCAAATCGTGTTGCCTCTTGCGCGCTGTCCTGCGCGACTCCCCAAACTTGCACACCATGCTCTCGAAGCTGTTGATGGATGCGTTCGAGATACGGGAAGATATACTGGCAGGTCGGGCAGGAGGCCTTGAAGAAAGCTACCAAAACCGGACCCTTGCCAAGAGCCTCCCGTAGAGAAAGCGCCTTTCCCGTCGTTGTGCCAAGTTGAAAAGTTGGGGCGATCTTACCTGGGGTCAGACTCGTCATAGCTTTCTTCCCAACTAAGGTCAAGAGGTATTGTACCAGAACACGCAGCATGACGATCCGCCTGAGATTTTGCCTGTTCGCGAGCGATTGTTCCGTCGCAAGTATTTGCCCCCGTCACACACCGAACTTCCATACGCGGTGCGAAGAAGGGAAGTCGGACCGAAGGGAAAACTGCCTTTGACAGCAGGCTTGCACGCTAATGGATGTGTTTGGTCTTCTTCTGCATGTAATCCATCAGCAGGTATTGTCCAAGGGTGTAAGGGGTGGTGAAGTATGCCTTGCCGCGGCAGATTTCCGTCATTTTTTGAACGAAGTTCACCAAACTATAATCAGACGCCAGCATGAAGGTGTTGATCAGGATCCCGTTACGACGACAGCGGGCAACTTCATGCAGGGTCTCTGACACGACCAGGGGATCGAGTCCGAAGGCATTCTTGTAGATTCTTCCATCCTCGAGGGTAAGCGCTGAGGGTTTACCATCCGTGATCATCACGATCTGACGCATATCTTTCCTCTGTCGCGAGAGGATGCGTTGCGCCAGCCGCAGGCCTTCGCGGGTATTGGTGTGGTACGGTCCCACGCGAACTCGTGCCAACTCCGAGAGCGGCATCTCCTCCGCCGAGTCGTGGAAGAGCACCAAGTGCAGGGTATCGCCCGGGTACTGGCTCCGGATCAGGTGGCTTAGTGCGAGTGCCACTTTCTTGGCGGGTGTGAAACGGTCTTCGCCGTACAGGATCATGCTATGGCTGCAATCCAGCATCAGGACGGTGGCGCAGGAGCTCTGGTATTCGCACTGGTGGACCTGCAGGTCCTCGTAATCGAGAGGAAGGGGAACCTGCTGACCATGGCGGCGGATCGCCGAGAGAAGCGTGGCATTTACGTCCAGGTTCATCGTGTCGCCAAACTCGTAACGACGGCTGGAGCCCTCGGACTCGACGCCGGTCGCGAGTTCGCGTGTGTCATGTCTGCCAAAACTGGACTTGCCCAATGAGCCCAACAGGTCCTTCAGAGTCTTGAAGCCGAGAAAATCGAGTGCCTTGTCGGTGATCTCGAACTTGGCTTTTGTTTGCGCTCCTGCCGTGGCTTCCTCGCCACGGTCCCTCAGTTCTCCTTGGCCGGGGTGGGCCAGTCCGATGGTGACGTAGCCTTCCTCAGCGAGGCGTTCCAGCAGCTTGTTGATCTTTTCCGCCAGTTCGGACTTCTGGTAATTCTCCCAGTTTTGCAGCATCTGTTGCAGAAGTTCGTCTGGGATTTTTCCCTGGTCGCGCAGGGCCTCCAGGAGAGCCTGGTGGAGCTGTTCCATGGTCCGCTCGGGATCCATCTCGTAGATGCTCTGGTACTGATCAAAGAATCCGCTGTCGAGAAGGAAGTCCTGAAGCATTTGCAGCAGATCTTCCGCACTGAGTCCATCGAAAGGGTCGGCGACGTATTTGGAGTACTTGACGAATTTCATGGTTCATCGATGAAGGGAAACGTTTGCCCTGTTTTTCCCTGTAACCAGCCCATCCGCGTTGCGCCAATGCGCACGTCAATTCAGCGGCCGGCGCCGCGGTCCCAACGGAGTGGGCTCCTCAGCAGGCTTCTCGGGGGTACGGTGTTCAGTGTGGTAGCCCAATTCCTCGTTGCGGCTAATGCGCTTCAGCGCGTGCAGTCCCTCCAGAATGAACTCGGCGCCCGAGGCCAGCAGTGTAGGGTCATCCTTGGCCCTCAGGCCCAAGCTTTGGGTTTTTTCCAGCAGACCCTGAATTTTCCTGAACTGCTGGAAAAGTTCCTCGGAGGGTGCTTGGGGCGAATACTTCAGTGTTCCTCCGAGCTCAAACCACTGCACGACGGAGTGGAGAGGCACATTATCAAAGTGTCTTTTGAAAATCTTGGCCATCGCTTGGCGAATGACTTCTCGCGCGACCGTATCGGCTCCCCGGAGCTCGCCCTCATATTCAAGCTCCAGCTTGCCGGTTAGAGAGGGCAGGGCAGCGTAAATGTCGGAAGGCCGGGGAACGATCTTCGCCTCTCGGTTCTTCAGGGCACGATACTCGGCGCTGCTGACGGTGTTCTCCAGGCAGGTGATGGGCATGCGCTGGCTGACGCCGCTGCGTTTGTCGACGCGCTTATCCGTCCGAGCTTCGAAGGCGATGGCTTCGATGATCTCGCGTATGAACTGTGGGATGACGAGCGGTCTTTCTCCGTCGCGGTCGGTCCAGGCCTCCTGGGAAGTGATCGCCAGTCCGTGCTCAAGCGTCGCGGGATAGTGGGTGCGGATCTCCGAGCCGATGCGGTCCTTCAACGGAGTGATGATTTTGCCGCGCGCAGTGTAGTCTTCGGGATTGGCGGTAAAGACCAGAGCGATGTCGAGGGGCAACCGCACCGGATAGCCTTTGATCTGGACGTCGCCCTCCTGCATGATGTTGAAAAGTCCCACCTGGATTTTCCCGGCCAGATCCGGCAGCTCATTGATGGCAAAGATGCCGCGGTTCGCGCGTGGCAGCAACCCGTAATGAATGGTCAGCTCACTGGCCAGCGTGTGTCCTCCCCGAGCTGCCTTGATGGGGTCGAGGTCACCGATGATATCCGCAATGGTCACGTCGGGTGTCGCTAGCTTCTCAATATATCGCTGCTCCGGCTGGAGATAATCGATGGGTGTCGCATCGCCCAGCTCCTCCAGGCGCTGATGGCAGGCCCGGCAAAGGGGTTTGAGCGGGTCGTCATTGATTTCGCATCCGGCGATGATGGGGATGGTTTCATCGAGCAGCGAGGCCAGGGAGCGAAGAATCCGGCTTTTGGCCTGACCGCGCAGCCCGAGCAGGATGAAGTTGTGTTTCGAGAGGATGGCGTTGACGATTTGCGGAATGGCCGTGTCGTCGAATCCGATGATGCCGGGGAATACGGTTTCACCCGCCGCCAGCTTGCGGAGGAGATTGCCGCGCATTTCCTCTTTGATGCTGACACTCCGATAGGCAGACTTCTTCAGCTCGCCCAGTGTTCTTGGTTTTTGCATTTGCCCCGAACCCCGCATCCATTATAAGCCAGGGAGCAATCCAACTCAATGCACAGATTCAGCCGGCGGCAATATTCTTGAAGCCGTCCTTGATCGGGGTCAAATGTCAGTGGCGGATATTCCCGTTTCCGCCGGCTTTCGTTTGGACTCGCTGGACTCGCTCGAGCTGATTCAGAAGCATTTCAATGGCGCGGACGACCAGCTTGAGACGCTCCGGCTCGTTGCGAACCGAAAGTAGTCGCTGCTTGAATTCGAGGTCGAGCGGCAGCGCTGCCCCCAGTCGGAAGGAGAGATAACGGTAGGGGCGGGGAAGGTGGATCGGCATCTCGGAGGCCTGGCGTAGTTTTCTCATGACTTGGCGAAAGCGCTCGATGGCAAGATTGGCCTCCGCATCGGCCGGAACGTCAGAGCCTTCGTCATCGAAGAAATCGACGGTGGCCCTCAGGTACGGTCTTTCCTCATTTGTGAGCGATATTTCGAAACGCCGTCTGCCGACCGTGAGGATATCCATTCGTCCATCATCATATTTGCGCGTGAGGTTGATGATGCGCGCACTGCAGCCGATGGTGCTCAACTCACCCGCTTTCAGGAGGACCGCTCCGAATTCCTGTTGGCCTTCTCCTGTGGCCTGGGCCTGGAGGCACTCACCGATCATCGTCTTGTAGCGTTCTTCGAAGATATGCAGGGGCAGCAGTTCTTCGGGAAGGAGCACAATTTCGAGAGGAAACAGGGGCAGCAAGACTTGCTCCATGGGCAGGCTCCGTGTGAAATGAATTCGCCTTCCTGGTGTACGCGTGCGGTGGCTCTCCAGTAGGCAGCTCCGAGCGGGTGTGGTCAGAGCTCCGCCAGCCTGCGAAGTGGTCTCCCCCTCCGTCACCGCAGCGGTGTAAACTCCTTACCGTCCCAGGGGCACACCCTCTCAATGGTCACGGAATCGACGGCTTTTTCTCGGCCGAAGAGGAAAAACTCAACTTTGCCCTTCCAGATGGGATCTTGCTGGTTCGCGCGCTGGCGGAAAGTCACCTCACCCGTCGTGGTGGTCCCAGGCGCGCCGATGTTTTTCTCGGGCGGCTGAAGAATTTGCACTTGGGATCTGAATTCCGCGAGGTTACGAAATTCCACTGGCGCCTGCCACACGATCCGGAACTTGTCCCCCTCGATCCTTCTGATGATCAGGTTGAGGCCGCGAGTCTCGGGCCTTTCCCGAAAGGGTTCGCGAGAGATCAGGCATTCGTTCGCGTCACCAAGCAAGTCGCGGATTTCGAGAGCAATGATCCCTGCCTGCATCTCGCTGATCGGAAAGTCCAATGAAGCGCCGGGGAGAAACCTCCCCTGGCTCGGCGTGAAGACCACGAGCTTGGCCGTGGGCAGCGGGCGAGCAAAGACATAGCAAAGCAGCAGAGGCGCGCCTGGGCCTTTCCGAACCAAAAACCTGGCAACGTCCGTATGCTTCGCTGTGAAGTCATCCACGTAGGGTGTGCCGAGTCGGCCTAACAACTCAGCGTCCGACGGGTACGAATCCGGCGGTAGCACGTCGGCGTGGTCCGATTCCACCCATCCCACTTGCGGACGCGTGGTGGCGAGATTCAGGATGCGGACCTGGGCCCACTTCACCCCATCCTTTTCCGTGGTCTTGAACACGGGCGCGAGTGTTCCCCGGGCCAGATGCTCGGCTCTGCCCTTGCGCGCGCCCAGCTTCGCAGTCATGTCGAGGGCGCTCGCTCTGAGGTAGATCCACTCAATGGGCGGTGGCTGCTTATCCTCCTCGGCACTGGCGGCGATCGCCGGGTGGAGACAAACGACTAACACCAGAAGGGCTACGAGGGTTTGGCGGTGCATCGTAGTGCCCATTGTTGACGAGGCGCGGAAGTTTGACAAACAAAATCTCGCGTCATAGACTGATCAGCCGCTCCGAGGAGCGTTCGAGAGGGGTTTGCGACTCTTCTCGCTAACCGGGTTGGCTGGCAAGGAAGCGCTTGCTCCACGGCCCGTATTGCTGCTCGGAGAGACGTTGGTCAACACCGACCCAGGTACTCGCCACGTGCGAGGAACAAAAGGGAAGGCCGTGAAAATCGGCCACGGTCCCGCCACTGTAAGCGGCGGGCCCTGCTCGTTCGCCCGGCGTGAGCACTTCCGGACGAAGCCACTGCCCTCAACCTAGGACGCTGGAGCTGGGTGGGAAGGCGATGCAGGGCCGTAAGCGCGCCGCGAGTCAGGAGACCTGCCTGGGCGCCCGGGGACGCATCCTGGTAGAGCGATGCTCGTCCCGCCGTACACTCTTCGCGAGAAAGAGTGGGAGGAAGGAGCTCCGCCCTCGTCGAGAGTGCGCGGAGCTTTTGTGTTCTAGCAGTCTGCCGAGGAAGTCTGTTGAGCTGTCATCCTGAAGAGGTCGCCGCGGCGACCGACGAAGGATCCCCGCATTTGCTGGATGCTAGTCCCTAGGGAGACCCCCCGGCTCTGCCGGGGAGGCAGTAGAAGTTTGACAAATACCGGAGTCCATCGGGGAAACTCCTTAACGTGAGCCGCCAAAGCACACGAAAAGGAGCTCCACGATGGACGAAAAGGAAAGCCTAAACCATACGAAGTGGGAGTGCAAATATCATGTAGTCTTCATCCCAAAGTGTCGAAGGAAGACTTTGTACCAGGAACTGCGGCGGT
>JAIQEZ010000104.1 GCA_020073545.1 Terriglobia bacterium | reverse complement strand
GAAGGTCTTCACCACGCATGGGATTTCTCCTCGTATTCCATTTAGAATAAGCAATACGAGTTATACCCGAATTAATATGCTTAGTAAAGCAAAAAATCAGACTTTTTCAGCAAACTGCTAGACACAGGAATGAGATCAAGACAACAATAAGGAATCTCGGTACCGACCGGATATGCATCGTCGCGGCCAGGTCTCCCTGCTCTCTCGTCCCAGGCCTGCCGAACCGTCGGGAGTCTGGCCGCCTCGTGCCGACGGGTGGCGCTTCCAGACGCTTTGCGGCAGTCTGCCGGTCGCAGGGCAGAAGCTGCAGCCCACCGGGGATGAGACAAGCCTTTAAAGACACGAACTTCCCCGGTCTGCCCATGGGGCCCTCCACTATTTTTTCGGCAGAACGCCCGAGAACTTGACAGAATTACACAGCGAGCTGAAGTATCTCCCGAAGGACAGTTTGGCACCTTTCCCCACACCGGCCGCCTTGCGCTGAGGGCTTCCTGCGCCTCCCGTGTCACCCTTCGGAGTACTGTGCTCCAGCACAAGGCGGCACAGCCAAACACCCGAAACGGAGTCTTCCCCCCTCACGAGCCTGCCGATAAACGATGAAGTGCTTCGCCACGCCCTTGAAAGCCGGCATGGAAGCGTTCCCGCTCGTCACTCTTCACTTGTCACTTGTCACTGGATTTTGGGTGGGTTACCGGCACAGGCAAGGTGCGGGGGTGCTGCAGCAGGACCAGCCCGAGTTTCTCACCACGCTCTACCGTTTCCCGTCGGGCGGCCGGGAGGACGGGGTGAGAAATTCAAGCTAAGCCACTTGTAACGCGTCGCCGCGGCGACCCGCTACAGAAGATACGCGCGGAACCCTTTGTCGCTCTGTATAATTTGGGGGCGCTCAAGTGACGGAGGGGGGAAAGAATAACCAACCATGCTAGCGCGGATCTGGAAAAGTGCACTGACAGGAGATCTCGCCGTCCTGGGCACGGTGGGGGCGATCGGAGTACTCCTGCACACGCTCACCAACGGCCAATACGGATTCCACCGCGACGAGCTGGGAACACTGGACAACGCACGCCACTTGGCTTGGGGCTACGTGGAATATCCACCGCTGACGCCGTTCATGGGCCGCGTGGAATTGGGACTTTTCGGGATTTCGCTTAGAGGTTTCCGGTTTTTCGCTGCGGTGGCGGAAGGCCTCGTGCTGGTCCTCACCGGTCTCGCAACCCGCGAACTCGGCGGCAAACGCCAGGCGCAACTTGTGGCTGCCTTGGCGGTAGGCATCGGAGGGCACTCGCTGTTTCATGGATCGTTCTTGTCATACACTTCGTTCGATTATCTGTGGTGGGTGCTGGTGGCCTACTTTGTGATCCGCCTCCTCCAATCGGATGATCCGCGCTGGCGGATCGCAATCGGTACGGCGATCGGCCTGGGCATGATGACCAAATATGCGATGGCTTTTCTGGTGGCTGGGGTTGTGGGAGGCGTGCTTCTGACGCCGGCTCGACGATACCTGAGGAGCCCCTGGTTATGGTGCGGGGCGGCCGCAGCGGTGGTGGTGATGTTGCCCAATGTGGTCTGGCAGCTTCAGCATCATTTTGTCTCATTCGAGTTCCTGAAGAGTATTCACGCCCGCGACATTCGGTGGGGCCGCGCGGATGGCTTCCTGCTGAATCAATTCTGGAAATGCGCCAACGTCGCCACAGTGCCCCTGTGGTGCGCAGGGCTTTGGTACCTGTTCGCAGTGCCAGACGGCAAGCGTTACCGGCTGCTGGGTTGGATGTATGTCGTTCCGCTCTTGGCCTATCTGGTCGCCAGAGGTCGCGACTACTACTTGGCGCCAGCTTACCCCATGCTCCTCGCGGCAGGAGCCGTCTGGGGCGAGCAGTGGGTGCTTTCCCTCAGCACTCGCTCCGCTTTGACAGTGCGACGAATCACCTGGAGAGTCCTGGCGATGGCCGGCTTGGCCGCCGCCGCAGTGACACTGCCCGTTGCTCCGCTGAACTCAGCCTGGTGGCGCGTGGCGGACCGTATGAACGGCAATTTCAATTCTGAGATCGGCTGGCAGGAGCTGGTTGAAACGGTGGCCAAGATCCGCGTGTCATTGCCCGTCCAGGAGCAGGCCAGGCTGGGCATTCTGGCGGGTGATGACGGCGAGGCCGGCGCCGTCAACCTCTATGGTCCGGCATATGGCCTACCCAGGGCCATCAGCGGGATGAACTCCAACTGGCTGCGTGGCTACGGCGATCCGCCGCCCCGGACAGTGATCGCGGTAGGTATGGAGCGCGATTTCCTGGATCGGAACTTTGACTCCTGCGAGTTGGTTGGTCGTCTGACGAACCGATATGGCGTCGAGAATAGCGCGATCAATGGCTATGCCGACGTCTTTCTCTGTCGGGACCTTCGCCAGCCCTGGCCCGAGTTCTGGAGGCAATTCAAGTACTTTGGATAGCGCACCCTTCTCGTGCACCGGACCTACGTTGAGTTGGAGGCGCGCATCGCGCAGGGCGTGGCGCGGGGACAAATCGAGGGCGAATGATCCATAACCACACCAGCTCCCCGGCAACGGCGGGCAGCGGAGCTTTCCGCGCCGGGGTCGGGAGGCCTGACGCAGTAAATCACTGCGTTGTCGCGGACGGGCTGAGGGTGTAATTGCGAATGGAGCCACCCACTCCCACGCCGATGTGGAGGATGGAAACCCAGCGCTCGGCACGATGGTGGTCCGTGCGGTGGAAAAGATAGGAAACACCGATCGACGCCGCCGTGCCTGCCAGCTCAATCCCCACAAAAAGCGGGCGGTTATCTACGACGGAATTGCTCAGCAGCCATTCGTTCACACCGATGTTCCGCATGTGCCGAGTAGAAGCGTAGTCAAGCATCCGCGCGGCGCCCACGCCGGCAAAAAGCCAGGCGTTCTCCCGGTCCCAGAAGCGGTGCGATGCCGCCTCACCTTTCGAACTCACCTGAGACGAAGGCGCAGCCGGATGGGTCGTCGCTTGCGGTGCGGGCGCCTGCCCACGCGACACCGGACAGGTGATGAGCAGAAGGCAGATCGCAGAGAGACCTCGGGCCTGCGCCCTTGATGATGGGCACAGTGTCTTCCGCCTTGCCCGCCACCTTGCCATGGTTTTCAATCAGCACCCTCATGCCTTTCGCCTTGCCGCATTCGCCCAGCTCCCAGTGTCCTGAATCAGAAGTTCGTTGATGAACTCAGCCCGCGGAGCGGGCGAAAGAACGTAGCCCACGGCGCAAGCCCCGGGCTACGATCTTGCGCCCCTGACGGGGCTCGGGAACGGTCGCCCGCAAGGGAGAGGATTTGTCAGCGGACTTCTGACTCAGCTCCCAGTAAGCAGCGATAAGCCGACTGAGGTTAGCCGGCTCGCCTGCCGTCGCCCTGGCAGCGCACGCCACGTGCCGCGCAGGCCCCGTCCTGCCGCTCACAGATACTTCAGCAATTCATCCAAGGTCTTCTGGATGCCGGCGTAAGGATCGCCGGGGCCTTCGTATTCGATCGAGTAGACCCCCTGGAAGCCGGCTTTCTTGGAGATGTCGATGGCTTTGGGGAAGTCGTATTTCTTCTCGACGCCATCCTCGCCAATATCGAGACCCTTGGCGTGGCACACCACGTGCGCATAGGGAAACAGCATCCCCAAGCCCTTTTCGCGGGTGGCCTCATCCGGAAAGTTACCCATGTCCGGCAGCGCGCCCACCTGCCCGGGGCCCGCCAGCTTGAAGAGCTTTACCAATTCTTCCGGATGTTCGGAACCGACGCCGCCGTGATTCTCAATGATCACGTGGACGCCCTTGGGTTCCGCGTAGCTCGCCAGCGCCCGGTAAGATTGGGCGGTTCGCTCCAGGTTCTTGGGATCCATCTTGCCGGGATCGCAGCGCACCGATTTGACGCCCAGGTTGTGGGCGACGTCGATCCATTTCTTGTAAGCGTTAACGGCCCAATCACGCTTTTTCGGGTCCGGATCGGAGAGCCCGCCCTGGTCCCACAACCCCTCAATATCCGCGGGCATATTCACAACGGTGGAGTGGGTGCGGACGAGCCGGCTCTTGATCTCCTGCAAGTAGCTCGGTTCCGAGGAAGCGAAGTGCGTGGTGCAGAACTCGAAGTGATGCACCTTGTACTTGTCAACGATCATCTCCGGGAAATCGAGCAGCGCCAGCATGGGGCCGGGCAGATTGAACTCCTTCTCCCGGGTGGATGGGAAGTAGTTATGAAGACTCCAGGTGGAAATCGAAATGCGTTCCAGCTTGGCAGCGGAGCCTGCGGGCGGGGCGCTCCCCTGCACGGCATGGGCGAGCGTCTTCCCGCTGTGCAGCAGCCCCGTGGAGGCTGCGCCCGCGGCGAGACGGGTCAGGAAATCACGTCGAATCATAGTTCCTCCTTTGCGGCGAGGGCTGAGGCATTGTTACAGAATAGTTTTTCTGGCGAATGCTTACTGATCACACCCACTCCCTCATGGGTGCCAGAACAGGCTGACGTTCCAGATGAACGCGGGCCCTGCTGAGGTCAGCGTCGAGGCGTGCCGGCCAGTGCCCTGTCAGGGCGCCATAGAGTAGCCGGGGGCAACGCCCCCGGAAGGGCACCCGCAGCCCTTCCGACCCTGAAAGGATCGCAC
Source organism: Terriglobia bacterium (assembly GCA_020073545.1). Classification (GTDB taxonomy): domain Bacteria; phylum Acidobacteriota; class Terriglobia; order UBA7540; family UBA7540; genus Bog-366. The sequence goes on along the minus strand of JAIQEZ010000104.1, from coordinate 16,107 downwards.
CGACTGCCGAACAGACCTTCGCTGGAATCATCCCGCCACCGTTCTGCGACCCTTTCAGGGTCGGCCCTTCTGTGTTGGCGCGCTTTCCGGGGGCGTTGCCCCCGGCTAGTTCATCTATCCCCTTCAGGGATGCGGGCGAAGTCAAGATGAAGACTTTTTCCGTTCCACGGTGTTGCCCTTGGCCTCATCAGGCTCGAGGTGTTCAGCCTTAGACTAACACCTAAACCCCACTCCCGCCCCTTCAGTCCACCTTCACTCCGCGCAGAAAGCTGGCGTTCTCTTCCGGCAGCGAGACGTTGATGAACATGCCAGAGCCCAGCTCGAAGCCGGCTAGCTTGGTCAGGCGCGGAATGATGCTCACGTACCAGTGGTAATACTTCACCCCCGCGTATTCGGTGGGCGCGGTGCGGACGCTGTAGTTGAAATCCGGGTCGTCGAGGCCGTGGTAGAGCTTGCCGAGCGTGCGGCGCAGGTTACGCGCCAGGTCAGCCGCTTCCGCGTCGGTGATCTCCGAAAAGCATGCCATGTGGCGACGCGGCATAATCAGCATGGAGAACGGCGAGAGCGCGGCGTACTGCACGAAGGCCACAAAGTGCTCCGACTCATGCACGATGCGCGTGCTTTCCTTGAGCTCCTGGTCGAGCACCCGGCAGAAGATGCACTCGCCGAACTCGTCGAAATGCCCGAGCGCGTTGATGAGCCGGTCCCGAAGCTGTGCGGTGATGACGGGCGCGGCGATCATCTGCGAATGCGTGTGCTCGAGCGAGGTGCCCGCGGCTTCGCCGTGATTCTTGAAGATCGTCACCTGCTCGACGCGCGGGTCACGCGAGGCGAACAGGAAGCGGTTGAGATAGGTCTGGAGGACGGTCTCGACCTGCGCGTCCGCCAGCAACGCCGTAGTCTTGCTGTGGTCGGGCGTCTCGATGATGACCTCGTGAATGCCCACCCCGGTCACGGTTCGCCGGATGCCCTGGATCGCCCGGCGCCTTTCACCCTGATAAGAGAGGGCGGCGAACTTGTTGGGCGTGACGCGCACGCGCCAGCTCGAGGTGTCGGGAACCACGTAGGTCTCCGGCGGCGTCAGGTTTTCGTTCCCCGGGCAGAACGGGCAGGTCGCGACGTACGCGGGGAGGGTCTTCTTTTCCTTTCTCTTCTTGATGAAATCCTCTGGGCGCTTGGCGCGCTCCGTGGCGATGATCACCCATTCGCGAGTCAGGACATTGTGGCGCAACTCGGGCATGTCAGTTCTCCTCGAAACCAGACTCCTTCACCGGATCTCGCGAACCACCCGAAACCCGTAATCCGCGTACTGGAAAGCCGGGGGAATGCTGGAGCGCGCGGCCAAGCGGCTCACCTTGACGTGATGCCGCCAGGAGCCGCCCCGAGAAGCGCGGCGGTCGCCGGCGCCGGGCCCGCCCGGATTGCGCTCCGGCGAATGCGCGTAGTAATCAGCTTGGTACCAATCCGCGCACCACTCGTGCACGTTTTCGCAAAGATCGTAAAAGCCATAGGGGTTCGCTTCGCCCCGCCCCACGGGCAGCGGCCCGCGCACCTCACCACCCCAGCGACCGAGGTACTCCGCACGCGACTGCGGAGGCTCGTCGCCCCAGGGATAGAGCCGGCCCTCGATGCCCCCGCGCGCGGCGCGCTCCCACTCCGCCTCGGTGGGCAGGCGATAGCGGCGGCCGGTCGCGCCGCTCAGCCACTGGTAGTATTTCTGCGCTTCGATCCAACTCACGGAGACGACGGGCTGGTCGGGGTCGTGGAAGTCCGGGTGGTGCCAGTTCGGCGGCGCGGGATGACCGCAGGCCTCGAGGAAAGCCGCGAAGTCGCGATTGCGCACCTGATAAATCGCCATCTCGAAAGCCTCGACCCAAACGCGATGCACGGGCCGCTCATCGTCGCGGCCCTGCGCGCACCCCCTCAGAAAATCGCCGGCCGGAACTACCGCGCATGCGGGTTCCGCGATTTCCTTAGAAGCCTTACGGCTGCTTCGGACAGTTTGTGTGTCGAGCGAAGAAGTCACTGGGCAGAGAGTTCCCTTCCCGGACCTGAACCAAGGCGCATTCTATAACATCGCGGCACGAGATGGTACGGGGGCGGTGGGTCAGTTTGCTGTAGGGGCGCATGGCGGACCTGTCCCGATCTATCGGGATGCCCCCCTACGCGGGCTGGCTGGCGCAGAGCGCAGCTCTGCGGCCGGCAGGCAAGACTGAAATCAGGCGAGCCGATCACTCCCGAAAAACTTGGCGCGGCGATAGGTGCTGCTGGTCAGGAATTGCAGGTCTCCGGGCGCAAAGTGGCGTTTGTGGGTAGGCATGACCAGCGCTAACATAACACGCTGAAGCGCAGAGCTGCGCTCTGCGCCAGCCAGCCGACGTCCCGTATCGGGATGGCCCGGGGTGGGATGCGGGGACGGTAACGCCACGGGGCGGCGATTTCGCATCGCCCCGCGCAAGTTACTTCGTCTGGTAGGAAGCGAGGAAATTCTTCAAAGTGGCGTCGTACATCTTCAGTTCGCCCGTGCGCACGAGCTGCTGCTTCAGGTTCTGGCGATAAATCTCAAACGCCAGGCTACGTTTCTGGTCGAGCAACTCTTCGTGGATCTGGTCGCGCTGCGCGGCGAAGTCCGCCTCGTTGGCCGCCGTGTGAGAGACCACTCGGAACACCACACTGTTCGCGCCGAGTGAAACGACGCCGCTGGTCTGCCCGGGGTTGAGTGTAAAGGCCTCGGCAAGCTGGTTGCCGTTGCCCACGCCTTCCACGTATTCCGACTGGGTAAGGTCCTTGCTCTCTTTGGCGGACAATCCCGCGGCTTTCGCCGCCTTGTTGAAGTCGCCGGTCTTCGCCTGCTGGGCAAACTGTTTGGCTTTTTCGGCGGCGACCACGTTCGACTGGTCATGGCGATAGTCTTCCTCCACGCGGGCGCGCACTTCGTTGAGCGTGGGGACGTGCTCGGGAACAATCTGCGCCACGAGGATGATCGCCTCTCCCTTGGGGACCGAAATGGGTGTGCCGACTTCACCCAGGCGGAGCTGGAAGGCCAGGTTCTCAAAAGCGTCGGCGTTGCCGAGGTCCGGAACGGCCTGCCCGTATTTGAAGAGCGGCGACTCCCGGGGCTCCAATCCCATCTTGCGGACGATGGCCTCAAACTGCTGAGCATTGGCCTTGAGCTGGGTTTCGAGCTGGCGGGCCAATTTCTCCTGCGCGTCGGCGAGCCGCTGCTTCTCGATTTCGGTGCGGATGGAATCCTTCACCTCATCAAACGACTGCAGATGCGCATTCTGCTTGTCCTCGAGCTTGATGATGTGGATGCCGTAAATGGTCTTGACGAGCCCACTCACTTCACCGGGCTTCATGGAAAACGCCGTATCTTCAAATTCCTTCACCGTCTGGCCACGCACGATCCAGCCGATTTCGCCGCCCTGCTGGGCGCTGGTGTCCTCGGAGTATTTCCTGGCCAGCTCCGCGAAGGCGCCGCCCGCCCTGATCTGGTTCAGCACATCGGCGGCCGTCTTCTCGGTGGTCGCGACTTCCGCCGGAGTCTTGCCGGTGGTCTTGAAGAGGATGTGCGCCACCTTGACGCGGTCGGGCACACGGTAACCCGAGAGGTGCTGGGCATAGTACTGGCGCAATTCGGCGTCGTCGATCTTCACCTGCGCGCGCACCTGATCGGGATCGATCAGCACATAGCGCACCTGCCGCTGTTCGGGAAGCTTGTAGCGGGAGGGATCTTTCTGGAAGTACGTCCCCAAGGCCTCGGGCGTCGCCTTGACGTCTTTAATGAACTGGCTGGGGTCAAAGAGCACATAGTCGATCTTGGCCTTGGCGTTGCGACGCCGAAACTCCGCCAGAACTTCCGTTGGCGTTACCTGCGCACCGTCCGTGATGATGCTGCGAACTTTCTCCAGCAGCAGGCTTTCGCGAAGCATGCCCTCAAACTGGGCCAGCGTCATGCCGGTCTGTCCCGCCACCAGGTCGCGGGCGCGGTCCGCGCCCACATAAGTCCCTCCCGGATAAAGCCAGGGGATCTTCGTCAAAGCCTGCACGAGTTCCTGATCGGAAACCTGTACGCCCAGTTTCTTCGCCTGCTCGACCAAGGCGTGCTGGATCACCATCTCGTTGAGGACGCTGTTGGCAACGATCGGCACCAGGCGCGAGTCATAGCCCATCTGCGAATTTTGAAAGCGGGTGCGAATCGATTGGGAGAGGTCCTGGGTGGTAATGCTGTACCCACCGACCGAGGCCAGGACGTTCGACTCGGACCGGCTCGTGTCGCCGGTCGGGATGGGCGCCAGGGTGATCACCATGCCGATGGACACAATACTGAGGAAAAAGATCAGCAAATACTTCTTCACTGCTTCGCGATTTTTGCGGAAGAATCGAAACATGATTGCTCCTGCCAATTGGCCACAACCTTTCTATTATAGAGGAGAGGTGTGGACGGCGGCAACACTTAGGCTGTTCCGCAGCCGGAAGCCAACCCGGGCCGGTGGGGAACGCCTCGGAAGCTTTCGAGCGCGGCACGTAGGCCCGCACGCGCGGCTCACCAGCCACCTCGGCGGGCGGCGCGCAGGGCGGTCTCCCGGCGAGGCTAAAATGCCTTGACCCTACAGGGTGTTTCGTCAAGAATAAGCTTGCAGGATTGCAGCGCTATGGACAAGTTACCGCGGCCTCCTAGGGGCAGGCGAGGGCGTACACTCGAACTTGAGTGGACGACAATCTCCTATCGAACGGTTGCCTTCTACGTTTTGCTGGCGCTCCTGCTGGCGGCGTTTGCCCTATACTTGATTTCGCCGCGCTTCGTGACCCAGAAGATGCGCCAAGGGTTGGAGGCGATGGTGGGAGACGCGGGAAGAATCACCAGCTCCGAGGCGGCGGCCACCCGGAGGGAGGCTCACTTCGTGAACCTGGATGGCCTCGTGCGCGTCAAGAAGGCGCGCTCCTTGGAGTGGATCCGGGCCGACTACAACACCAGCCTGGAAAAAGGTGACTTCGTGCAGACGGGAAGCGAAGGCGTGGCGCGCATCATTTTCGCCGACGGCACGAACTATGTGTTGAAGCCCGAGGCGCTTATTGTGGTCGAGGAAAGCCGCGAAGACCCCGTGACTCGCGCGACCAAGGTGGCGGTTCAGGTCACTTCCGGGGCGGTGAATCTGGCGACGGGCCACTTCGAAACTCCGGGCTCAACCTCCCAGGTGGCCTTCGCGGACGCCGTGGCGACTCTGAATGAAGAAAGCCGCGCCGTCGTCCGCAACGACCCTGACAAGAACGTCCACGAATTCACGCTGGACCTGGGGCGGGCGGAGGTGACACGTGGCTCCACGAGCGTGCAGCTCGGCCAATATGAGCAGGTTTCGTTTGCGTCCCAGCAGCCGGGTCTGGTGCATACCAAGGTGATTGCTCCCCCCACCTTGCTGACCCCCCAAAACATGGAGTTGAAACTGGCCAAGGACCCCAAGTCCACCGTAATGGATTTCACCTGGACGGAGGTTCCAGAAGCGAAAGCCTACCACCTGCAGATATCCCCCTCGGTCATGCTCTCCAACTTCGTGGTGGACAAGAAAGTCACTGGGCACACCTCCCTCCAGATTTCCGGCCTGGAAGAAGGGATTTACTATTGGATCGTCAGTGCGTTTGATGAAAAGGGGGTGGAAAGCCAACCGAGCCAGGCCAATCGGTTGAACCTGGTCCAGGAAATTGCGGGGAACCAGGCCTACCTGGAGATCACCAGGATCATTCAGCACGGCAGGGTGGTGGAGGTGCAAGGGAAGACGGAGCCCGGCTCCACCGTGATCATCAATAATGAGCAGGTCTTTTCGATTTCCCCGGACGGCACGTTCCGGCACTTCACGTCGCCACTTCCGAATTCCGGCTCGAACCAGATCACGATCACCGCACAAGATCGCAAGGGCGACACCAATACCATTCGAAAGACCGTCGTGGTCGAATGAGTCTGCCCTTGGCCCGTCATCCCGGCCCATCAACGCAGGAGTTCACAAGAGAATGAACCTTCGCTCCTTGTTTAGCGTTTTTTCCTCCGATCTCGCCATCGATCTGGGGACTGCCAACACTCTGGTTTTTGCCAAGGGTAAAGGCATCGTGGTGAACGAGCCCTCGATTGTGGCGATCAACAAGCTCAATGGCGATATCGAAGCCGTGGGCCGCGAAGCCAAGGAAATGCTGGGCCGCACTCCCGGCAACATCGTGGCCATCCGCCCCCTGAAGGACGGTGTCATCGCCGACTTCAAAGTAACGGAGAAGATGCTCAATTACTTCATCCAGAAAGCCCATAACCGGAAGATGTTCGTCCACCCGCGGATTGTGATCGGTGTCCCCTCGGAAATCACCCAGGTGGAAAAGCGCGCCGTGCAGGATTCCGCGATGCGCGCCCGCGCCAGCGAGGTCTTCCTGGTCGAGCAGGCGATGATGGCAGCCATCGGCGCGGGCCTGCCCATCACCGAGCCTTCCGGCAGCATGATCGTGGACATCGGCGGCGGCACCACGGATATCGCCGTCATTTCCCTTTCCGGATTGGTGTACGGCCGCTCCGTGCGCGTGGCCGGCAACGAAATGGATGAAGCCATCACCGCCTACTTGAAGCGCAAATACAACCTGCTGGTGGGCGAGCGCACCGCCGAGCAAATCAAAATCGAAGTCGGCTCTGCCTACCCCCTGGACAAGCCTCTGACCATGGAGATCAAGGGCCGGCATTTGCTCGAAGGCATCCCCAAGACGATTACCATCGACGACTCGGAGATTCGCGACGCCTTATCCGAGTGCGTTTCGACCATCCTGAACGCCATCCGCGTCGCCTTGGAGCGCACGCCGCCCGAGCTTTCCGCCGACATCTCCGACCGGGGGATTGTCCTGACCGGCGGCGGCGCTATGCTCAAGAACCTGGACAAACGCATCCGCGAAGAGACGGGCCTGCCCGTTTCGATCGCCGAGGATCCCCTGGCTTCCGTGGTGCTGGGAACAGGTAGAATGTTGACGGATTTTGATCTTTTGCGCCGGGTTGCGATAGAATAGGCGCCCGCGCGGAGCGACGGTCCGCAGTCAGCCGCCCGTGCCGGGCAGGTAAAACACTAATGCCGTGAAGGTATGTTCCCGATGTAGGGATAAGGGTGAACAAGCAATGCCGGCTCTGCGGATTCGCTGCATCGACGGATGCCCCCATCACGGCGTGAGTCCGTCACTCAATCGCCCCATGCCTTCTGCAACCGACAATGGAGCAGGGACGAAGGACGAGGGACTTTCTTCCGATGTTTGACCCGAACTCACCAGATCCGACGCGCCCGGTCGAGGCCCTGAGCCACCAGGGGCCGGACATGCGGGCGTTCATCAAGCGGCGCAGCTCCTTTTTCATCCTCCTGGCCGTCGTTACCGCACAGATCCTGCTGCTCTCCGCGCAGATCACCCGCAGTCACAACGTGCGCCTGATCCGTTACTGGGCGGTGGCGGTTTTCGATCCGTTGCAACGCACGCTGCGCGGCGTGCTGGACGCTTCCGGGGGCGCCTACACAACTTATCGCAACCTCTGGCATGCGCAGCAGGAAAGCCAGGAACTGCACGTGCAACTGGTGGCGGCGCAGGCGCAAATCCAGCGGCTGGCCGAACAGGCGGGCGAGACGCAGCGCTTGCGGAGCCTGCTGGAGTTCAAGAGTCAACTAGCGCTTCAGACTGTGGCCGCGGAGGTCATCGCCTCCAGCCCTGGCGAGAACTCCAACGCCGTCTTCATTGACAAGGGCTGGGATTCCGGGCTCACGAGCGATCTCGCGGTCATCGCCCCCCAAGGCGTGGTGGGCAAAATCCTGGCCATCTTCCCGCACAGCGCGCAAGTGCTGTTGGTCACCGACCCCTCGAGCGGCGTGGGCGTGACGCTCGCCCAGAGCCGCGTGCAGGGCGTCCTCAAAGGCGGCAGCGGAAACCTCTGCAACCTTCACTACGTGATGAACGAAGAGCCTGTGGCGCCCGGCGAGCCTGTGGTGACTTCCGGGCTCGACCAGGTCTATCCCAAAGGCCTGCCGGTGGGCGCCGTCGTGAAAGTGGGTGATGGCAATATATATAGAAACATCGTCGTAAAACCCTCCGTAGACTTGAACCGCCTGGAAATGGTCCTGGTGGTCCTCAAGCCCAGCGCCCCCCAGCAACAAGCCCTGAACGTGCCCGCAAGGCCGTGAAGCCCGTGCGGCTCTCCTCGAACATCTGCGGATCTCAAGGAGCAATGTCCGCACCACCCGCGAAACATTTAGAGGAAGGCGATGCGAACAAGTGATCCAAGCTTTTGTGGTCAGCTGGTCGGGTGCTATTATCACGAGGCCCGCGGCGGAACCGAGTGTTCGGTGTTGGAAGGGATAGGCAAGCTTTCCCCCAAAAGGTGGCGAGTTGATGGGGGGTTTCCTGAGAAAGGTCCATCGTAGCCGCTTACGTGCACTGCTCCACAACCCCCGGGGTTCGACCCGCCACTCCACCTCGCGTTGGGGTGTTCCCCCGAGACTGTTTCCCATGACCCACCCACTTCTGTTAGTCTAGTGCCCCGATGCCTGTCTCCCCCAGTCGTCCGGTTGCGGTTTTTCGTGTGCATCCCGCCATCCTCGCGGCGGTGTTGCTCGTGGCGCTGCTGCTGCAAACACTCTTGCCGCTCAAGCTCCCGATGGCGCGCCTGATGGATTTCCCCCTGCTCGTCACCATCTATTTTGCGCTGATCCGGCGTGGCAAGGTTTTCGGCATGGCCCTGGGCACCGGGTTGGGCCTGCTGCAGGACGCGCTCTCGCACGGCTACATCGGCATCTTCGGGATCGCCAAAGGCATCGTGGGTTACCTCGCCGCTTCCGCAAGCACGCGCTTTGAGTTGGAGTCTCTGGTCGCGCGCACCGTACTGACGAGCGTCTTCGTGCTGGTCCACAGCCTCTGTGTCGCCGCGCTCCAGCACGCGTTGCTGGAGACACCCCCGCCTGTCGAGCTGCTCGTCGGCGCCAGCTCCTTCCTGGTGAACGTCGCCCTGGGCCTGGTTCTCTTTCAAATCCTCGACCGCTTCCGCCGCCCGGCCTAGCCCGAATTTCTCACCACAATGGGGAAGAGCGGGATGAGAAATTCGGTCCAGGGGATCTGCCCGCCAACCCGCCCGTACAGAGAAACCGATAGCGCTTACATCCACGGCGAGAAAAGGCGTGCGATATTTTGTCACCCCTGCATTTTTGGCGTTTTCCACCACTTGGGGCTTTCTTTGTTCCCATAGCGTGCTAGAATGGCGCCTAGGTTTTGCACCGGTCGAAGGCTTATGAGGTCAAGTCCGAGGAGGTTTTTCTATGTCTAAATCCACTACATTCGGCGTCATCATCGGGAACCGCGGCTTTTTCCCTGACGTCTTGGCTCGTGATGGACGCGAAGAAATCCTGCGAGTTTTGGAGAAAGAAGGCTATGGAAGCGTTTGCCTGACTCCGCAGGATTCCAAGTTTGGCTCGGTAGAAACGCTTCAGGAGGCCCGCAAGTGCGCAGATCTTTTTCGGCAGCATCGCGACGAGATCGACGGCGTGTTGGTCAGCCTGCCCAACTTCGGCGACGAGCGCGCCGTGGCGAATTCCCTTCGCTTCGCGGGGCTCGACGTGCCGGTGCTCATCCAGGCTTACCCAGACGAGCCGAACAAGATGCTGATGGGCGCGCGCCGCGACAGTTTCTGCGGGAAGATGTCGGCGTGCAACAACCTGTGGCAGTACGGAATCAAGTACTCCTTGACGTCCCTGCACACGGAGGCGCCAACGTCGGAGGTCTTTCGCTCCGACCTGAAAGCGTTTGCAGCTACCTGCCGCATCGTCAAGGGACTGAAGAACCTCCGCGTGGGCGTGCTGGGCGCGCGCCCCACCAACTTTAATACCGTGCGCTTCAGTGAGAAGCTGCTGGAGAACCACGGCATTTCGGTCGAGACGCTCGATCTTTCGGAAGTCTTCGGTCGCATCGCCCGGCTGAAGGACGACGACCCGAAAGTGAAGGCCAAGCTCGCAGCAATTCAGGGCTATGTTGCGACGCAAGGTGTGCCCAGCCCCGCGCTCGTGAAGATGACCAAGTTCGGCGTGGTGGTCGATGAATGGATGAAAGCCAACGAGCTTGCCGGCACCTCCGTGCAGTGCTGGACGGCCATGGAGGAATTCTTCGGCGTGGTGCCTTGCACGCTGATGAGCATGATGTCGAACAACCTGCTGCCCAGCGCCTGCGAGACGGACATGACCGGCATGATCGGCATGTACGCGCTGCAACTTGCCGCCGGCGACCCCAGCGCCATCGTCGATTGGAACAATAACTTCGGCGAGGACCCCGACAAGGCCGTCATCTTCCACTGCTCGAACCTGCCCAAGCACTTCTTTGAAGACGCCAAGATGGACTTCCAGGAAATTATCGCGGGTTCTGTGGGCAAGGAAAATACTTTTGGAACCATCGTCGGCAAACTGAAGGCCGGCCCGCTCACCTACTGCCGCGTCTCCACCGACGACCTGCAGGGCAAGATGCGCGCTTACGTGGGCGAGGGCGAGATTACCGCGGACAAGCTCCAGAGCTTCGGCGGCTACGGCGTGGTGCGCATCCCCAAGCTCCAGACGCTGCTTCAGCACATCTGCAACAACGGCTACGAGCACCATGTGGCCGTCAACCGCAGCCACTACGGCCGCGCCATCGCCGAGGCCCTCACGAACTATAAGGGCTGGCAGGTCTATCACCATCAGGCCTAGGTTACAGGTGAAAGGCTATAGGGAAACATTCCAAGGTTGACCGTTGAAAGACGCAGCTCGGCTGCGTGAGGCTCGGAAGGGGCGGGGTCGCTGCGGCGACTGCCGCCCTTTTTTTATTTGCGACCACCCCGGCGCTGGCGCATCCTGGCTTTGCCAATTCGACGATGCCTCCGCGTTTCCTGCCGAGCCTGTGGTGAAGTCTTTGAAACAGCGTCGCCGGGATTTCATCACCACGGGTCGAAACAGGCCTCCCTTCCGGCAATCAGCAGAAGATTCCGGTAGTGTCCTAATTTGAGAAACTTCGCTCGAGGGAGTTGGCTAGGGGGGCGGAGCTTTAGCTCCGACATGATCGGCCGGCGCCCAGTCGAGGGCTTCAGCCCCTGAAGCTTCGGGGCCTAAAGGCCCCGGGTGAAGTCTTGGCTATCGTCGGACCCGAAGGTCCGACCCCCTGTCTCGAATTCACTCCGCCAAATTAGAACACTGCCGAGATGCCCGGCCGATTTGGACGGGCCACCCTCCAGTGGTATAATGTCCTTCTCCTTCCGCACTCTTAGGAGGTTTCTGTATGTTGCGTAGTTATCCGCTTTCTCGCTGCCCCGCCTGCAAGAAGGCATTTCGGATGGAAATCAAGGATCCCACCACGGCTTTTCCGAACCTGGGTCTGACGGCCTGCCCCCACTGCGGTCTGAAGTTCCAACGCTTCGATCCGCAGTACTTGAGGGGGTCAGCCAACCAAGCTGCCGCCCGGTAGCTTTTTGAGCTTCGGGGTAGTCTTCGTTTCCCAATTTCTTGCTGATGCCCCACGCGGTCGTCGATCTGTCTCCGCCGCACGGCGCCGAGATCGCTTCTTGAGGCTTGCGGATGATTCTGTGCCCGAGAGTGGTCCCGCAGGGCGGGACCCACGGCTCGCCCGGGCGAGATTGCCGGGAGTCCTGGGCCATAAAAGCAGGAGTCAGAAGTCAGGAGTCAGAAAGGTGAACGAAGAAGCGCGACGCGGGTCCTTCCTGCTCCCTCAGTCCTTGGCAGTGAGCTGGTAGATTTTCGCGTCGACGAAGAGCTTGAACAGCACCGGGTCAAGAAGCTGTGATTTCACTTCGTCGCCGATGATGGTGAGCGCGCGTTCCATGGGCACAGCCTTCTTGTAGGGCCGGTCGCGCGCCGTGAGAGCGTCGAAGATATCGGAAATGGTCATTATCTTCGACTGGAAGGGAATATCCTCGGCCTTCATGTGGTAGGGGTAGCCGGAGCCGTCCAATTTTTCGTGGTGTGCCCTGGCGATTTCGGGGACGCGCTTCAATTCCTTGGTCCAGGGAATCTGGCTCAAGAAGCGGAAGCTGTGGATGACGTGTGATTCGATCTGCAGGCGCTCGTAAGGGTCCAGGCTGCCCTTGTTGATGGAGAGCAACGGCAGCTCGTCCTGGGTGAGCAGGGGCTCGGCCGGGCCGGAGGGATCCTCGAAGCTCCAGCCCGCGATCTCCACAAGTTTCTCGGAAGTCTTCTCCGGCAGCACGGCGGGCTCGTTGGCCTGCAGGATGTCTTGCATGAACTCGTCGAGGTGTTGAACTTGCTGGTTCAGCTCGCCTTCGATCCGCGCGAAGAACTCTTCAAAGCCCTGATTGCCGCTTCCCAGCACGTGGTCGAGCTTCTTGCGATAAGCCTCGAGTTCCAGAACCTTGCGAATGTAGAGGAAACGTTTCCTGATGAGCTCGAGCTGCCCGGGGTAGAGTTTCTTGGCTTTGACCAGGACTTCCTCGCGCACCCCGACCTTGCCGAAGTCGTGCAGGATGGAAGCGTAGCGAATCTCGCGAATGTCCTCGCGCGTAAAGTGGACGTCCTTGTAAGGGCCGGAGTCCAGGCGGTCCACGGTTTCCGCCAGCGCCACCGTGAGCTTGGCGACGCGCTCGGAGTGGCCGAAGGTGGTGGGGTCGCGCGATTCAATGGCCGTGACCGAGGCGCGCACGAAGCCTTCGAACAGCTTCTCGATGTCGCGGTAGAGCAGGTTGTTCTCGAGCGCTACGGCGGCCTGGCTGGCGAGCGAGGAAGCCAGCTCCTGGCTCCGCCGCGAGAACGGGCCGACTTCTTTCGCGACGATAGCGCGCGAGGTAAGCGCCACGTCAGGATGCTTCTTGGAATTAATAAGCTGCAGCACGCCGATCACCTCGTCCTTCTGATTCTTCATGGGGAGAACCAGCATGGACTTGGTGCGGTAGCCGAACTTCTGGTCAAAGTCACGGTTGAGCCGGAAGGGGAGATTGCGGATGCGATAGGCGTCCTTGATGTTGAGAATCTGGCCGGTGGCTGCGGCGTAGCCGGCAATGCTGCGCGTGTCGATGGGCATCGTGAACTGGCGAAAGGGAACGGAGTGACTGTCGCTCTGCGTGAGTTTGAAGACCAGGTGCTTGCCGCCACCCGATTCTTCTTCCACCAGGTAAAGCGAGCCGGCGTCGGCGGAAGTGATCTCGCGACTCTTGCTCAGGATGAGCTCAAGCAGGGCGTCGGTATTGCGCTCCGTGGAAAGCGCCACGCCGATCTTGTTGAGTGTCTCGAGGTCAGAAACGGCCCGTCGTAATTCCTGGCGCGTGTGGCGGCGCTCATCCTGCGCACGGAGGCTTTCAAAAGCGCGCTCGACCGTCTTCTCCAGAACCAGGCTCGGCACTTTGCGAGGGAGCACCGTGAAGATGCGCGAGTGAAGTTTGGCAGGAGGGTGCGAGTCGCCATCCAGCAAGCAGATGATGCGCCAACCGTCCGACTTGGGCGCCAACCTTTCAAGTCGGGCCAGATCGTCTTCGCCGGCGTCGGCAAGCAGAACCGCAGGCAAATCCCAGACCGGGAGTTTCACCTCATCGCGCTCAATGGGGATGAGGTGGTAGTTCGCACCCAGCTTCCGCAACGCCCCGGGGGCAACGAAAGGTCTGAAGTAGTAAAGGTTAGAGGCCATCGCCCTTCAAGCTTCCAAAGCTCAGGGGGATTATACCCCTAATCCCCCATGCAAAGTGTGACGCACCGTACCAGGAAGTCAACGAATTGCGGGTCGTCCCTAACCCTGATCCCGAGGTTAAACAGTTCTAACAAGTGCTTTCCCTTTTGAGATCAACAGGTTAAGAACGCATGGGCAGGGCCAACCTCGGGTTCAGGGCTTATTGCTCGCGTCGCCCCTAAAGTCGAACGCCGCAACACCGATGAATCCCCTCCTCGGGCCAGAGAGTGCACCTTTGACTCACGTCAAGTTTGTGCGGGACTCCAGTACGGGTACGAACGTGTCATGGCGAGCGCTCGGGAGGGAAAGATATGATCGATCTTGCCCGCAGGGTGAACCCTTTGCGGTCGCAGCGAATCAGAATAGATAAGAAAGATTCGCTAGAAGGGAAAGGATGCATCGGTGGAGGCTACGGATCTAAACAGCATATTTAGTGGTTTTCTCAAGCTGGCGATTCTGGCCGGCGGAGTTCTCTACGCTGGGCTCGTCCTGATAAGCTACAGGACCAACGGGCCGCACTATCGCTTGCGGATTGATCGGAAAGATCCGGCACGTTCGGCCGAGCGGTTGCTCGTCTGGCTGGGCGTGAAGGCTCTGGCACTGTTGGTGCGGATTGCAGTCCCGATCTACGGGATGCTCGCCGAAGCCTCAGCGGAAGTCGGCGAGTGGTTCTTGCGCCACCGCACGCCAGAGACTCAAGCATCGATTCGCTCACGTTTCCTGCGGTGAGTCCTGCCGCGTGCCACGCGGCACATAAGGGCTGCACATCCAAATTCCTTCTGTGGACCCACTCGGCTTTGGGTTGGGGCGCTAGGCTGAAATCGGCCGCTTCCCTTAGGCCTTAGGGTGGGTCTTATCGTACACCTCCATCAGTTGCTTGATGGAAACCTGGGTGTATTTCTGCGTGGTCGCCAGGCTGCGGTGCCCAAGCATTTCCTGGATGGCGCGCAGGTCGGCGCCCTCGGTGAGCAGGTGGGAAGCAAACGCGTGGCGCAGCGAGTGCGGGCTGACTTTCACATTCGGTCCATAGATGCGCACGTATTTTTTCACCAGGCGATCGACGGAGCGAGTGCTCAGCCGGTCGCCGCGCGCGTTCAGGAAGAGCGCTGCCTGGCCGCCCTTTTTTGCTTCCATCAGAATCCTCTCGCGGGCGGGCAGGTACTCGTTCAAAGCCTGCTTGGCCTTCGAACCGAAAGGAACGATGCGTTCTTTCCGGCCCTTGCCGCGCACCAGCAACATGCCATCGCCGAAGTTGACGCTGCGCGGGTCCAGGCCTACCAGTTCGCTCACGCGCAAACCTGAAGCGTAGAGCAATTCCAGAATGGCGCGGTCGCGGCGCATCCGGGGGTCGGCGTTCTGGGCCGCCTCGGCGACGCGGTCGAGGAAAGAGTTCATCTCCTCTTCGGTCATGATGCGGGGAAGCGTCTTGTCCAGCTTGGGTGTGGAGACTGTCGAGGCGGGATTCTCAGCCAGCACGTGGTCCTTGGCAAGGAACTTGTAGAACGCCCGCACCGCGGCGAGCTTGCGGGCGATGGAAGTCTTCTTCTTTTCGCGCTCGAAAAGAAAGGCGAGAAAGCCTCGAATGCGCAGCGCGTCGATCGACCGCACATCCACGGTGGCCTGGGGTTTCCCTCCCTTCAGGTAGTCGCGAAACTGCCGCAGGTCGCTCTGGTAGTTGCGGATCGTGTGCGGCGAGGCGTTCCGCTCGTAACGCAGATAGTTGACGTAGCGGTCGATTAGATCATCCATAAGGACGTCCGTTGTCCGTTGTCAGTTCAGAACTCCCGGCTTTCAGCAGTCAGCAATCAGGGGTCAGCTTTCAGTAATCCACTGCCCGCTGCCTAGTGCCTACTGCTTACTGCCTACTAACCGCTGCCCCACCGACAACGGACCCGCCACTCCCTCAAACCACCTTTCAAAATCAGCCAGGGCTCGCTCGCACTGCTTCTCGCGCCGGGCGCGGCGGTCGCGAGCCATAGCGCGCGGCAGATCTTCCCTGGGGGGCAGCAGATCAAAGGAAATGTTCGCGGGCTGGTAGTTGCCCGAGACCGCGTGAGTGACGTAGTGCACCAGCGACCCCAACGCCGTCGTGCGCGGTGGCGTCGCGAGCAACGGTCCCTGGAGGCGCGCAGCCATGGCCAGACCTTCCACCAGACCCGTGGCAATGCATTCAACGTACCCCTCCACGCCCGAGAGCTGGCCCGCCACAAACACCTGTGGCGCGCTGCGAAAACTCAAGTCGGGATTCAGCAAGCGCGGCGAGTTGATATAGGTGTTGCGATGGATTTGCCCCAAGCGCAGGAATTCCGCGTTTTCGAGCCCCGGAATCAGCCGCAGAACTCGCTTCTGCTCCGGAAATCTCAGGTGATTCTGGAAACCCACCAGGTTGTAGCTCGAGAAGCGCAG
>JAIQEZ010000103.1 GCA_020073545.1 Terriglobia bacterium | reverse complement strand
GGGCCCTGTGTCGCACTGACGCCGGTGCAGTCATTGTTCGGACACTGGACGGCCGCGCCAGCCCCTATCACGCTGGCGACAACGGAGCATGACGTGAAGATGCCGTTCAATGTGCAACCGGGAGCTGTCGGTCCCGCCTGCAGCTTGATATTCGATTTGTCTTGGAGGCCCAGCGGGTCGATAAAGGTCGTCGGGTTGTTCAGCACATACGCGTACCGGTTGAGGGACTGGGGGTTGGTGATGCCGCCAGCCAGCGGGTCGGGGCTCAGCCAGCGGGCGAGGTTGGCGGGGTAGTACCGGTTCAGCGTGTAGTAGTTCCCCGACTCCTGATCGAATTTCATCCCCGCCATTTTATAGGCGGGAGTGCAGTTGCTGACATACGGCGTGCGCGCGCCCTGAAAAGGATAGTAGTCCGCGTCGTAGCAGACGTTGCCCGCGGCGTCGGTGACGATTCGCGTGCTCCCCAGGTGATCGCCCCAGTAGTAGCGCACCGTTCCCCCGGAGTCCACCCAGGCAATGCGCCGCCCCGCGAAATAGACGTACTCGTTGCCCGCGCCCGCGCCCGGCGTGTCCGACAACTGGTCCCCACTCGGCGTGGTCCAGTAATAGGTCCCCGCCGAATTCATCACCCGCTTGCCATCGCCGTCATAGGTGTAAGTCGTCGAGCCGACCGTCTTAAGAAGCCCTGCTCCATTCCAAACATAGCTGGTCACGCCATCGGCAGTCATGTCGCCGCTGTTGTCGTAGGTAAAGCCCGAGTTCGTGATTTGGTTATAGCCATTCACCGAGATGCTGAGCATTGGTGACGAGCATTGCATGGAGTCGACTATTAGGAGGTTCCCATAACGGTCGTAGCCGAAGCTCTGTCCCCAGCAGTTCCCTCCTGAAGTCGCCTGGCTCTGCCCGGTGGCGAGCCGGTTCAAATTGTCGTAGGTAAGTGTCTGTGTGCGCGAGGTGTCGCGATTGTTTGTGACCGTACTGAGGTTGCCCTTCGCGTGCGTCAAGGCTTGGCCCGATGGAGTTTGCGATAGGCGATATTGAGGACGATCAGCGCGATTATTGGATACCCTGTCAGGAGCTGCGCACTTATGCCCATGTCGCCTGTGCCGTCCGTAGCCGCCATGCTGTGGCCGATGAGGGCGATCTTCCCTCTCACAAACATCGAGGAAAACACGAAGAGTGCCGTAGCGAAGAAATATAGGATCTCGCCGCCAAAAACAATGTTACAGATCCACAAGCCCCGGCGTTGCAGCCGCCAGAGAAAGGCGCTTCCAGCCAGCAAAGCTAGGAGAAAAAGAAGGTTGATGATGCTCCTGCCGTAGAACGCCTGAGGGTAATAGGCAAGATCGTCGGGATGATGACCCGTCACATAGACAATGAGGACCGTTTTTGCGAGGAAGTACAGCCCGAATGTCGCGAATAGCACGTTGACAATTGCGAATGCACGGAGCACCGTGCCCGCCCAGGGTCGCATCGGCGCACCTCCTGTCCTTGGAGCCAACTCTCCTCTACCCTTGCCCGGTACTCACTCGACGCCAGATTGCTTTAATAACCTATCTATGGGACGCACGAAAGGTGATACTGGTGATTGCTTTGATAACCTACCTACGGGACGCACGAAAGGTGATAGTGGTGGTCTTGGGCCAGCCTCCTCTCGGCAATCCTTCTGATTGCAGTCCCGTTGGCAGTTCCTATAGTTCTCTTGAACGGCGACCAGACAATCAAAGCCGGTGAATCCGAAATACGCTCCCGCAATGCAGAGCGTCATATACACCACCCTCCTCGTCTCGCAGTCGGCCCTGCACATCCTGCAGGCGACCGGATCCCGCGTAGGTCTTCCTGAGGCCGACAAGATTAGGTAGGATTGCATATTGGCTCTGTAATATACCGAGAACCAAAAATCTGGATTGCCGCCCTCTGCAGGGGATGACCCGTATGTACCCCACGGGTCATCCGGGCTCCACGAACATCCAGCAGTATAAGGCAAGCAGGGAATAGTGAAGAGGTCTGAGAGCTCTGGCACTTGGTTCCCGAATGGGTCGGTCAGGTTCGTAGGATTGTCCAGGACGTACGCGTACAGGTTTAGCCCCTGCGGGTTCCTGACGCAGCCCCGTTCAGGGTCGCGGCTGAACCACCGGCCGAGGTTGGGCGAATACTGCCGATAGAGCGTGTGGTAGGCTCCCGTTTCGGGGTCGTACTCCATCCCCACGAACTTGTAGTTGAGATCCACGGGGTTCGTCACCTGCCGTTCGGCGCCATAGGGATAGTAGTCGGATTCCTTCTGGATCACGCCCGTGGCGTTGGTCATGGTGCGTAGCGAGCCAAGCTGGTCGGCAAAAATGTAGTAGACATTTCCGGAAGCATCTCGCCAGGCAGGGCGCTCGCCCTGAAACGGGTAGAAATCGGCATCGTAGCAGACGTTGCCCGCGCGGCGCCCGGCGCCCCAACCCTGAGAATGACCTTGATACAGCCTCTCGCTTTCAGAGGTGGCAACACGCCAAGGCGTAATCTCCCTGTTGTGGCTCCGGCGCTAGCGATCAACCCGGGCGCGGTTTCAGTGTTTTGACCGCCTGTTCGAGGCGTTCGATGTCAAGTCCGGACGCAGCAAGCTTCGCGCCGAGTACGGTTTCCTGGTGCCGCACAATCGCAAGGAGAAAGTCCTCAGGCGCAAGGATGGCTCTCGACCCTGGAGCAGGGACGCCTCGCGCGTCTGCAATCTGACCGGCCGTGACCCATACCCTAGCCAAATCGGCCGACTGATCCTTAAAGAGTCCCTTCTTACGATCGCGGTCCTCCTCGAACCCATGCGTTTCGTTGTAGAATTGGATCCAATAGAACCACCGAGGCTCGCAAACCCCGCACTCCGTTGCGACGAGTTCTTCGAAATTCTCCCAGTCACGCCAGTACCTCGACAGCTTCTCCAGATTCGCAATGAATAGCCCCGCCAGCAAATCCCGAACATCCAAAGTCAACGAGCTTCGAGACTGAGCAGCCCTCATCGCAAAGCTGAGGCAGTAGCCAAAATCTCGCGATGCCTGGTAATCACCCATTTGATAACCTCCTCAGGTCCCACAGCTGACAGCCACCACCCCACGCGACCTTGCTACTCGCTCCCCGTCGGCGGCCGGGGTTCAGATCATTGCTGGCACCCCGTGACCTTTTGGGTGCCAACTGAGAACACATTGGGCACCCCCACCGAGACGGCTATGGTGTCGATCCGGTCCGGGCACTCGTACTCGGCCATCTTTCCGCACACGGGTACCAGAGCGCTCGTGGGTAATATCGCAATCGTGGCGCCCACGTACGGAATAGAGCCACTGCATCTGCAGCTGAACCCACATTCCCCACCAATCGGATATGCAATGAGCCGGTTGCAGGTGCAGCTCTTTATGGTGATCCATATCGGGAAGGTGTCCCAGCCGAGGAAGCCTGCGACGGGAGGAACCGGCCCTGCGCCTCCACCGCAGGGCGGGGCCGTTCCTTCCCCACCGCCCCCGCCGCCTCCACCGCCACCCCCACCCCCGCCACCAGCTCCAGAAGGCGGACCGCCCGGACCGCACGAGAGATCGTAGGGGTCGCACAGGGGAGGTGGACAGCCGAACCACGGATCACAGTATCCGCCCCCGCCACCGCCCCCACCACTGCCTGAGCAGGAGTCATCCCCAGGGGCGCAAGCGGGAGCATACCTCGGAGGCTCGCGCAAGCCCAGCGGGTCGGTGAGTGTCGTTGGGTTGTTGAGCACGTAGGCATAGCGGTTCAGCGACTGGGGGTTGGTAATGTCGCCGGCGAGCGCATCGGGACTCATCCAGCGGCCGAGGTTGGGAGGGTAGTAGCGGTTCAGCGTGTAGTAGTTGCCAGACTCCTGATCGAATTTCATCCCCGCGAACTTGTAGGCCGGGGTGCAGGTGTTGACATAAGGAGGGCGCTCGCCCTGGAAGGGATAGAAATCGGCGTCGTAGCAGACGTTGCCCGCGGCGTCGGTGACGATTCGGCTCGTCCCGAGGTGGTCGCCAAAGTAGTAGCGGACCGTCCCCCCAGAGTCCACCCAGGCAATGCGCTGGCCGGCGAAAAAGATGTATTCGTTGCCGGCGCCTGCGCCCGGCGTGTCGGACAACTGCTCCCCGCTCGGCGTGGTCCAGTAATAGGTACCCGCCGAATTCATCGCCCGCTTGCCATCACCGTCATACGTGTAGGTCGTCGAGCCCGCCGACTTGAGAAACCCCGCCCCGTTCCAAACGTAGCTGGTCACGCCATCCGCAGTCATGTTGCCACTGTTGTCGTAGGAAAAGCCCGAGTTGGTGATCTGGTTGTAGTAGCCCGAAGTGTTCACGGAGAGGTTGAGCGTTGGCGCGGAGCATTGGCTGGAATTGATCTTGAGTAGATTGCCGTAGCGATCGTAGCCGGTGCCATCCGTCGGAATGCTCTGCCCCCAGCAGTATTGGCCGGACGTGGCCACGGTCTGTGCGCTCGCCAAGCGGTTGAGGTTGTCATAAGTGAGGTTCAGCGTCCGGCCTGGGGTCAGGTCATTGGTGATCGTCTGGGCGTTGCTGTTGCCGAAGTAGCCAAACTGGAGCTTGAGCAAGTCGGCAGACGCGTGGGCGTAAATCTGAGAGGGACGGAGGCGGCTGTCAGAGGAAACAGAGTAGTTGATAGGGGCTGTGCCAAATTGCGCGCTGCTCAGCGCTCCTTGCGGCGCGTAATGAGCACTGCTCACGTAAGTCACGCTGTGGGTCGTATCGGTGGCGGACACCGGCCGCCCGACCACGCTGGGAGCGTAGGTTACGAGGCGCCCACTGGGATAGGTGAGCGAAGCGAGCGAGCCATCGAGGTTATAGGTGTAGGTAGTGTCCTTCGTGACAGAATTAATGCTTCGATGCTCTCTCAACACGCGGCCCATCGCGTCGTAAGCCCATTTTGTCGTCCCTGACGCGTCGGTCATTGTCGTACGCCTCGTCTTATTGTAACAGGACACCGACAAGCCAAGACAGTCTGTCTGGTCAAACGTATATGCGATCGCCGTGGGGTCACCGTTGGAGTACGAGACACCTGTCAGGCGGTTGAGCGCGTCGTAGGTGTAAGTGGCGGTAATACTTCGCGCGTCGGTTTTGCGGCAGACCGCGCTGGGATCGCCACTGCAAAGAGCACCGCCCGAGGCAGTGTAGTAAAAGTAGGTCCAGAGATTCTTCGACTCCGGCGTCTGTGCGCCCGTCAGCCGCGAAACCCAATCGTAGGTATAATTCCGCGTCTCGCCGCCTTGGACCACTTGGTAGAGGTTGCCGAGTACATCGTACTTGTAGCAAGTATTGCTGACGGAGCCGCTCGTTAAGCTCCCCGTGGCAGGGTCGGGCTCGTCCACCTCAATAGTTCGCCCCAGAGCGTTCGTCCAGAATTGGCGCAGCTTGCCACTCTCATCCTTCATGAGACTCGGATAGCCGTAGCCGTATGTTCCCGCTGCACAGAGCTGCGCAGTGCGGCCGCCATTGGTCCCAACCGCGGCGCCGTAGTAGAGGTATGCCGTATTGTCGTCGGCGTGCTCCACCGAGGCGATACGGTACAACGCATCATAGGTGTAAGTGTCCCCGCCGGCAGGCGAGCCGCGGTAAGGATTGCTGACCGTGTAGACTCGCCCCACGGAGTCATAGCCGGTGGCCACATAGGTTTCTCCGTCTGGGTCGTTCACCAGCGCCCCGGTGGCTGCCCGGCCCAGGCCGTCCAGGTCGATTTGGTCCTGCCGGGTTAGGGAGCTGGTGACTTTCGTGGAGGTGCCGATTTCCGTGGGGCTCGCGTAGGTTGTGGTGACGGAGCCTCCATCCGGGAATGAGGTCCCGGCCAAGCGCCAAATGTTGTTCGTCGTGTCATAGGCGAAGCTTGTGGTCTTGCTATTCGGGTCCGTTACCGAAGTAACGACGCCGCCGTTGCAGTTCCAGGTCAGCGACGTGGTGAGCCCGCCGGAGGTGATCGTCTGTGGAAACGCCGTGTTGCTTGCGCACGTGAAGTTGCTGTAGGTGGTCGAGTGATTGTTGAAGTCCGTAGCACCGGTCAGCACCCCGTACGATCCGTGGGTGAACGTGCGGCTGATCGTGGAGGGCGTGCCGCCCGTGCTGCGGGTTTCGCTCAGACGATTGCCGTTGGCGTCGTACGCGAACGTGGTCCGTGCGCTCAGTGTCCCCCCATTATTGTAGACCGAGAGCGTGCAAGGCCGGTCAACCACCTTGGGATTGGTGACGCCGCAGCTTGTGTAAGTGGTAGTTGTCTTGCGCACCAAGGCGCCACCGTACGCGTACTCGTCCGTCTCCGTGGGCAGGCCGTAAGTATTGTAAGTCGCGTAGGTTTTTGATGGGGAAAGATTGGGGAGCGTGACTTGTACCTTGCGGTTGGAGATCGGTAGCGTGACCGTGGTGGACGTGCAGGGAACGGAGGCGCCATCGTAGCAGGTGTCCACGGTTTCCAGGATCGTGCTCGAGCCTTGCTTAACAGTTCGTTTCGTCTCGTAAATCGTCTGGAAGTTCATTACAGTCTGATTGCTCTGGGGATCTGTGATCGTGGTCGTCCATCCCGTGCCGGTTTCGGAATGCTCGTACTGCCAGTAGTTGGACCCAGTATCCGGGGTGTAACGCTTCAGGGTGGCGGTGGTCCCGTCGGCGCAGGTGATGCCGTTGCTTCCGCCGGTGTAAGTGTAGGTAATCTGCCCGCCCGTGGGCAGCGTGACCGAGGCGAGGCGGCCAGTCTTATAGCCTGAGTAGCCCGGTGTATCCTCGTAAGCGAAGGTGTACTTATCCCCCGGGTTGGTTGCTTGGTCGGGCAAGTCGATCTCGCTGACCAGTGGCACACTCGCGACGCTGTACTCCGTGGTCCCAGGACAGCCGAAATTCGTCTTAACGTTATAGCTCGAATACTTCATCGTGACCGTGGCGGGACCGTTGGGACCCGTGTAGGTGAACGTTGTCGGATTGGGGGCAACCCCCGTGACCGCAAGGGCGGTTAGGCCCAGCGTGTCCGTAAAGTTGGTGGTGCCGCCGGAAGGGTTGGCGCTCAGGCTGTTGCCATTGCTGTCGGTCACATTCCCAGATCCGGTTGGCGCGCTCGGGGCGTTCACGGCGTCCCCAGAGCGGGATGACACGCTGCCCAAAGGCCCAGTTGCAGTGATTGTGTAACCCGAGTCGTCGAGGGCCACTCCGATCTGTTGTCCGTTGTTCACGCCGCAAATCGGAGAGTTGTCGGATGTGACGATGGCAGAACGGTGGGCGATGCCGAATGAGTCGTGATAGGTCCAATTGGTGTAAAGGTTGTAAAAGACCAGGAACCCTGTATCGGGGTCGATACAGTGCATTTGAGCCGTCGAGTGGGAGAGGTATCCGGTAGCTACCTCCGTCACGCCCCGCCAGCCCCAATTGGTGATGGGAGTCCACGTATTCGTGCCGCCCACGCTCCTGGGGTACCAGACCGAGTTGTCGTAGCTGAGCGTGTAGGTGAACGGCATGCCGCGCCCCGCCTTGCTGACGACGGGAATCGCGAAGTGCACGTTCAGGTTGGCGTTGTTCACCGTGTCGAATGGACCGCCGCTGAAGCTTCCGAGGGGTGGCGTGCCGGTGGCAACTTGGCTGAAAGCCCCAGGAGGAATAAGGAGTGTCACCACGAGTAGGAATGTTAGTCGTAGTGGATTCCCGCTCTTGCGGGAATGACGGTTTGATGTGCGGCTCATTGGGCACCTCCTGTGGGGACTGCGGAGATGGAGAACAGCGTGGGCGGTACGCCGGAATTGACCGCGGCGTTTGCGACCGTTAGGTCGAGGGTGAGCGTACCTTGTAGGAGCTTGCGAATTCGGAACGGCACTCGGACTCCGTTCACCGGTCGATAGTCGGCGAACTGGATTTCCACCGGGATGGTCAGATTGAAATCGTCATCGGGATGGGCGTTAAACTCCGCGACGAGAGGCAACAAGGTTCTGGGGTCCAGATACAGATCAAAGGCGCTCAGACGCTGGATGTCGGTGGTCATTTGAGGGGTCTGGCCGAGCACGGTACGGGACAGACGCAGGTGGTGAAGCGCGGTTCCGTCGAGGGTCTCCAGGCCCACATAAGAGATCGAGACCTGAGGATCGTTGGCCAACGCCTGGAGGCTGAGACCCGGAAAGAACCAATTCGCGTCCGTCCAGCAGTTATGCGTGGCCATGGCGTGCGGCGTACCGTCAGAACCCACCCACACGCCCGCGACGCCGTTGCGGACTTCCTGGCGCTGGCCGCCGGTAAGATTAAGCGTTACAACGCTTTGGGCGTTGCCGCGTGCCACCAGGGTCGCCGTGCCAGTCTCCTCATCGGAACCGGCGATGTAGGTGGCGCTGCCTTGCAGGGTGATGTCGTTGAGCGCCGTCCCTCCGGCCAGCGACTGGAGGGCTCGGCTGGCCAGAGCGACTGCATTGGGGTCGCTCACGGCAACCGTGGGCTGAGCGGCGGCGGGGGCTTGGCCTGGGGCCGCGCCGCTAGCGGCCTGGATTCCCGCGTTCGCGAGAAGGACAAGCAAGAGGGCAACAAGCAGGCGGGTAAACATCCGGCACCTCCGAGGGCAGGAGCGGGTTGGACACTCCCCTGGCGTAAACGGTTGACTACCTAGTGGCGGGGACGATACAGGCTTGAACTATAGTTGTCAAGAATAAAATACTTACGAACGGCAATACCGTCTATAGAAATTCGCAAGACGGGGGCTAACTAATGGACACTCACGACGCCGGCTCCGGCTGACCGCCACCTTTGCCCGTGACATGGTGGCAGCACTGGTCGGACAAAGTGCCCGGATTACCTAGGGAGACCAGCAAATCACCCCGATGCCGCTTCGTGCAGCTGCTTGCCCGCTGCTAACATCGGCGGACGTTCGGCCGCGGCGACGCCAAGTGAGCCTCGCAGACAAGCCTCGACGCATCGCGGGCGGTGTGGTAGTTTTGAAATCTCGAATCCACTTCGCCAGGAAGCGAAACGCATGGCTGAAATTTCCCCTTTCCGCGCACTCCACTACAACCCGCAGAGAATCTCCAACCTCGCCGCCGTGGTGACGCAGCCCTACGACAAGATCTCGGTGGAAATGCAGGCCCGCTACTACGGCCTGAGCCCGCACAATCTGGTGCGTATCATCCGCGGCCGCACGCGGCCTGAGGACAGCTCCGCGGATAACGTCTACGTGCGCGCGGCACGCGACCTCGGCGAGTGGATTCAGGGCGGCGTGTTGGTCTCCGAACAGGAGCCGGCAATTTACCCTTATTACCAGGATTACGAAGTGCCGGGGCAGCGCGGCCCGCGCAAGCAACGGCGCGGCTTCGTCGCCCTGCTGCGGCTGGAAGATTACTCGGCGCGCGTCGTGCACCGGCACGAGGAGACGCTGTCGGGCCCCAAGGCCGATCGCCTGGAACTGCTCAAGGCCACACACGCGCACTGCGGCCAGATCTTCATGCTCTATAGCGACCCGGCGGGCGACGTGGAGAATCTGCTGGCGGCGCACGCCCCGGAGCAGCCCTGGGAGGAGGCGACAGACGAGTACGGTACGCGGCACACCATGTGGCGCATCAACGATCCCCCAACCATCGCCGAGGCGGTCAGAGCGATGCGCGAGAGAAAGCTCGTGATCGCCGACGGCCATCATCGCTACGAGACGGCGCTCGCCTATCGCCAGCACAGCCGCACGCTCGGCCTGCACGACGGGCGCGCGGAATTCGTGATGGTGACCTTGATCCGCATGGAGACCGGCGGCCTCACCATCCTGCCCACGCACCGCTTGGTGCACAGCCTGGCAAGCTTCGAGTGGACGAAGTTCGCGAGTGACGCGCGCGCGATTTTCGATTGGGAAGAAGTCGCGGTGAGGATCCCGGCAAGTGGCTGGGCAGCCCGGGTTCTCACCAAGCTTGCTGAGGCAGGCCGCGAGCGACCCACGCTGGCGGCGTATGCGGGCCCCGGCAAGCTCGTGCTGCTGCGCCTGCGCCGCGATTTTGATCTCGACGGCGCGCTCGCGGACTTGGCGCCCACCCTGCGCCGGCTCGACGTCGTCCTGCTGCACCGGCTGGTGCTCGAGCGGCTGCTCGGGATCGATCGCCAGGCCGTAAGAGAGGAAAGAAACCTGTCGTATTACCGCGAGACGGAACTTGCCGCCGAACAGGTGGAGAAGGGTAAGGGGCAGGTCGCGTTCCTGCTCAACCCCACACCGGTCGAGGCCGTCCGCGACAACGCCCTGGCCGGCTGCGCCATGCCGCAGAAATCCACCGACTTCTATCCTAAGTTGCTATCCGGCTTAACCACTTATTGGCTAGATAATCCCGCCGGAATGTAGGGGTGATCCCTCATCGCCACATGCGTCGCTGGAGCGTCGGTCTGTGACCGGCAACTCGTGGTTCGGTGTTCGTCGTGACGGAGGACCTTAGACCGCTGCCCCGGACGTTTTGTCTATTCCCAATTCCGCCCGCTCAGGTTCATCATGGAAAGGGGATTGCTACAAATTCAGGCAGAACGCCCTCGCGAGTGAATTTTCCCGGTTCCGGAGGTGAAAGCGCAGTGTCGATGTTCAGCGAAGTCTTCCGGGTCTCCGACGCCCGCATCGAATCGCTCCTGGGGCTGTCGGAGCCTGCGCGCTCCCTGCAGTCGATTTTCGAGGCGGCGGAGAAGAACCCCGGCCTCGACGTGGAAGACGCGGCTTCGCTGATCGCCTGGGCGCGCGAGCCCGAGCGTCGCGAGGAAATCCACGCGGCGGCGCAGCGGGTTCGCGAGCGCTTGGCACCGCGCACCGTCGAGTTCGTCATTCCCGTTTATCTCACTAGCTTCTGCCAGAACGAGTGCCTTTACTGCGGCTATCGGCACAGCAACGCGCTGGCGGAACGCGTGCGCCTGAGCCTTGACGAATTCAGCCGCGAACTCGACCTGATTCTCTCCTGGGGCCACCGGCAGATTGAACTGGTGCTTTCGGAAGATCCCGAGTTCGGCCCCCAGGTGCTCGCGCGTTACGTGGAGCTGACTCGGCAAAAGCTCGATCGCCTCGGCGGCGGGGTGGTGGGGCTTTGCTCGCCGGTTTATGAGCGCGAGGACTACGTGCGGCTGCGGGCGGCGGGCCTCGAATGGGTGGTCGAGTGGCAGGAAACCTATCACCAGCCGCACTTCGACCGCTGGCACGTCATGGGCTCGCCCAAGCGAGATTTCGAATTTCGCTTGGATCTGTGGGATCGCGTCATCGCGGCGGGGATCAGGAAAATCGCGCTTGGCGCGCTGCTTGGCCTTTACGACTGGCGCTACGACGCGCTGGCCACGATCGAGCACGGCAACTACTTGCGCCGCGCCTACAGCCTGGAGCCGCACGCCCTGGGGATTCCGCGCCTCAAGCCCGCGCGCGGCGTGCTGGCTTCGCAAAAACCTTCGCGCTTCACGGTTTCGGACGACCACTACCGCCTGATCCTGAGCCTCTATCATCTCGCTTTCCCACGCTCGCGGCTGTTCTTCAATACGCGCGAGAACTACGAGATGAATATCTCCATGGTGGCAGCCGGCGATCTCTTCACTGTGGATTGCGACACGTTCCCGGGCGGCTACCTTCGCCGCGATACGCCGGGCCAGTTCTCGACCCACGGCTTTCCTGACCGGCGGGAAGTAGTGCGGGTGCTCGCGGCGCGCGGGCTTGCGAGCTTGTATCTCGAGTCCGAAACGCCGCTCGCCGCGGCCGAGCCGCCGGCCCAAGCCTTGCCGCCGGACACGCTGAAATGGCTGGAAGAACATGCGCAGATTCGCGCGGGCTTAGAGGATTGGCAAGCGATTCTCGCCGGGTTCACCCTCCACCGTGGTGAAGACTCGACGGAGCGGCAGGCGGCGCTCGCGGCGTTGCACATGACGATGCACTTCTTTAAGACCTTCGTCATCGAACATTGCCGCCGGGAGGAAACCGCCCTGTTCCCAGCCTTCCCGCAGGATCCCGACGTAACGCCGCAGCTCCAGGTGTTTCGCACTGCGCACGAGCGCCTGGGCATTGACCTGGACAAGTTCGAAAGGCAAATGGCTTCCTACCAGCTTTCGGGCGATCCCAGCGTACTGCTCACGGTGGGACAACGCATCATCCGCGAACTTGCCGAGCACCTTGCGGCGGAGGAGGGGTTGGCGAAGAAGCAGTCGTTCGTCCTTGGTCCGCCGTCCGTGGTCCGTTGATTGATGTGAGGTCTCAACCAGTAAAGCCCCAGGAGACCCCGGACAGACTGGGTCGATGGCGGATATTTCAAATCAATACATCGGGAGGGGATTGGCAGGATTGTTCGCTATTTGTGCCGGACGAATCGCGGTCTAGTCAAAGGCAGGGAGATGGTCTGGCCAGGGGAGACGTCCACAGAGGCTTCCCATTCCGCGTCGAAGCCTGGAAACTTGCCACGCACCACAACCTCATATTCACCGGGTTGTAAGCCTTCGGCTGACCAGAACCCCTCCGCATCGGGAACGATCGTCCTCATTTGCCAGCTTCGGTTCTGGTGCTCTGCCAGCCAACTGCTAATCTGTGCCAGGGCCTCATCCTCGCTCTGCAGATAGTATGTCGCTATTCGACTTGCGATCTCCGGGTCCGGATTATGCTGCACCTCTTTAAACAGGCGTTTCAGATCTCTGTTTTTGTCGAGCAAATTGCTGAGGATGTTGCGATATCGTCCACCGGCGGTGCCATCGTCATTGACGTGTGAGAATGTCCCCCACCCCCACTCGTTTCGCTTCATTGCTGCCGTAAGCAAAACGTAGACTGTCGCTTGAGCAGGAATGATAACCCGTCGGTTGCTCATCGTGAGACCGACCTGGCCCTTCAAAACGCCCGTGTTTGATCGCTCCGAAAGCCCCTTGCTCGGACACGTCATGACCGTCCAGAATGTGATTGTGACTGCGACGAGCACGGCAAGCAACCTGGTACGAGGCAGGTCACGAATAATGCAAAGCGTTCGGCTGTGACACCAGTACATTAGACACCAACCCGCCTCTCAACCCCGTTTCCCTTGGTGGTTCTCCTCGACACGGTCATTGTTCCGATCTTACGGCTTTGCCCGCTTCTTTTGCGGCAGCGCGATCAGCACGTAGGCGATTATCGCGAAGGCGATAAGTGAAATCCATCCACCCCAGCGGGCGACGAACGGGAAAACGTCCTGGCCGGTGAAGACGTGGGTGATCGACTTGACGCCGGTCAGGAAGAGCGCGGCGAGCAGAATGCCGGTGATGGCTTCGCCCGCGATGAAGCCTGAGGCGAGCAACGTGCCCCGTTCCTCGAATTTGGCTTTCTCGTCTCCGGAAAGACTGCGGCGCGCGGCCCAGCCGTCGGCGACCCACTTCATCGCCCCACCAAGGAAAATTGCGCTCGTGGTTTCGAGCGGCAGATACATGCCGACGGCGATGAGCATGGGCGAGGGCGCTTCGATCATCACCAGCGATACCCCGAACAGGCAACCGACGAGGAGCAGTCCCCAGGCCATCTGTCCTCCCACAATGCCCTGGGCGAGTTGCGCCATCAAGCCGGCTTGCGGCGCGGGCAGCAGCTTGCCGCCGATGCCGCCGCTCGCGAGATTCGCTTCGTGCAGCGCGATGATGGGCAGCAGCAGGAAGAAGGAGACCGCGGCGACGCTCAGGACTTCCACCACTTCCATCTTCCAGGGAGTGCCACCTAGCAGGTAGCCAGCCTTCAGGTCCTGAATGAGGCTGCCGGACACGCAGCACGCGCAGCAAACTACGGACGCCACGCCCAGCACCGCGGCGACGCCGCCCAGGCCCTTGACGCCGATGGCGACCATCATGATGGCCGCGATCACCAAGGCCGCGAGCGTGAGCCCGGAGACGGGCTGGTTCGACGAGCCCACCAAACCCACCAGGTAGCCGCCCACGGCGGCAAGGAAAAATCCGCTCAGCGTCATGACCACGGCCGCCACCAGCGCCGCGCCCCAACTGTGCGCGAAGTAGTAATAAATGATGGTGATGGGAATCACGAGTGCGAGGATAGAAAGGATGATCCACTTGATGGGGATGTCGATGTCGAGCCGCGTGCGCACCGCGGCGCCTTCGCCCGTCGCTGTCGAAGCCTGGAACGCGCCTTTGATGGACCGCAGGATCGATTCGCGCATGCTGTAGAGCGTGTAAACCGCGCCCACCAGCATCGCGCCTACCGCGATCGGCCGCACCACGTTGTACCAGACCGTGTAACTCACCAAGTCCCAGGGCGCCGTGCCGCCGGTTGTGGTCAACCCCACGCGGTGGGGAAGTTCAGGGTCAATAAAAAGCACCAAGGGAATCAGCACCAGCCAGGCAATGACTCCGCCCGAAAAGTTGATAGCCGCCAGGCGCGGACCGATGATGTAACCGATGCCGATCAGCGCCGGCGAGGCGGAGGGCGTGGTGTAGGCGACACCGCCGGTGTAAGAAACCTCGCCGAGCAGTTCCTTCTGATAACCGAAGTAGCGGACGACCGACTTCGGAAAATTCCAGAAGAAACTGACGGAGTCCTGAAAAACCTGGAAGCCCTTTTCGTCCTTGAGGAGCTGCAGGAGCGCGCCCACGCCCATCGCTCCGAAAATGTACTTGGGCGCGTCGGTCGAGCCCTGCTGGCCGGCCTTGACGATTTCGGCGCTGGCGGTGCTTTCCGGAAACGGCAGGTCGGATTCCACGCACAGCGGCCGGCGCAGAATAATGATGAAGAAAACGCCCAGCAATCCGCCCGCGAGCAGGATCACCGTGCCCGTCCAGAAGTGGCTGCGCAAGTCGGTCCAGAGCCGCTGGCCGCCCACGTTGACCATCATGAAGGCGGGAATCGTGAAGATGGCGCCCGCCACCAGCGCCTCGCCCACGGAGGCGGCGGTGCGCGTGAGGTTCTGCTCCAGCACGCCGCCGCGAAAGAACGGCAGGCGGAAAAGCGCAATGGCGATCACCGCGGCGGGAATGGTCGCCGCCACAGTCTGCCCGGCTTTCATGCCCAGGTAGGCGTTGGCGGCGCCGAAAATCGCCGCCATGAGGATGCCGGCCAGAACGGCTTTGAGAGTGAATTCGTGCTCGCTGGAATCGTGTGGAACGAACGGTTTGAATTCGGCCAAGGGTACGCTCCGGTCAAGAATTGGCAGGTGGGCACTATAACACGGGGCAATTTCCCGTGGAAAACGGGTTCTTCATTGCGGCGCTTTGTGCCTCTGCGTCTCGGCGTGAGACTTTTTGTTTTTTCACAGCCTTTAGAGTTGGCGGTTCCAAACAGTCTTGTATTTGTATGCAATTCAAGTCATACTAGAAAATATGAAAATCGGCGAGCGCGGTCAAGTCACCATACCCAAGGACCTTCGCGAGAGGTTTGGGCTGAAGCCTGAAACGGAAGTGGAGTTCCAGGTCGTCAACAACTCCATTCTCCTTCGCAAGAAACCGCGAAAACTGAACCTGACTCGATGGAAGGGCCAGTGCAGGAAGAGCTTTAAGGAGTTGGGCTACACCCGGGTGGATGAGTTTATCGAGGACGTGCGCGGACGATGATCACCGCCATCGACACCAACGTTCTCCTTGATATTCTTGCTCCCGACCCTGAGTATTTCGAGCGCTCCCTTCAGGCCTTAGAAGAAGCGGCCAACGCTGGCTCACTCGTGGCTTGTGATCTTGTCTATGCGGAGTTGTGCGTTCACTTTCAACGCCAGACTGATTGCGACGATTTCCTCCTGCAAAACGACATTCGCGTCGAGGCGCTAACCCGCGAGGCGAGTTTCCTGGCAAGCCGACTCTGGAGGACCTACCGTCAGGAGGGTGGCAAGAGAACCCGGATTCTTACTGACTTCCTTGTCGGCGCTCACGCACAGGTCCAGGCGTCGCAGCTCTTGACCCGTGACCGTGGCTATTACCGGGAGGTATTCCGATCGCTTGCGCTGGTCGATCCAGCAAACCCGCGCCGCGGCTGACGAACCGCCTGAAAACCAAGGCGGAGAAGAAACCTTTCCATTTGCCGAAACCCTACGGTCGGCAGGGGACTCACACAGCAACCTCCACTTGCTGTAGCCCAACAAAACGTGGGAGGTCGTCGATTGAGCCCTTATATTCTTCAAGACACAACTCCAGAACCTCTTTCAGATTCACATGAAGCTCGTCCAAACTCGCCCCCCTGTGTGTGCACCGGGAATGCCGGGGATAACTCCCACATAAAGCTTTGTTTCGAGATCCCACTCGACATAGGCAGAAAAGGTTCTCATGCACATTCCCTCGTGCTTCATTCATATCAGATCTTGTGCTCCTACGTGCAGAGTTGGAAGCACGGTAGCGCTGACCCGGTCTATGGGTCTGGGGTGCGAAATCGACCGGGGTGGAAAAGCCGCAGACCCAACAATCTGGACCGCGCTTCACCTTTCAACGCCTGCGTTTCTAATCACTGCGCTAGCAACTCGAGGTACCTCCCCACCGCCTCAATGCCGCGATAGAAGTTCGGAATATGGAACTTCTCGTTGGGCGCGTGCAAGTTATCGTCGGGCAAGCCGAAGCCCATCATCACGCTGGGAATCTTCAGGCAGCGCTGGAAGGTGCCTACGATGGGGATGGAGCCGCCCGAGCGCATGAAAACGGTCTTCTTCTTGAAGACTTGTTCCATGGCTTCGGCGCCCGCGGCGATCCAGCGGCTGTCCGTGCTCACCACCGAGGCTGGGGCGGAGCTCAGCACGCGCACGGAAGTCCGGATGCCCTTGGGCGTAATCTTCTTCACGTAGGCTGAGTACAGTCGAAAGACTTCTTTGGGATTCATGTCCGGGACGAGCCGCATGCTGATCTTCGCCGTGGAGGCGGCAGGGATCACGGTCTTGGCGCCCTCGCCCGTAAAGCCGCCGCGAAAGCCGTGGACTTCCAGCGTCGGCCGCGCCCACAGGCGCTCGAGCACGGAGAAGCCTTTCTCTCCCACCAAGGCGGTCGTGCCGATTTCTTTCTTCATGAAGTTCTTTTCGTTGAAGGGCAGCCGCTTCCAACTCGCCAGTTCCTGCGCTGTGGGCTTCTTCACGCGCTTGTAGAATCCTGGGATCAGAATTTTGCCGTCGGGCCCTTTGAGTCTGTTGATCATCTCCGCCAGTGCCTGCATGGGATTGGGCGCGGCCCCACCGTACTGTCCCGAGTGCAGATCGTGCGCGGCGGCGCGCGCTTCAAGTTCCGTGTAGACGAGGCCGCGCAGCCCGGTGGTAATGGTGGGCAGCTCCGGCGCGAACATTTCCGTATCGCAGACGAGCGCCGCGTCCGCCTTCAGCCGGTCGGGATGCGCCGCCACGTATTCGTCAATGTGCTCGCCGCCGACTTCCTCCTCGCCCTCAATCAGAACTCGGACGTTGATGGGCAGTTTGCCTTGCGTCTTGAAGAAGCCTTCCAGGGCTTTGCAAAGCAAATAGACCTGTCCTTTATCGTCCACCGCGCCGCGCGCATAAATGTTGTCGTTGCGGATGGCGGGCTCGAAGGGCGGTGAGACCCATTCCTCCAGCGGGTCGGCGGGCTGTACGTCGTAGTGGCCGTAGATGAGCAGCGTGGGTTTGCCGAGCGCCTCCAGCCACTCGGCGTAAACCAAAGGATGCTGGTTCTCCTTGCCCGCGATAATCTCCACGTTCTTCATCCCCATCTCGCGGAGCTCATTCGCCAGGAATTCTGCCGCGCGACGGATGTCCGGCTTGTGCTCCGGCAGGGTGCTGATGCTGGGAATCCTCAAAAGCTGCAGAAGTCCTTCCAAGTGCCGTTCACGGTTCGTCTGGTAATAGTCGAAGAGTGCTGTGCTCATAGTCCTCCTGTCGTCCCCCAATTTTCACCTTCTCCTGCTTGCGACAGGGAAGGTCGCTGCGGCTCGCGGGCCGTGCGCTCCAATGCGAAGCCGCCAGTCTACACTTCTGTTTGCAAGGCGTCAATTTGGAGCTGGAAGGATTTAACCGCAGAGGCGCTGAGGCACCGAGAAAAACTTGAAGTGGCTACAGAGATTTGTCCGAACGGCAACTCACCAAAACCGCGTTGGTCCTTTAAGGGCTCGATGGTTCTTCGCATTCTCCGTGCCTTTGTGCCTCTGTGGTAAACTTTTTCTTCGCGGCAGGATGAGAGGTCGCATTCTAGCGTTCCTGAGGAATTGCCGCTGTGACTGAGATCGACGCCAATCTCGCCGCTAGCCTTTCCCGCCGTTTCCGCCTTGTCCGACGCCTGGGCGCGGGCGGCATGGGTACGGTCTTCCTCGCCGAGCAGATCGCGGTGGGCAACCGTCCGGTGGCGCTCAAAGTCCTGAGCCGCAAGCTGCTGGATGACCCCGAATTCCTGCTGCGCTTCCAGAATGAGGCGGCTTCCACGGGGCGCATTCATCACCCCAACGTCGTCACCATTTACGAATCGGGCCAGGCCGATGACGGCACGCCCTACATCGCCATGGAGTTTCTGGAAGGCGAATCTCTCCGTCAGGCCCTCTCGCGGCGGGGCGCGCTCCCCGTGCCGGAAGTTGCGGAAATTCTCCAGCAAGCGGCGCGGGGGCTGAACGCCGCGCACAAGCTGGGCATCATTCACCGCGACCTCAAGCCCGATAACATCTTTCTCACGCAGGGCGACGAAGACGAAAGGATCGTCAAGGTCGTCGATTTCGGCATCGCCAAGCTGCGCGAGTCCGGCACCCACACGCAGACCGGCATGGTGCTTGGCACGCCCGCGTATATGTCGTTCGAGCAGGCTTCCGGCATGAGGAGCGATGAACTCGACGCGCGCTCCGATATTTACTCGCTAGGTGTAGTGACCTACGAAATGCTCACCGGCCGCCCGCCGTTTCATTCCGACACGCCGGTCGGATACCTGCGCATGCACATGCAGGAGGAGCCCCCGCCCTTCCGCGTGGTCAAACCGGACCTCCCCGCGCTACCCCAACTCGAAAGTGTAGTGTTGAAGGCCCTCACCAAAGACCGCGATCTGCGCTATAGCTCCGTGTTGGAATTCGCACGGGAGTTTGCGCAGGCCGCCGCAGCTGTTGCAGGAATCTTGTTCCGGGTAGGTCGAAGTTTTGCGCTCGAGCGCACACTCGAGGGCCACAAGGCCGAAGTCGAATCCGTCGCCTTCAGCCCGGATGGGAAACTCCTGGCCTCCGCGAGCGTGGACAATACGATCAAGCTCTGGGACGCGGTTTCCGGCACGCTGAGGGAAACCCTGGCCGGACTGGGAAACTCCTGGCCTCCGGAATTGGGGACAAACGGCGACTGGGTTACTTCCCTCGCCTTCAGCCCGGATGGGAAACTTCTGGCCTGGAGCTCCATTGACATGATGGTGAGGCTCTGGGACGTGGCCTCGAGGACGCTGAGGGAAAGCCTGGCCGGACACGGTAACTCGGTTAATTCCGTCTCCTTCAGCCCGGATGGGAAACTCCTGGCCAGCGGAAGCGGGGACAAGACGATCAAGCTCTGGGACGCCGCCACCGGGAAGCTGACGCAAACGTTGACCGCCCACGGCTTGCCTGTCGCGTCCGTCGCCTTCGGCCCGGATGGGAAACTCCTGGCCAGCGGAAGCGGGGACAAGACGATCAAGCTCTGGGACGCGGCCTCCGGGACCTTGACTCAGACGCTCACCGGACACTCAGAGTTTGTCCATTCCGTGGCCTTCAGCCCTGACGGGAGGTTCCTGGCCTCGGGAAGCCACGACAAGACGATCAAGCTCTGGGACGTGGCCTCTGGGACGCTGAGGCAAACGCTGACGGGACACAGTAGCATTGTCGACTCCGTCGCCTTCAGCCCGGATGGAAAACTGCTGGCCTCCGGAAGCTGGGACCACACCATTAAGCTTTGGGACGTGCCTTCTGGGACGCTGAGGCAAACGCTGACGGGACACTCCGACGAGGTCTGGTCCGTCGCCTTCAGCCCGGATGGAAGACTGCTGGCCTCCGGAAGCGCCGACAAGACCATCAACCTCTGGCGCGTGGCGCAATGACGCTTCGGCCCCAAGTTTGATTGCCCGCTCCGGCGCGGCTCTACTTGCTGAGCAACATGAGCCGCAGACACAAGCGCGGGGGCTGTGCAACTCACGAAGATTTGGGGTAATAGGGGGAACAAGCGTCCCTAAGGTGAGTAAGTGTTTTCTCTGACCAATTCCTGTACGCGCTGCGCAGAGAGGACGATACGCCTTGCTATTGGACGATAGGTTTTGGTCCCCGACGTGTTTTTGGAATTCCATGCTGGCAGATGGTTTTTGAGTTCGGCAATTTCGGCCTCTAGCTGTTCAATGGCCCTCTTCAATTGGTCGAGCGGCATGACCTCCTCCTGACTCTACCCCCTGACTTTCTTGGCGCAAGAATGGTTGAAATTTGCGTGCATGCCAAACCCCGAATTCTCATACGTAATTTCGACTTCGAGCCCGCAAGCTTCGCACACAAAGGTGTATGGCCCCTCAATTTCGGACGGCCTTTCCTTGTTGCGACTTGTCAGGCGCCCTTTGGGAGTGCAAAAAGGACAGTGACCTTTTGGGTTTTCGTGTTGGCGACCGCACTGCGGGCAGAGCATTATCACCATTATACACCCCCGCGGGGATCGTTCATGTAAGCGGGTAGTGCTCTAATTTTGTGTTGCTGGCGGTAGCAGCATGGAGAAGAGTGCGTCGTAGGTTTCGAAACGAGTAAACCAGCCATCAATCTCCCTTTCGTGCACCTTGTAGTCTCCTGCTTGAGAAAAGGACCATTTACGAGGGCCTTGGCGGCCTTCTGCCACCTGCTGAGACGTTCCTAGATAGCCGCGCTCGCCAGAACCCACTAGAAGCACGACATCCCATTGGTGACCTTGACTTTGCAACCCATCTATTTGATGTTCGGTTAGCCCCCAGAAACCCTCGTCAGACTCATCGGAGCTTCTATCCTTAACGTACAAGGACCGGATGGTTTTCTGCCC
>JAIQEZ010000225.1 GCA_020073545.1 Terriglobia bacterium | reverse complement strand
GGGATTCCCACTTTCCCACACCCGCGGCGGCGGGTCCTCGGTAACATTTTAAATGCCCCGACGCTCTGCACGAAAGTTACATTCTTAAATGGCTTGACGCGCGCGGCAGGTCTAACGGGAGGAGTTCAAGGAGGGGAGGGCGTTCGCAGAAGCGCCGTCTGCAGCAACACCTCTCCGTGCTGGATCGACCGTGAAGTGGTCCCGGCAGCAGACCAAGATTCCCCCAAGGGCTCCTGTGCGCATCATGGCTGCTGGGCGCACACAAAAATGGATTGGGAATGAAAAGTTGGCTCTCCCGGAAAATGGCCGCCGGCCAAGATAGGCGCCGTAGGGTAGGGTAGAGCGAAGTCGCTCAACTCCTGTATCGTCGGCCACTCGGAAACTATCGGGGTCCTGCAAGGTCGTAGGCAGCACGCAGGCGCATACAGATAAGAGCAGAAGAAGAATAGGCGCGTAGATCCTTCGACGCCAGAGCGCCTCCGGCAACAGCCACAGACCCAGGGCACACAGGCGAAAATACACTCCCAAAATTTATGTAAGCTACTGATGCTAAACGGTTAAGTTGGAGGCAGGAGGAGTCGGAATATTTGTGCGTGTTGAAAACAGGCAACTTATTGAATTTTAGGCAAGCACAGAAAGCCAAAACATCGGAAATTGCGCCAAACTGGAACGTACCTGGAACTCAGTCGTCCTAGCCCGACTTTGACAACTGGGGCGAGGATCTTTGGTAAGTAATTGATTCTGGGTTCGAGGGAGGCAAAAGTCTTCACTACATGAGGAGGCCTCCGGGAGCTGGGTCTGATTCGATTTGCGTAATCCGGGGCGGCGGTTGTGGGGGCAGCGCCAGGTGGAGTTGATGAAGTACCATCTGCTGGTCCGGTTCGGGTTGGGTGTAACGCGGCAAGGTCAGAAGTCGGCCGTCCGTGGTCGGCAAGCAGACATCGACCATCTGGATCGCCGACATTTTCTCGATGACCGCTCGACTCGTCAGCCCTGGGGCCAAGGCGCGCAGTCGCTGTTGCAGAGTGACATACAAGCAGTAGGCCAGAAAAGCAACGAAGATGTGGGCCTCGATGCGGGCATCGGTCTGATGAAAGATGGGGCGGAGAGCCAACTCGCTTTTGAGATTGCGAAAAGCGGCTTCGATTTCCGTCAGTTGAATATAGCGTTGCCAGAGTACCGCCGGGTCTTCCGCCGAGAGGTTGGAGCGCAGCAAGTAGTGGCCCTCCTGACGGCGGACGGCGCGAAGTTTGTCTTTGCGCAAAGCGAACGTAAAGGGGAACGTCTCCGCCGTGTCCGCGTCCTTGGCCGTGGGGACCCGAACCTCGACTAAGCGATAAGCGTTGCCGGCTTCGGCTTTGGCCGCTCCCAGCTTCAGCAGCAACTGATCGCGCGACAGTTTCTGCCGCTGTAATTCGTGCAGACGCTGCCACAGTCGCTTGAGCCGCCGCTGGCGCATGGCCCGCTCTTTCTGCTGGCGACCTTGGCTGCGTGCCAGAATGTAGAGTTCACCTTCTCGCGGCAGCAGTTTCACCTCCACCGCGTCCTTCACTTGTTGCCAGGGTTGTGGTAAAAACTCCTTCTCGAACTTGCTCAAACGTCCGCGCGGCGTCCCGACTAAGTACCATACTGGCACCTCCGCCGTGCGCATCTCGCGCAGGTTCTCTTCGCTGGGAACCCCACGGTCCATCACCCAGGTGCGCTGCACTTTCCCGTACTGTTTCTCGATCTTCTGCAAGAAACCCTTCAGCGTCGTCTTATCGCTGGTGTTGCCCGCCATCACTTCGTAGCCGATCGGGAACCCCTCGGGGGTGACCACCAACGCGATCACCACCTGCACACAATCGGGTCGTTTGTCCCGGCTGTAGCCGTGACGTCGTTTCCCGGCGCCGGGAGGAGCTCCTTCGAAATACGTGCTGGTCAGGTCATAGAGCAAGACTTCGTATCCGGCCTGAAACAGATCCCGCCAGCGCTCCGTCAGAAACCCGAACACCCCCTGCTTGTGGACCAGCAGTTTATCCAAGCACCGATACAGCGACTGTAACGCCAGGCCTTCGCCGCCCTGCCCCAGCAACTCGCCCATCGCACTATGCCAATACCATTCCCGATGCAACCGCCATTCACTCCCAGGATCCAGCAGACGATAGCTCACCAACGTCTTCAGGATCGCCAGCCAGTCGGTACCTTCTCGGCTCGGAGGAAGCCGGGTTTGCCAAAATTGATCCAACTGCAACTGCCGCCACAACTCGCAGGCCAACCAGCAGCCTCCCCACTGCCGGGCCTGCTGGATCCGGACTTGGTCCAGGCGGACATGCACCACCTCTTGCGCCAACTCCGGAGCTTCTCGATCCTCCGGAAACAATGCCACCTGATGCCATTGGTCACTGCCGGTTTCCAAAACCTCGATGCTGCGGACCCAAGCGGCCTTTTGACTGTCGTTGATTTCCCCAAGGTAAAGAACCTGCCGTTGCACGACCTTTCGGTTGGCGCTCCGCCGATTCTCCACGACGCTCCAATAACGATGGAGCTTTCCATCCTTGATCCGCTGCGTGCAGCGCAAGAACACGCCGCCATTTTGCACCTCCCGCGCAGCAATTCAAGAGGGTAGGTCTTCACTACAGCCCGTTCTGAAATTGCCCTTGTTGACAATGAAGAACTTAACCGGGCGGAGGTCCGAAAAATCGCAGAAATACAATGCGAGTTGTCAAAGTCGGGCTAGGGGTTTGGAGGTGGTGTCGACTTTGGTTCGGGGACGGAGTATGCACAGGTTCTCTGAATTCCGTGTCAAGAAGCAGAGCCGGCTTCTCGTCGCTCCCGAGCGTCAGCGCCTAGCTGTTTTGCCCTTACACTCAGAGACCAGGAGCTTCTCACTCGGCGGGCAGACCGCGCGGGAGAATAATTTCATTCTTGTTTTGACGCGATCCTGATCCCAGTCGAAGGGACGTGATTCTCCGACTTAACTCCGATGACGCGCGTTTTCCCCACCTCGCAAGTTTATAGTCAGTTGCCAGCCCGTATCACTCAGGAAAAGCAACCTAACAAGTCGGATGCGAATTCCGTTCCAATTCCCGCTGGTAACCGGGCTTGACTTTGGTCTGGGAGTGGCATACCTTTCAGGCCGTTGGCTGCTATTTTGAGCAGCTTCAAGCGAACCGGATTCGCTTCACCTATGCCGCTTGGTCCTTGCGGCGGAGGTCCCAATGGAGAAAAAGTGGTACAACTTTCTTGTCTCGGTGGACCAACCTGCTGAGAGCGGTCCTGAACCGGTGACTGGATCCAGCCGACTTCCCAGCGCTCCCCGCAGTGCTGCTCAAACTGTGGCGGAGATCGCCTCAGCTGCAGCGGTCGACCCCAAGTTCACAACTCCGGTAAGCAACCCCGATGTGTTCGACGAGATCTACCGTGCCGCCGAGATTCCCGATGCCAGTCACGGATACACGATTCTGAAAGTTGCGGAGATGCTCCAAAGCGAGCACATCCGTAGTCTCACGCCCACCGTCAAGCGGAGCTCAATCCTCCTTGCCTTGGAGGCTGCCGGCGTAAAGATACAGGAGGTCATCGAAGACGCGGTGCGGCGGGATCGTGCTCTCGATACCTACGAACGCGTGCAGGATAAGGGCCTGAAAGAGCTCGAAGCGCACAAAGCCGAAGAGAACCACCAAATTCAGGCCGAACTGGACCGACTGATTGCTGAACACCAGGCGCGGATCCAGAAGAACAACGATGAAGTCGCAAAAGAAAGGGAACGCTTCTACGGCTGGCGACTGAAGAAGCAACAGG
>JAIQEZ010000224.1 GCA_020073545.1 Terriglobia bacterium | reverse complement strand
GAGTTTCCCCAGTTGCTCGTCGCCATAGTTCCGCTCGTGTTGCATGCGCGCGGTGAGCGCCACCATGGCCAAGTTGTGGGCGTTCGAAATGTCGTTGATGTCGCCGGTCAGGCCCAGGGAGAACTCCGTCATGGGGATCAGCAGGGCGTTTCCGCCGCCCGCCGCCGTGCCCTTCACGTTCATCGTGGGGCCGCCGGAAGGCTGACGCAGGCAGCCGCCCACGTTCTTGCCACGCTTGCCCAAACCCTCGATCAAACCCAGGGAAGTTGTGCTTTTTCCCTCACCTAGGGGAGTAGGGGTAATAGCCGTAACCTCAATGTACTTCCCGTCCGGGCGGTCCCTCAGTCGCTCCATAATCTTGAGGAAATCCAGCTTGGCCAGCCTCCCCATGGGGATGACTTCATCTTGTTGCAGCCCCAACCTTTCTTGCCATTCCCGTGGGCTGGGCATCCGCTGCTCTGCTGCCTCGGAAATCTGCCAGTCCGGCATCTTGGTCGCGTCGTACGCCATTCGTTGGCCCTCCAGTGTCTGAGTCCCCTTGAAGATTCAAAACCATTGCAGCGAATCCCAATCTCCACTGCCATCCCGCGAATGCGGCGGGAGGCGTTGAGGCTTTTTTGCACGTCTCGACCACTTCGAATATCAACTCCCCCCACAAATACCACGACACAGACACTCGATGTCACCTTCTACATCAGCGATTACGACTTCGTTGCGCTTCGACACAGGTGGTGTATCGAGGCCTTCAGCAAAGCGCCTTAAGGGCCGGCCAGATCTCACCGAGCTTCCAGGTGGGCTTCGGCGACTTTGGCGGGTGCAGCGGGCTTATCCATACCAAACGCCTAGCGCAAGCCGTAAACTGTGCCGACCTGCATCCCAGTCACCCTTGCGCCCACGTCAAGGAGAATCCTGTCGTGTCCTTGTGCTGGAGAACAGGGCTCACACGCTCTCGGGAAATCATCCCGGTGGAATTCCTCTACACCTGTCTTTGTCCAGGGGACACTGGCAGACATGCTTTCTGATCAACAAGTTTCACGCCACGGGCACGAGCTTGCGGGCCAGTTCAACGGCAGCGGGAGCATCTTTCCCATACCCGTCGGCGCCAATCGAATGTGCCCAAGCGTCCGTAATGGGAGCTCCGCCCACCAGAACCTTCACCTTGTCCCGGAGGCCGGTGGCGGTGAGCGTTTCGATCACGGTTTTCATATTCACCATGGTCGTCGTGAGCAGGGCCGACAAGGCTACAATGGTAGCGTTGTGCTGCTTCACCGCATCCACGAACTTTTCCGGGGTGACGTCAACCCCCAAGTCCACAATCAGGAACCCCGCGCTTTCCAGCATCATGGCCACGATATTCTTGCCGATGTCGTGCAGGTCGCCTTTCACCGTGCCACATACGACCGTGCCGGCAGAGCGGACGGACTCATCTCCCACCAGCAGCGGCCGCAGAATATCGGTAGCGCCGCGCGCCGCACGCGCGGCAATCAGTACTTCGGGAATGAAGAATTCGCATTCCCGCATGCGACGCCCCACCTCGTCCATAGCCGGGATGATGGCCTTGGGAAAGAACTCGGCAGGCCGAACGCCTTCTTTCAGCATTTTCTCAGTCAATTCCTTGGCGACGGGAGCTTTCCCGTCAATGATTGCTTGCTGCAACTCTTCAAAAATGCCCATGTCACTCTCCTTGATTGTATCCGTCGGTTTTTTCTGGAAACTTTACTTCCTCCACCAGTAACTTCTGAAACTCAGGGTCCATGTTAAACGCCTCTGCGCGGAAATCCGTTAGTTCGCCAGCAAGTGCTGGGCTGACAGGAACTTCGCCGCAAGAGGACTGGCAAGCATTTCCTTGATCAACTTGTTTTTCTCATCCGGCAAGGAACGGCTTTGACCTGACCGGTATTTTGTACCACCGCAAGTGAGAGGGTTTACATCACATGAGCGGGTCGGTGTTTTTGTACCACTTTCAGAGTGAGTTCACAGCTCGGGGCTGTGAAACTGGACTTGCTGAAACCAGAGGGCTACAGGCCGCCGGTACCGGCGAATGAGGGTGCGCTATGGCGTCACCCTACCTCATGATTTCCTCCAGGAAACTCTTCCCATGGGTGAGGTGTAAGCCGAAGTTCTCCGCAATCGTCGCCCCTATGTCGGCCAGCGTCGCACGCGTCCCCAGGTTAGTCCCACTGCGCGTCCCCGGCCCAGCGACGAGGATTGGCACGTACTCGCGTGAATGGTCGGTTGAGGGACCCTGCGGATCGCATCCGTGGTCTGCGGTGAGGATCAGGAGGTCGCGCGGGCCCAACGCCGAAAGGATTCTGGGAAGAAATGCATCCACATCTTCCAGCGCCCTACCGTAACCCTCGATATCCAACCGGTGTCCATAGAGCATGTCAAAATCCACCAGGTTCGTGAACACCAACCCGCGCGGTCGCTGCTCGAGCACCTCAAACGTGCGTTCCAGCGCCTGCCGGTTGTTTCTGTCCGGAAAAGTCCGCGTGATTCCCTGGTTCAAGAAAATGTCGGCGATCTTTCCCACCCCCACCACCTCGAAGCCTGCATCGTTGAGAACATGGAGGAGCATGGCGTGCGGCGGCTGAACCGCATAGTCGTGGCGCCGCTCGGTGCGCGTGAATGACCCCGGCTTGCCTCGGAAAGGCCGCGCGATGACCCGCCCCACGCGGTGCTCGCCCTGTAGCAGGTCGCGGGCGATCTGGCAAATCCGATAAAGCTCTGTGACCGGAATCACCTCCTCGTGCGCCGCGACCTGAAAAACGCTGTCCGCCGAGGTATAGACAATTGGCCAGCCAGTTTTGACGTGCTCCTCGCCAAGTTGCTGAATGATCTCGGTGCCAGAAGCGGGAAAGTTCCCCAGCGTCTTACGGCTAATGGCCTGCTCGAACTTGTCCATGATTTCGCGGGGGAATCCATGCGGGTAAGTAGGAAAAGCGCGCTCGAGAATAATCCCTGCCATTTCCCAATGGCCCGTTGTGGTGTCCTTGCCCGGCGAAAGCAACGCGGCCTTCCCATACGCGCCTTCGGGATTGACCGGCGGAGTCAAGCCCACGAGCGGTCGAATGTTGGCAAGACCCAGGCGGACCATATTGGGCACATCCAATCTTCGGCGCTCGCAAATGTGTCCAAGCGTATCGCGCCCCGCGTCACCGTAGTCGGCTGCGTCAGGCATCGCGCCGATGCCCACGCTGTCGAGAACTACAAGGACAATCTGCTCGAAGGGGCCGCTCATTCCCCTGCCCTCTCACTCATGATCTTGGCCTGCCCCCTAGGTTCGCACACTTGCTGATACGACATTCGCAGCGCTCTCAGGACCGTTCCCCTCCGTCTTGAGGATTCCCGCCAGCGTGGGGGGAGACGCTGGCGACGCTGGCGGCGCTGCCGCTCCCCCCGCGAATTCCTCCGGCGTTTGATACCCCAGGCTGGAATGCGGACGCGCATGATTGTATTCCTGCCGCCAAGTTTCCAGCCTCTCTCGCGCCCCAAACAGATTCCGAAACCAACTTACGTTCAAGGACTCATCCCGAAATTCTCCCTGCAAACTCTCCATCGGCCCGTTCTGCATCGGCCGACCCGGCTTGGTTTGCACCAACCGGACCTCCCGCTCTACGCACCAGTCTAGAAAATGCTGGCTGGTCAGTTCCGGTCCATTGTCGCAGTGTAGGCTCTGAGACCGACCGCGTTCTTCCATCACTTGTTCCAGCACCCGCGTCACCTGCTGGTTGGCAAAGCTCGTGTCCACTTCCAGTGCCAGGCATTCCCGAGTGTATGC
>JAIQEZ010000223.1 GCA_020073545.1 Terriglobia bacterium | reverse complement strand
CTATGGAAGGACGCGCGTTGGGGTCCGTTTAGCTCTGCTGAGTATGGAGGAGGGCGCGGTACCAC
Organism: Terriglobia bacterium; assembly: GCA_020073545.1. GTDB lineage: Bacteria > Acidobacteriota > Terriglobia > UBA7540 > UBA7540 > Bog-366. Next base: position 3,737 of record JAIQEZ010000223.1, on the reverse strand, counting down.
CTCCCGTTGGTCGGAGACGGGATGCAAACCGAGCACGTTTCAAACCCGTTCCCTGAAACGAAAACCAAGACGCTGAAGGGGGAGGCTGCGGCGCGCCTCCCGTTGGTCGGCACTGGCCAGGTACAGGCCGAATCGAGGCAGCCCAAGACCGGTCATCTCCTCCCGGCAATGAAGAATAGCCGATCTCCGGCGGGTTGGATTAATCTACTGTTGAACCAGCAGAGACTCATCGACCGGGGAGATCAGCTATTCAACTACAGGTTAAGACCATCCTGAATCGGGTGCAACGTTTCGTAGGCTTCGTATACTGCGAGGTCCGAATGCACTGCCGGGGGCGTGAGCCGGAGTCGATCAAGATCCTGGTAGAGCCGCATGGCGGCATGCGCGGACGCTGTTCCCACTGCCAGAAACCAGCGCCGGGCTATGACCGCTTGCCACTGCGGCACTGGCTGTTTGTCCCGCTGTGGAATATCCCGACCTATTTTTACTACGCGCCACGGCGGGTAGAGTGCCCCGAGCATGGGGTGGTGGTGGAACACATTCCCTGGAGCGAGGGCAAGCGTCCGGTGACCTGCACCATGATGGGATTCCTGGCGCGCTGGGCCCGACGGTTGAGTTGGCGGGATACGGCGCGAGCGTTCCAGACCAGTTGGGAAGCGGTGTACCGGTCGGTGGAATGGTTTGTGGAATGGGGCCTGGCGCACCGGGAACTGCGCGAGGTCACATCCCTCGGGGTGGACGAGATTCATTGGGGACGCGGCCTGCGGGCGGACAACTTCTTGACCGTCATCTACCAGATCGACCCGCACTGCCGGCGCCTGCTGTGGGTGGGACGGCGGCGCTCGCAAGCCACGCTGCGGCGAGGTCTGAAGGTCCTGGGGCCGGAAGTCGTCCAGGGGCTGCGTTTCGTGTGCAGCGACATGTGGAAGCCTTACCTGCAAGTCATCGCGGCGCGGGTCGGCCATGCTTTGCACGTGTTGGATCGCTTTCATATCACCAGCCACCTGAACCAGGCCGTGGATCAGGTGCGCCGGGCGGAGACGACACGCCTGCGGGCCCAGAGCCAGCAAGCCGCCCAGCGGCTCAAACATCTGCGCTGGTCCCTGCTCCGCCGCGGAAGTCGGGTACGCGGACGGGCCAGGCAAAAGCTCTATGCTCTGCTGGCCAGCAAACTGGGCACCGCACGGGCCTGGGAACTGAAGGAGACCTTCACCCATTTCTGGAAGTACAAGTCCGTGGTCTGGGCCGGAGCGTTTCTCGACTATTGGTGCTTCCGAGCCATGCGGAGCCGCCTCGAGCCGATGAAGAAGGTGGCGCGGATGCTGCGCTCCCACGAGCCCCTGATCCTGAACTGGTTTCGAGCCAAGGGAGAGATTTCGAGCGGCGCCGTAGAAGGCCTCAACAACAAAATCCGAGTGGTTACCAGACGATCCTACGGCTTTCGCACCTATAAGGGCATGGAAATTGCCCTGTATCACAACTTGGGACGACTCCCGGAGCCAGAATCAACCCACAAATTCTGGTGAGGAGGGACTTTTCCAAGTGCATCATTTTCTCACGAGTGTCCGGTAAAGCACCTGGTGAAAACCAACAACCCTCACCTTACCGGGCACATAACGGGAATTTTGGCCAGGAACGATTTGAACGGCAAACGGCCGGAATTCGGGATTTCGGCCCGGCTTCGGCCCTCCGCAACAATGGGGGATGCACACCGGCCGCTTTATTTTCTCGGAACTGATCGCCCATCTTCCGCACAAAGAGTTCCAGAAGTGCGTGGCGCGTTATGACGACAACACGCAATGGAGGAAGTTCTCTTATTGGGATCAGTACTTGGCCATGGCTTTCGCGCAACTCACTTACCGCGAGAGCCTGCGCGATATCGAAGCGTGTCTGCGGTCGGTGACCGGCAAACTGTACCATCTCGGTTTTCGCGGCAAGGTTGCGCGTACCACTCTGGCCGACGCCAACGAATCGCGCGACTGCCGTATCTTTGCCGACTTCGCTCAGGTCTTGATTGGAATCGCTCGACCGCTTTATGCCAACGATCCAATCGGCGTCGATCTGGATCAGAGTCTCTACGCTCTGGATTCGACCACCATTGACCTATGCCTGGCGCTGTTTCCGTGGGCCAGATTTCGCAAGCACAAGGCAGCTGTCAAGATGCATACCCTGTTGGACCTTCACGGCAATATCCCCACTTTCATTCGCATTTCCGACGGAAAACTGCACGATGTGAACGTGCTCGACGACGTCCCGATCGAGGCCGGCGCATTCTATGTAATGGATCGAGGCTATCTCGATTTCGAGCGATTGTACCGCCTCACGCTGAGTTCAGCGTTCTTCGTCACTCGCACGAAACAGAACGTACTTCTCCAGCGGCGATACTCACACCTCGTAGACGAGAACACCGGCGTGCGCTCCGATCAGACCGTCATCCTAACCACGATTGGCTCGGCCACTGTCTACCCGGACCCTTTGCGGCGGGTCAGCTATGTCGACTCAGAAACCAACAAGCGCCTCGTATTCCTGACTAATAACTTCGATCTGGCCGCACTGACCATCACTCAAATTTACAAGTCCCGCTGGCAGGTGGAGCTCTTTTTCCGGTGGATCAAACAGCACTTGCGAATCAAGGCGTTCTACGGTACCACCGAGAACGCCGTAAAGACTCAAATCTGGATCGCAGTTTCGGTCTACGTGCTCGTTGCTATCGTCCGCAAGCGTCTGGGACTCCAAGCCACGCTTTACCAAATTCTACAGGTTCTCAGCATAACCCTTTTCGAGAAAACGCCCATTTTACGGGCCCTTCAAGCGTGCGACTCCCAAAACGATTCGCTCGACCCAGGCAATCAACTGATTCTATTCGACTTCTAACCGGACAGCCGTGATCTCACCCGTGTAATGAATCGTGTCAAAGGGCTATATCGCAGCTGGGCCATTGGGTGCGCTGGTCAAAAGGTCTATTCCCCGCGACAACGTGGCGCCTGGCTGGAAAAGCTGCCGGAAGCGGGAGTGCGTCGCCGCGCCGAGCAGCTCTATCAACAACTCGACGGTTTGGTGCAGATACGTCGCGAGGCGCGGCGGGAGCTGTTGAGCGAAAGCCGGAAACATCCGGCCAGTCAGCTCCTCGGGCAGATTCCCCGGCTGGGTCCGATTCGAGTTGCACTGCTGATCGCTCTGCTCCAGACACCGCATCGGTTCCGGACCAAGCGACAACTGTGGGCCTACTGCGGGCTGGCATTGCAGACGCGGATCAGTGGCGAATACCGCTTCACCGAGGGACAACTGCAGCACTCCAAGAGGGCGCCGGCGCTGCGTGGCCTCAATGCCAACCATAATCATGATCTGAAGAGTTTGTTCGACACTACGGCTTCCAGAACGCGCTTCTGCCGCAAGCCGAAACGCGAGAGCTGATCGTAAATGATCGGGTCGATCGCAATCGAACTCTGGTTCAGCCAATAGGCCAGCGCCTGCTGTTGAGGCGAGAGGCTGTTGAAGCTCTTCGCTTCAATCTGAATGAAGGCCGTGGTGTCCACGCGCTCGACGAGCGGCGACTCAGCCGGAAGGGATACAGCGGCAACAAGACCAAGCAAGGCGGTAAGACCGTGTTTCAGCACGAACACGATTGTAACGCCGGCGGTTCGTCCCTAATGTTGAAGTAAGAGACGTGAAACACGGGAGGGCGGAGGTTCCTCCCCTTGCGCCGCCGCATTCGGAGGATTGCAGAAGTCCTGGTA
>JAIQEZ010000102.1 GCA_020073545.1 Terriglobia bacterium | reverse complement strand
TTCGAAGAACTTCAACAAGCGATCATCGATGGGAAAGCTCCCGTCGCCAAGGAACTGACCGAGAGGATGCTGAAAGAAGGCGTTCGGCCCGCCGAGTTTTTCCCGAAGGCCATCATCCCGGCCATGGACGAGGTGGGACGCCGCATGCGGGAGTGCGAATTCTTCATTCCCGAAGTGCTGATTGCCGCGCGTGCGGCGCGCGGTGCTACCGATATTCTGCGGCCGCTGCTGGTGGGAGACGAATCCGTCCGCTCCGCCGGCACGGTCGTGTGTGGCACGGTGAAAGGCGACTTGCACGACATCGGCAAGAACATCGTGGCCATGATGCTGGAAAGCGCGGGTTTCCGCATCGTTGACCTGGGCGTGGACGTCGCACCCGAGAAGATCATCGAGGCGGTCCGCCAGCACCAGGCCAACATCGTGGCGATGTCGGCGCTCCTCACCACCACGATGGTGAACATGAAGGCGGTGATCGAGGCGCTCGCAGCGGCGGGGCTTCGCGGCAAGGTGAAAGTGCTGGTGGGCGGCGCACCCGTCACCGACACTTGGGCTCACTCGATTGGCGTGGACGGCTACGGCAAGGACGCACCAGCTGCCGTGGAACTGGCGCGGCAGGTCGTCGCGGGCTGATCCGCACGCCCCCTAAAGAGCCTGTGGCAGGCCGCCGCTTAGTCTTGTTTCGACACGTATAGATAATAGGTACATATTCCCCAATGACGGACTAATCTGTGGTGCAAGATACGCGCGCTTACGCTTTAGGAGGAGCAATCCCATGTTGAGTTCACGTGAACGGATCAATCTCGCCCTAAGTCATCAGGAGGCCGACCGCGTGCCGCTCGACCTCGGCGCGAGCACTGTAACGGGGATGCAGGTCGACACGGTTTACCAACTCCGTCAGGCGCTCGGCTTGGATGCCCCCGGCACTCCGGTGAAGGTCGTGGAACCTTACCAGATGCTGGGCGAAATCAAGCCCGACCTGATGGATGCGCTCGGCATCGACGTGATTGGCCTGGGGAAGCCTTCCACGATGTTCGGTTTCAAAAATGAAGGCTGGAAACCCTGGACAACCTTCGCCGACACACCGGTACTCGTCCCCGCAGGCTTCAATACCGAGCCCGACAAGAATGGTGACATCCTGATGTATCCGGAGGGAGACCGGTCAGTTCCGCCCTCCGGCCGCATGCCAAAAGGTGGCTTCTATTTTGACTCGATCCCTCGCCAGCTCCCGCTCGATGACAACAACCTGAACCTCGCAGATAACCTGGAAGAGTTTGGCCCCATTTCCGACCCGGATCTGGCGTATCTGGGGCGCGAGGCGGAAAGGATTTGGACCCATACCGACAAGGCCGTGCTGGCGAACTTCGGCGGAACGGCTTTCGGCGACATCGCGCTGGTTCCGGGGCCTTGGCTGAAACATCCCAAGGGCATCCGCGACGTTGAGGAGTGGTATGTCAGCACCGTGACCCGCCGCGACTTTATCTACAAGATCTTTGAGCGCCAGGGTGAGATCGGGATCAAGAATCTCGAGAAGATTCACCGGGTCGTAGGGAATCGCGTGACGGCGGTTTTCCTCTCAGGGACGGACTTCGGGCAACAGACTGGCCCGTTTATCTCGCCCCAGGCGTATCGTGACCTCTTTAAGCCATTTAATAAGGCCGTTAACGACTGGGTTCATAAGCACACGACGTGGAAGACCTTCATTCACTCCTGCGGCTCGGTTCGAGCTCTGATCCCCGACTTCATTGAAGCAGGGTTTGACATCCTCAACCCCGTGCAGTGCTCGGCAGCGGGTATGGTGCCGGAGGAACTCAAGAAGGAATTCGGCGACCAGGTGACTTTCTGGGGCGGCGGCGTGGACACCCAGCAGACCCTGCCGTTCGGGACGGTCGAAGACGTTCGCAAGGAAGTCTCGGCGCGCTTGAAGACCTTCGGAAAGGGCGGAGGATACGTCTTCAACACGACGCATAACGTGCAGGCGGGCGTCCCGATTGCGAACGTCCTGGCGCTGTACGAAACGGTGCGCAACGGGGGCCGATATGGAGTGTGAGCACCACGCAGCCGCAGACGCGCCGCCACGGTGCTGGCCGCCCGCGCCCACGGCTTGGGCTCGTGCTGGGTGGCCGGGGATAAGAAGCCCTATGCCGCGGAAATCTGCCGCTCGGTGGGAGCGCCGCAAGGCTTCAAGTTGGTCAGCCTGATTCCCATTGGCTATTCGGCGGAGAGCCCGGGAAAGAGCAAGCGGCCCCTTTCAGACGTCCTGCACTGGGAGAAGTACTGAAGCCTTGGCAAGCAAATCAACTATACGGCATTGGATACGCTAAACCTCGCTGCCACAGCCCATCTCTGGCTGTATAATTTGAGAACTGGTGCTATGCATTCACAGCAATCGTGGGGTACAGGGCGGCTGCCATGAACAAGAGCGACCTGCTTCGCTATAAGAATCTTCTCCTTTCAAAGCGGCAAGAACTTTCCACCGGCAAGAGTCTGGTCGATTCGATTCCCACCGCAGGTGAACCTCGCGGGGACCCGGTCGATATGGCCGCCAGTGAAACCGACGCTGCCATGCAAATCCGGTTGCAGCAGACAGACGGCAAGCTCTTGCGCGCCATTGAGGATGCCTTGATGCGGATGCAGCACGAGAAATATGGCATCTGCGAAGAATGCGGGCAGCCAATTAGCCAGGTGCGGCTGGAAGCGGTCCCCTGGACCAGGCGGTGTAGAGACTGCAAGGAACGCCAGGACTCTCGAAGCTGAGGCGCTGACTTGAGCCCGGGGACCATCGACCCTTGCGCGAATCCAAGAGTCGAGGTAATTGGGATTTTGTTCATGCAGCCTACGACGTTTCGGGGCTGCGGAAAGGTCCGACCAAAACTTGGGGTTCAGCCTTTGAAGAATCTTTCCTTTGGTCCGAGGACTTATCCATGACGCTTGGAGAGACACTGGTTTCGGTCTGGCAACAGTCGCTTGCCGATGGCAAGGAAGGAGTTGAGCTGGGCCACGAATCTTACCCGGTTACGGTGTTTCGCGCAAAGAAACTCCGGAGTGTTGAGTTCAGCTACGGCGAACTGCGTATCATCGGCATTGAACAGAATCCCGCCACGAGTTCGCGGTGGGCCGCCCTAGTCCGAGAGGGGAATCGGATCATGCAGTTCCGCTGCAAGGGTCGCTATGTCGCCAACGTCTGCGAAGGCAAGTTGCTGGATTATCCCGCCTGGAGGGCTTTGGCACTGCCGGACTGAGGCACGGGGCGGGGTCCTCTCGAGGGTACTAGTACTTTAGGAGGGTTGTAATTTGTCGCGCAGAGGAGTATGAAGGGGGCATGCTTACGGGAGGAGGTATGACTCCACCTGGCATGCATACGATGGTCGAATGGCTGCACCGCTCTTGCGGTGCGCACCTTGGCAACGCCCCGCGGGCGCTGCCACGGCATTAACGACGAACACCTGAGACGGGGAGCCGGAAGCGGTTCCCCGCTCTCGTTTTGGCCCAAGAATCCCGGGGAAGCAAGGCACTGCAAGGGGCTAAGCGAGATCCTACCTTCTATCAAGATCCCTCTCGTAGCGAATGCGCATCCACTCCAGGTCGACCCTGGGGTCGGCTTTCTCGGCGCTCTGGAGGGCTTCAGCCTTGTCGGCGGCCGGTCCTTGCCAGACAACCCATTCGTGGGCTCCCGGGCGGTCTTGGGCAGCCGGGCCTGAAACGGCTTCGATTTCGCCGTTGACCAGCGCAATAACTTTCCAGTTGGCCATGTAGTTGTCAATGTTCCTTGCGGTGTATTTTAACAGAGTCGGGAATGCGCCGGCGCGGATTACCGATTGACCGGGTGAGTATGCCTTTGGATTCGAAAGCGCGAACCTGAGTGAGAACCGTGGGCCTCCAAGACGGAGGTCCGCGCTTGCTGCGCTACTCGGGACAAGGGTCTGGGATTCTTGGGCCAAAAACGAGAACGGGGAACCGACTTCGGCTCCCCGTCTCAATGGTCCGTCCATTTACGCCACGGCAGCGTCCCCGGGACGTTGCCAAGGTGTGCACCGCAAGAGCGGTGTAGTCATTCGACCATCGTATGCATGTCCGGGGGGGTCATAACTCCTCCCGTCAGCATACTTGCTTCATACTCCGCTGCGCGACAAACAGCAACCCTCTAAAGTACTGGTCGCCTCGGGGGGCGATTGCGCGAATGGCGTTCGCCATATTGACACACGTGTTGCGGCCGGAAGACCGGGCTTCTATGACTTCCGTCCCTTGAGGAAAGTCGGCCTCGATGGAGGCTATTTCTTTTTGGGAGGTACCACCGCGTCTTTGAACGCCTTCGCCAGGCGGAATTTCACCACCGTCTTGGCCGGAATCTTGATGGTCTCGCCGGTCTGAGGATTGCGGCCCATGCGAGCCTTGCGGTTTGCCTTCACTGCCTTGCCCAGCCCCGGAACCGCAAACTGCCCGCCGCTCTTGGCTTCCTTCGTGGCCAGAGTGACGAGTTCTTCGAGGACCGCAGCGGCGGTCTTCTTCGGGATCCCCGCCTTCTCGGCCAAATGCGCGACGACCTGGGATTTTGTCATCATATTTTCTGCTCTTCCTCTCTCCGTTGGATTGTAAGGATTGCCATGGTGAAATCGTTGTTGAGCCCCCACTCTATGTAACGCCCGGATGGCTGTCAAGGCAGTTGCGGACAGTTGCAGAGGGTGTCGATACATAAGACTCTCCTGCGCCAAGAGAAAGATCCCCCCGGGTGTTGCTGCCAAAAGCTCTGTTTACATTGGGTCTATAGAGGTTGCCGTCGCTTAGCAGACGAGGAAAGAGGAATCCAATAACGGTTCAGGCAACCGGGATGCAACCGTTACATCTTAGCCCGTCCCAAGTTTTTGCGGACGACATGCCTCCGTCGGCAGGGCAAGGGGGCAAAAAGAAAGTCCCTTCTTAACAGGCAGACAACAGCCTTGGCGGCTCAGTCGGAGGAGTCTTGGGCCCAACCGACAAGAGCATGCGAGGCGTGGCGCTAAGCCCGGCTATGCGGCCGGACCTGTGGCTTCTGCCTCGCCGACTTTTGGCTGGGCCTCTACCGTGTAAACCACAACCGCCTTTTTCCCGCCCTTCACGGCCGTGGCATGGATTGAACTCAGATTGACACCTTTTGCCGCGAGCTTCTCCAAGTGCTGCGCCAGCGCACCGGGCTTGTTCGCCAGCTCGTGTTGCTCCGCCCCAGTCTCCTGGTATACAAGCTTGGCTTCGTCGAGGACCTTCTTTGCTCGCTTGGCGTCTTCGACCACAAGGTGGACCGTGCCGGCTGCCCCTTGGGCCGTTCCTGAAAGCGCCAGGATATTCACCTTCGCGCTCCCCAGTGCTTTCGCGATCGCCGCGAGTGCGCCGGGCTGATTCTGAATGGTGATTGTCAACACTTTGGTCTTGGCCATCTCGTCGCCTCCCAGTGGTTATCCCGGGAGATTATACGCCTTGGAATTCAGCCCGGCACGCTGGACTTGTCCGAGCGGAGCATGGGTGACGAGTTGCAGTCCCATCCAAAAGGACCGGGCAGCGTTTCTTCCCCAGAAATCCCCGGCAAGGACCCAGCCAGCCATGTATGTCATGGCCTGGAGGAAGGATATGACTTACAGTGACAGGCAGTTCATGAGCGAAGTGGGGATAGAGCCTTGCCTCCTGGAACTTCCTCCGCTGCGCTTCTTCTTGGAAAGCCATCGTTACATCGTCAGCTCCGCGAGAAAGACCGTTCCACACGATCATCGCGAGGGTTCTCTTGGACGCGTTAGCGCTGTCGGACATGCGTAAGGATGGTGCACGGGTCCCGCATCCCGTCGACGTTTTAGTGGACTGGTCAGCCCATGGGACGCAAGGAACACCTACTTGGGGGGGCTACGGCAATTCCAGACGGGGATATCTATCGAGTTCAGGCCAGTCGTGACAGGTGAAGTAAATGACCTGGCCTGAATCCGCATGCTCGTCCAGAGGCTACCCGGCGGAGAGCCCGGAAAAGAGCAAGCGGTCCCTTTCGGACGTCCTGCACTGGGAGAAGTACTGAAGCCTCCGCAAGTAAATCAACTATAGCGGCATTGGACACGTTGAACCTCGCTGCTGCGGCACATGTATGGCTGTATAATTTGAGAACTGGTGCTATGCATTCACAGCAATCGTGGGGTACAGGGCGGCTGTCATGAACAATAGCGACCTGCTTCGCTACAAGAATATTCTCCTTTCAAAGCGGCAGGAACTCTCCAGCGGCAGCAAGAGGCTGACCGCCGCGACGCCAACGGGCGACCTGGAGAGTCTCCTGCACAGTGCGTTCGGCTTCTCCACCTTCCGGCCGAACCAGGAAGCCGTCTGCCGGGCAGCCATCGAGGGTCGGGACGTGCTGCTGGTCATGCCGACCGGGTCCGGCAAGTCGCTGTGCTACCAATTGCCAGGCATCGCGCGCGGCGGGACCACGCTCGTGATCAGCCCGCTCATTGCCTTGATGGAAGATCAGGTGGCGAAGCTCAAGGAAATGGGCTTTGCCGTCGAGCGCATCCATTCCGGCCGCCCGCGCGCCGACTCGCGCCAGGCCTGCCTTGATTACCTCAGCGGTAAGCTGCAGTTCCTCTTCATCGCGCCGGAGCGCCTGCGCGTCGCCGGTTTCCCGGATATGCTGGGCAAACGACCGCTGTCCCTCATCGCCATTGACGAGGCCCACTGCATCTCGCAGTGGGGGCACGATTTCCGGCCGGATTACCGCATGCTCGGCCAGCACCTGCCCCGCTTGCGCCCGGCGCCGGTGATGGCGCTGACCGCGACGGCCACTCCCATCGTTCAGAATGACATCGCCGAGCAGTTGCGGCTGGCGCAGCCGGTCCGCTTTGTTCACGGGTTTCGGCGTGCCAACATCGCGATTGAGGTTGTCGAGATCGCCCCTTCCCAACGGGCCGAGCTCGCCAGCGGACTGTTGGGTGAGGCGGAGCGCAGGCCGGCAATCGTCTACACACCGACGCGGAAGCAGGCCGAGGGTCTGGCACTCCAACTCGGCGCGAACTTTCCCGCGGCAGCATACCACGCGGGGCTCGATGCCCAGCGGCGTCAGCGAGTCCAGGAGGATTTCCTTAAGGGCCGGATCGAGGTCATGGTGGCGACCATTGCCTTCGGCATGGGGATCGACAAAGCCGACGTCCGCACTGTGATCCACACGGCCTTGCCGGGGAGCCTGGAAGCGTACTACCAGGAGCTCGGGCGCGCCGGGCGTGACGGGGCGGCCAGCCGTGCGGTTTTGATGCACTCCTACGCCGATCGCTACACGCACGACTTCTTCTTCGAGCGGGATTATCCAGAGGTGAGCGTGCTGGACGAGATCTTCGGCCGGCTCCGGGCCGAACCTCAAGAAAAGGCCGCGCTACAGCAGCAACTCCGGATGGATGAGGAGGTGTTTGACAGGGCTCTCGAGAAGCTGTGGACCCACGGCGGCGCCGTGGTGGATTTCGCCGATAACGTAAGCCGGGGCCACGACCAGTGGCACGCGTCCTATATCGCCCAGGGTGAGCAGAAGCGGGCACAAATCGACCAGATGATCCGCTACGCGGAGAGCAACCAGTGCCGCATGGCCACGCTGGTGCGCCACTTTGGCGACCTCGCTGACGGACAGAAGCCGTGCGGTATCTGCGATTTCTGCGCTCCGGGGCAGTGCGCCGCGCAACGGTTCCGAACCGCCACAGAGGCGGAGCACACGGCGCTCTTGCGTGTGGTAGCCGCGTTGCGCTCGGGCGGCGCGAAATCAACGGGCAAGCTGTACGGTGAACTGTGTCCCAACCGCGAGATCAGCCGCGACGCATTCGAAGAAGTGCTCGGCGCCATGGCGCGTGCGGGACTCGTGCGACTCTTGGATGCGGTCTTCGAGAAGAATGGCAAACAGATCCCGTACCGTAAGGTGAGCCTTACGCGCGCCGGCTACGCCGTGGACGAAAGGACGCCGGTCGAGTTCATCATGAAGGACACAGTGGCCCCGTCCACGAAGCGCAAGAGGAAGAAGCCCACTGTTTCTGCGGGTCGGAAGCGGGCATCGGGACCCGAAACCGCAGCACGGCCCAGGCCCGTGGCAAAGGCGAAAGGATCAGGAGCCGGGATGGACTCCCGCCTGGAAGCGGCGCTGCGCGTCTGGCGTCTGATCGAGGCCCGGCGGCGGGGCGTGCCGGCGTTCCGCATCTTCAGCGACCGCACACTGAGGGCTCTAGCTACCAGCCGCCCTGGAACAGCCCAGGAGTTGCTTGCCGTCCCGGGAATAGGGATCAGCACCGTGGAGAAATACGGGCGGGATATCTACCGCGTCCTGCGCGAGAACGGCGGTTGACGGAGAAGGGAGCCACGCGTCACATTACCTTCCCAGAGGGGTCGGCAGGAGTCTTGCCACGCGGCGCAAGCCCGCGCTCAAAATCCTGGATCAGAATCCTGGGTATCGCGCGCTATTCCCGGAGCAAGCGGTTGCGGCAGCCGAAGGGGCATGACTCCTGATACGCTTCCTGATACTTGACGTTCGAGCAGGTGCATATGAACGCCTGGCCACTGTATCTTGGGACCTCAAGTTGGACGGCGGTGGGCTGGGAGACTGCTTTCTACCCGCCGCACACCAAGGAGGCTGACTTCCTCCCCTTTTACGCTACCAGGTTCAACTCAGTCGAGATTGACAGCACCTTCTACCGGATTCCGACCGCCAAGACTGTGCAGCAGTGGCGCGAACGGACGCCAGAGGGATTTGTTTTTGCGGCCAAGCTCCCTCAGACCATTACCCACGAGAAGGTCCTTGTCGATGCCGAGGGCGATTTGAAGGCGTTCCTGGGCGTCATGGATATATTAGGCCCAAAGCTCGGGCCTTTGCTCATTCAAATGCCCTACTTCAACAAGCAAAAATTTAGCGGGGTGGATAGCTTCCTCCAAGTCCTCGAACCATTCCTGGGTTCGCTGCCGAAAAGGTATCAGTGGGCCGTTGAAGTCAGAAATAGGCATTGGCTGTCAGAGAAGCTTTTCTCGGTTCTCAGGAACCACGGCGTAGCCTCTACCCTGATTGACCATCCGTGGATGCCACGACCGAATGAGGTCTTCCAACTCGGCGACCCCATCACAGCCGGGTATACGTACGTCCGATGGTTGGGGGACCGCAAGGGCATCGAAAAGCGGACCCTCGTTTGGGACCGGACCATAGTTGACAGGACAGAGGAACTGCGGGAGTGGGTCAGGATATTAAAGCAGCTCCAGAAGAGGAACATTCGCATTTACGGATTTATAAACAACCACTACGCCGGGTTCGCTCCTGAGACGGTTAGGCTTTTCAACGAACTCTGGGCAGAATGAAGTCTCGGCTATTTTGGAATCTACAGAGCCTGAGTTCAGTCCAATACCAAGTCGTTCCCTCCAACGTCTGCGCCGAGCGCAGCAGGGCGAGGGCCTTTTCGATGGTTTCGAGAACGGCTTTCTCTTTCGGGTTCGGCATCGCTGAACCTTTACGCGGCTGCTGGAGCGGTCAGGTCGAAGCGCTTCTTCAAGTGGTTAAGCCGGGAATAGGGAATGATTCCTTCATGCTGCATCCTGCCGACTACGATTCCCGGAGAAATTCGGACTTGCGTTGCGAAAGCGCAGACGGCAGGCTCGGAAAAGTCTCCGGCTTGCTGAAATCTTCCCCAGCTGCTATCCGGGATGAGGAGGCTTCCGGCAAACGAGTTTGCCTCCTTCTCCTTCTCCTCCTCGCCATCCTGCTCATCATCTTCCAAAAATACTTCTCGTTTCCCATGCAATAGGACGTGGCCAGCCTCATGGAAAAAAGTGAACCAGAATAGGTCTTCGGCTTTGTACCGGCAGCTAAGCTGAACAACAGGCGCATCGACGGCCCACCGAACTGCGCCGTGGATACAAGTCCCTGGCAACTCCTTGACAAACACCACGGCAACGCCGCACTTCCGGCACTCCTCAACCAACCTCGCACGAAGCTCTTGCGGGCCGGAAAGCGTCAAGGCCCTCAGGCGCACCAATGCTTGCTTGAACGCTGCTTTATTAAATGCTGGCAGCTTCCCCTTCTGTGCTGAAAGCTCCCCGATGCGCAGCCAGGCAGCAGTCGCCCATGGGGAGGTGCGAAATGCAGGCGAGCGACGATAAGCAACAGCAGCCGATGTCCACATTTTCTCCCACGCAGCACGGCTGCTCACACCGAAGAAGCCCAATAGAGCACGGAGCCGTTCAGTCTTGTCCCTGGCATCCGGGATGAGGTGCTGCTTCGCCAACTCTTTCAGCGGGAATTTTTCAGCCCACTTTTCCGCCGACTCCAGGGCCTTTCGCTCCTTGATGGCTGCAAGGGCTTCCCGGTAATTTCGTTCAAGGTTATTCCAAAACGAAGCGGGCACACCGAGTACCCGTTCGAGTTGCAGCGCGGTCTCAGCCGTAATCGCAGCCTTGCCGTTAATAATCTCATTGATGGTCTTCAGGGGGCGACCTGTCCGCTGCGCGAGCTCTGCCTGCGGCATCCCCTTCGCCTGAATCGTCTCAAGCAGTGTCGCGCCCGGCGGCACGGCGTAGTCCGGCTTGTATTCAAGCCTGGCTTTAGTGGCCATGGTAATCCTCGATTCTCAAGATGACGATGGCGGTCACCTGCGCCAAGTCGATTCCCTCGTCAGGCTTTCGCGGTATCGGGTTGTGGTCAACCTCGAACACCAAGCGTTGGTTGCGGGATATGTCGACTGCAAACTGCTCGTCCAAGTCCTCCCGGAGTTGGTGACAACGCGGCGGGGGGAGCGTGCTCATGTCGGCCAGCGTGTTCGCCGCTGCCAACTCGGCGAGGCGCTGGCGAATCTTGGTGGCACGCCGGAGCCCCCAATCACGGTTGCCGAGCGACTCTGAATTAGCCGCCTTCTCGAACCTCCGTGTTTTGAAGCGTATTTGCATTAACCTTTTGGGTTAACGAATTATATTGGTTAGATGCAGGGAAACGCAAGGGGGATTGTTGGCCTCCCCTGTCGTACAACACACTGCCCGGAAGGACACTGAATCGGCAACCAAAAGCTCGGGTCGAAGGCTGTCAGTGCCCGCCTTTACCGCCCGAACAGTTTGCGGAGGCCGCTGTCTTTCAGCGCAGCCCTGGCGCGGTCCTCATCCATCCAGCCGGGGTGCGGGACCGCCAATGGCGGGACGGCAGCAGGCAAGAGCGCAGGGACGTGCCGATTGACCGCCGCGTCTGCCAGAAGGTATCCGTGGTTTTCCAGGACCGCTGCTTCAGCGTCGGAAAACGAGTCAAGGTCGGTGCGGATTCCCGCTACATTGCTTCCCCAGAGAGAGCAAGCGCATGGGCGCACAAGCACCAACGGTCGCTATCGGGTTTTCTCCGCTTTTATGGAGTTCCTGATATCCCTCCAAGGTACAATAAACCAAGTGAGAAAAGCCAAGACAACCAACGCGAACACAAGGCTGCCTGCCCCCCACCACCACGCTGGCCAGTTTGGTTTCGCTGAAAGCTCAAAGGTCACGAGCGCGATTGCCGTCAAAAGGGTAAGAATCGTCTGGGCGAGAAACTGATACCATTGACGATGTTTTGGTTCCCGTAATCCCGGTGGCGTGCGCAACTCTGGCGTACCGATGGCCAAATGGAGTTGCGTGAGGTAGGCGCGCATCATTTCGTAGTGGTAATGCAGTCGTTCCTGAATCCGCACGAACAAATAGAGTGTCACCCCGTACAACACAATGGTAAGAACTGCGGCTCCGTAACAGACGGACGGGTACGTTTCGTGCAAGCACCAGTAGGCCGCCGCGATGGCTGCGTAGCCCGCGTATACTTGGAAATTTGTTTGCAGTTCCGCATGCCGGTGATTTTCCCATCGCCGGGCGAAATCTTCAGCGCGCAGCTTGTAAAGCTCGGTTACCTGCATCGTCATGCTCCCCTCCGGCGACCCAAACTGACCCCCATGATGTATGCGGAGGATTCCGTTTCCAGTAACTTGCATCTCCGGCCAGGGGACAACCCCGGCATGTCGCCCATTCGGATTACCGCCGAGTTACGCTCCTGGCGCATCCATCGCGGCAGTTGCGATGTGCACGGCTAATCCACCTTCGCCATGGTCTGCGTGGCATTTAAGGTGATACGAAATCGCGGCACGCGGGACGATGACGGCGCGTAACTTATTTGGCACCTGGGGGTAGTAAACACCCTTTGCGGCGAGAAGACAAGCGCCGCGATTTGTAAAGAAATCGAGCAATTGAGTGGTCGGGCGATTAAGGGATTGGGGGAACGGACCAACTGGAAGCCGACCTTCCCACGAGCAACGGCAGCGTTGTTGTGCCGTGCGTTTTCCCTTTTGCCCTGCCGTCGGCTTCCCAGCGAACTGGTCTTATCCGCTCACCTTGGTGCAGAACTTCGTAAGGTTCTTGGTGCTTTCCTCCAGGGCGGAAACCAGCTTGTGCAACTCGGGGTGAGACGGGGAGACATTACCATTCTGGACATCCGCCTCAAGGTCACCGAGCATTTGCAGCAATCTCTTGATGCGAAATTCGACCAGCTTGCTTGACAGGCCAAAATTGACGCCTTCCGCTCGATTCGAGGCTTCTTCGCCTGCCATGATTACAGCCCAAATGGTGAGGCGCAAATCGTCGAGGACCAGCTTGAAGTCCTTGGGGAGGGATGGCTGGATTGTGCACCGAACCACTCTTTGGCCGAGGTCCTCAATAGAACTCTTGATTTGGGTGAGCGCTATTTCGATGTCTTGCATAATAGGGCCTTCCGAGGTGATGCTGTCGCCGATTCCCATGCTCTCGGACGGCAGTGTCAAGCCGGAATTGCCCTTTCGACTTCCTGGCTGACCGATAATGTCCACTTGGCCGCCTCAGTATGCAACGCTCCAGCCTGGCTTCGGGTCCAAAGCCTTCTCAGCTAAGGTGGGCGGGTGCGCTGATGATGCTGCCGCCCGATGCCGACGAGATGGCCCTCGACCGCGGAACCCGACCGACCGGGCAAATGCCCCGCCAGCCTGGCCCAAAAACTCGCAGCAGCCTGCGGATCACCCTGCCGCACCAGAACCATAAGGAAGCCTAAAGCCGAGGCTGTAATCGCCCTCATGCGCAAAGTCCGGGGCACGGCGGCGGGGGCGTGTTTTCGGTTCTAGGACCGCTCTGGGCCTGCCGCGAGTCCGCCCCAGCCCAGCGGCGTCGGGCCGGTCATCGGGGTTGTGCGGCTGGCGCAGCACGATGATTCTGTTGCACGTGTCGCATAGGAAATTCAGCCCTGATGGCGAGGGCACGAGCGCCCCTTCGCCGCAGAGGGGGCAACGGTCTCCAGGCTTGGGCGTGGGGGATTCGGTTTGCTTGCTCATGCCGGGCAAGTTAGCACACCCTAGCCCCGCTGGCAACAAACGCCCGCGAGGCGATTCCGCACCAGTTGAAGGAAAGGGTGCGTCCCATCGCAAGGCGGGCGGCTGGGCTGGCGGGGGCAGGCGAAGGGGCCGAACGTCAAGATTGCGGGCGAAGCGCAGCGGCGGGGCGTTTTTCCCGTCGCAAGGACCGCCCTTTGGCCCCGCCACGGGCCGCCCCCATCTCGGCGGCGTGCCGGTTGTCCGGCTTGCCCGGCAGGGTCAGGTCCAGGCAAGTGGGGTCGGGGTCGACTGCCGACATGTCCTGGTCCAGCGGGCTGGGGCGGGGGGTGTCCTCCATGGCGGCAATGGCCATTTCCACGGCGGATTCCACCGGCTTTCTTGGTTGTGGGTTTCTGACCACCATTTCCTCTGCTCCTGGGCTACAACACATTGCCGCTGCCCGCATCGGCAATGCAAGCGGCCTGCCCGGACGTCCGACCGGGCTGCAGGCGGCTCACGGGCGGGCGAGGACGGGGCGGAGATCCAAGACTGCCTTCTCGATCTGATTGCCCCGGACCGGACCCTGCGGGCTTGACCCACCCCCCGATGCCTATCTACACGACCGCAATTTCCGCCGACGGCGTGTCAGGCGTGCTCGAGAGAGTCGCCTCCATCGGCGGAGTAGCCGCCTCGCCCGCTGGTGCGCAGTCCGGCTTCGGGCTGGCCGCCTCGATTGCGGCGACAGCCGCGGCCAGGGCGGATGGCCGTTTGCCCGGCCGCCGCTTGATGCCCTGTAGCCTGGCGATGCGGGCGATGGCGCCGCGGTCGAGACCCAGCGTGGTGCCTATCTGGGCGTAGGTCTCCGACGGGCGCGACTTGATGTAGTCACCGATTCGGGCGTACGTTTCGTTTAGGTCCATATTGGTACCCTCCTATTAAAAGGAATCCGTATCAAATATTCTCGTTCACAGGCGGAGATCCTGGTGAGCCAGGGCAGGAGTTGGGGTTGGCGGCGATCGGGCAGCGGGGCGGCCTTCCGGTCCAAGGGCATCAGTACCAGGCTTGGGCAAGGATTCAACGAGGTTCTTTCCCCAGCACGAGGTTTCTTCCGCGTTGCGAGCGGTCGCCTGGCCAAGTCCTTGGCAGGATGAGGTCCAGGGCAAATGCGAGCGTGTGGGGGAACTGCTTGGGGACGGAGGGCGCGGCGGAAGTCCCCCAAGCCGGAGGGGACCCGCCCCGGGACCATGCCCAACCAGAGCGGCGACGGGCATCTCCGGACGGCACTCAAGCGCCGGGTGCTTGGCGACTAGGGGAGAAGGGGTTCTCCGACCCGCTGACTGAGCACCCTGCGTCCGGCTGGCGTCCCAAGGGTGATCGCCCGCCACGAGGGCCGGCCCCTCGAGCATCTCCTCGCCACGGTCGTTCGCCGGTCAATGCGAATATTCGGATTACCGCCCCCTTACTATGAGGAGGAACGCTAATGTTTCCAGATAACGAAATCACCGAAGCAAGACGGAGGCTGCACGAGGCAGTCGTGCGGGACCTAAAGCAAGAGAATCCCCCCAGCTACATGGCCCTCGCTGTCAAGCATGGGGTCACGCTCAAAACCATCTACAACATCGCCCGTGCGAACGGGCTGCAACGCAAGGACCGCAAGGCTGCCACCGAAGCCACTGGGCAGGGACAATGAGTTTGCCGGGAGTGTTGAGCGGACCAATGCACGACGGGATATGCGAACCGTTTTGGCAGCGCACCGTAAGTCGGCTGATGCACCGCCCCTCCCGGCATCTGATTTCAAGGAGACGACGATGGTAAAAGGGAAGGTCAGGCATTTTACGAAGGTCTACTGGGACCAGATTGACGGCCTGAAGCGTGGCAACTTCACCGTGCCGATGCTGCTCACCATGGCACTCCTTCATCGCTATGCTGACTGGAAGACGGGGGAGTTGGAATATACATCGGCGGCCACGCTGGTGACGCTATCACGGGGAGCATATGCGGAACGCACCTTTTCCGAAGCGTTGCGCAGGCTGGAGAAGATGGGCTACATCACCCGGCACATGGAGCCGGGGAGCCACGATACCTTTCCAGTGACCATCCACAATTTTGAAGTCGTGGAAACGGGGGAAGACGGGGTTGATTTCATCGTCACCGTGAACCCAAAAAGGACAATAACTTGGCGGGAAGCCAGGGCAAACCAATGCGATGATGCGTGCGATGATGCGTGCGATGAGCACGGCGATGAGCACGGCGATGAGCGTGCGATGAAGCAGGGTATGATAGACGCAACAAACCACGGGACTTCCACCGAAAGACCAGAAGGGGTCTGCGATGAGCGTGCGATGAGCAATGCGATGAAGGATGCGATGAGCAATGCGATGATGCGTGCGACAAACCAAGATAGACTCCCAGATGGGACTTCCAGAAAGACTATCCAGAGAGAAAGCGAGAAGGAGCCAGAACAACAACAGCAGCTCGCTGCTGCTGCCCTTGCGCCGTCTTCAAGCGAAGAACAAAAACCAAAGACCACTGAGATTGAGATTGAATCCAAATCCTTAGCCCGGAGATTCTGGGAGTATCTGGGTAGCCCTGAGAAGTTCAACTCATCCCGTTGGGAGAAACAGTTCTCCGAACTCCTGTCCACCTATCCTGACCTGGGCGACATCCTGGAGTTTGCGTTTGAGAAGGATTCAACCAAGACATGGCGTAACAGGCTCCTGGGAGCCAACACGCCTGTCCCATACTTGGTGAAGGTCATCGTCCATATCAAGGAAGCCTATGACAAATGGCTTCCGCTGGAAGCTGAAAGGACTGAGAAAGCTGCGGTCCTGTGCATGAAGGATGCCGTCAGGAACCTGCTCGCCTCCGGCGAAGTGTTCGTCCGGGACGGACACAACTACAAGTTCATGGCGGTGGCGGGCCACCAGCCCTGTTACCACGAAGTTGACGCCCAGGGAAACCCAATAGGAGTCATTGGGAACCTTGTCTTGGGTCTTGACCTTCCGCTCCCGGAAGATGCCTTGGAAGATGCGGGCTTTGATGTTTGACCTTTTGGAAGACCCGTTTCGGTTTGGAATATTCACCCGGAGCCTTACGGCTCCCCAACCGAGGGCCTACAGGCCAGGAACCTGCTGACCCTCAACACTGACGAGCAGTCCCCCATAACCTCCTGCCCTATTTGTCGCAATCTGTTCCCGCATGACCAGCTCCTCATTCCTCACCAGGGCGATATAGGCTTCGAGGGACTTGTAATCGTCATGCCCGAGCTGCTACCTGACGGGGTCCTGGACGAAGGGGGGGGAAGGAACCCCGCCAAGGCGTGCCCGCGTGCAGGCAGGTGATCGCATGAGATGCTGCGGCTGGTGGGGAAGCCAGTGGTCCGGGCCCGCCCGGGCGAGATCTTCCCGATTGACCAGATACTCGTTGCCGGTGGGGGGCGCGATGATCAAGAAGGCAAGGGATTGCACCAGGATCGAGCGGGCAGGGAATCCTGCCAGGCTCCGGGCGTTCCGGGAGTGGCGGCGGTGGTGCCATGTCCATTTCCAGGATCACCCCGGCGAGTGCGGTCAGGAGCGCCATGAGGATGATCACAGGATGCGGCTCCTTGAGATTCGGGGAGCCACACATAGCGCAAGCATGGCGTTGGCGGCAATGGCACGACCGCCTCCTCCTCAGGTACAGACCTAGTCATAGGGAGGCTCCCGTGGTTTCTCAGGGATTCTTTTGCTGGGGCGGGTTCTCCTTTGCCGCAAACCTGACCGCATACTTGATGCCCAACCGGTCGAGGCACTCAGTGTTGTAGCGATGGTAGCAGAGGATGGAACGGTGGCAGGTCAGGCAGGTGAGATGTATGAAGTTGCCCTGTCCGTCATGGAGGAGGTCCAACTTGTCCAGCCATTCCAGGGTGAGGCATTCGGGGATGGGTTCTTTGCGTACCCCGTGCCAGGTATCTTGGCCGCACTTTTGGCAATCGTGGAGGAATTTCTCGTACTTCTTGCCTGTCTGGTCGCTTGCTGTTGTCATTTCAATTCTCCTTTTTCAACGCACTTACTGCTTGCTTGTATGCACGCCGTTCTTTTCGCTCCATCGTTTCTTGATCCAGTGGCTTGACCGCTCGCTCGGCGTCCCATATGCGATCCATAGCCGCCGAAGCCGCCTCATGGTAAGCGATGCTGGCATCCCACAGGCTATGCCGAGCATTGTCCATCATCAATTCCCCTCTTCTCACAGCCCTGTGCTCAGGCGATAAGCCATCATCCGTGATTGGGACTTTTGCCAGAACGGTCTTTGCCTCGGCGGCGGCGTTTCGAGCCACCAAATATTCATCAACTGCCTTGTCCAACAGCTTCTCAGCGGCGCCCATCTGATTCTTAGTCATGATTTCCATGACTTCCAAATAAGTTGGTTCTCGTGTTTTGCTCATTCCATTTCTCCTTTTCTTCTGCCAATTTCACGCCCGACAGCCATCCGTGTTCATCAGGATGTTCCTCGATCCAATCTAGGCTGTCCGGGTGGGCGAGCAACTCCCGCGCTTGCGCCCTTGCGGCGAGGAGGTCATCTGCCTCGATGGTCACCATGGCGATTTCCTCCAGAGTGGTCTTTCTCTCGAAGGTTGCGACATACTTTTCCGTTTTCCCCTCGCATCGGAAAGTCAGTTACCCAGAGATTTTTAGCCCCGACTTTTTCCAGATTTTATCCAGGGTGCGGAAGCTGTCGCCGATGTGGGTCTCCCAATCCCGCTCATCATCAGCCTTCCATTTTTCGAGCCGTGCCCGCTGAAGTTTGGCGAGGGGATACAAATCCTCCGCCCAATATTCAAGGGTGTCCCAATTCACGCCCAAAGTCGCGTCATGGTTCGTCTCGACAGCTTGGAGGATTTCGCTGCACTGTCGCTTGCTCAGGTCGGGTCGGACGATTTTCACGTCTGTGACATTCCATACAAGACTGATTTCCTCGATCATGGCTGTTCCTCCTGTCGTCCGAATAACGGCTTCTGGCATGGGTCGCCACCGTATTGTGTTGCTAGCAACTCCAATCTCCAGCTCATACACGGTCCCGAGGCGGGCGTTCCAGGCGGCGAAGACTGCGTCGTCCAGCACCCCCTCAAAGTCCGGATTGCCCCGCAGGGTCTTCCCACACTGCTGGGGCTTGCGGTCGTAGATTACCTAATACTCCCTTTCAGGGCGCGATTAGCCTCGCGTCGCAACTTCTTGCCTTGACCCGCTCCGCAACCTGACCAGCCACGCTGCCGGTCGCTTCGTATGTGCGCCGACCCATGCCCTCGTGGCATCACAATTCCCGGTCCTCCGGTCCCATTGCCGCTGGGCGGCACATTGGTGCCGCCCCTTCCGGCACAGCCCTAATACGCCGCCGGCTGTACGGCTGATTGAGGGTTGGTGTGCTGAGGCACGATGTTGGCAACAAGCGACTTGTTCAAGCTCTCGCAGGCCGCCTTGGCTTCGCTTTCGGTGTCGAAGACTTCGCAAGGCTGCTTGTCTCCGTCGCAGACAATCAAGTAGTCCGTCTTGAATCCCGGCTTGGTGCGCGGCTTCACCCGATACGGCTTTGCGGCGGTTTCCATCGGTTTTCTGCGAGGCGTCTGCTGCTCGCCAGGCTGGGCGTTTAGGATCTCTTCGGCTTCACCCATCCCCAGCTCGGGTTCGCACTCCCATATGCCGTTCTCCTTCAGGACAAAGTCTCCTTGCCTGCGGCCAGGGTGATTGGAGGCGGCGCCCAACGTCCCGTGTTTGCGCTCTTCTTCCTCAGGGCTCAGGGCAGGCGAACCTACTTTGGTCTTAACCGGCGCTGGCGGCTTCCGGGCTTCCTTGCTAGTCCCTCGCTTCGGTGTTGGAGTTGCGGCAGGCTGCGGTGCGTCCTGGCATGCCATGCCCTGGGGACCAGCCTCCTGCGGGGCGGCTGGCGTGGCTGCCCGGACCGCAAGCTGCGCCTCCTTCTTCCTCCGGTAATACTCCCTCTGAGCCTTTGCCTTCCGGAGCCGGTAATTGGCGGACTTTTCGGGCGGGGTGCTCTCCCGTCCCTTCGCTGCCGGGGCGGGTCGCTGGACGTGTGTGGCGTCCAACGTCTCGTGTTCGCACTCTTCTTCAGGACCCCGGACAGGTAGACATGCTGTGACCTTAGCCGAGGCTGGCGGCTTCCGGGCATCCTCGCTCGGCATTTCTTCCCCTGGAAGGGCGCAGCATGTGCTGCCGTCCCTTCTGTGCTTCTGCACACGGTTCTGCTTTGTGACGGCAGCCTTCGCTATTCCGGAAGGCAACTGCTGCTGGTCGGGCTTGCCTCCCAGCAGCTTTTGGACCGTGCGCAGGGCGTTTCTTGCCGGGATGGGCAGCCTGTCGCCGCACCGCTCCAGCGTATTTGCCAACTCCGCCAAGATGCCCTTCCAGTCGGGCTCCGGGTTCAATGCATTCACGAAGCTGTCCAGCTTTTCCGGGCTCACTGCAACCTTCCTATATGTGGCGAGGGCTGTCTGCCAATCCCCATCATTTTCCAGGGCAGCCACAAGGTCGTTCGCCGCCAATTGCGCCTTGACCAGTGCGCCTTGCTGGCGACTGTCCAGCCTGACACGCTCGCCATTGCTGCCGCTTTTAGTTTTGCTAGTCCCGCATGCCCGGGTCTCCCGAAACTGCTTTATGCGGTCCTGGATGGTTCGCAGGGACCGGTCCAGCTTGCTGGCATAAGCCTTCGCCCAGTGCATCCAGCCAGGCAGCCCCGCCTGTTGCAGGACCTTCTTCCTGTCGGCACCACGCTGGCTCAGCAGCGATTGCATTTTCGCCAAATAAGGAACCATCTGGTCCAGGGTCTGGACAACGGTGGTGGCGAGCCTGTCCAGAACCCCGTTCAGGTCTTCAAAGGCTTTCTTAGTGCTATTCACGTCAAGAGACTCGTATCCGCCCTCAACTCGTGCAGATTCTGCGTGAGTTTGGGGTCCGGTCATGTCATTTTCGGAAAAGGTTACAGCCATGCTCTCCTCCCTCGTTAGCTCTGCTCGGTCGCTCTTCCCTCACCTATATAATACGATTGAGCACTGTTGTTATAAGGAGAATGATGTGATATAATAATAGTGTGGCAGGCTGTACGGGGCAAAACTCTAGCAGCCGCACGTTAATCGAAATTCGCAACTGATGCAGACGAAGCCAAGAAAAACTCTAGCGAGTGAAACCCCAAGTAACCGACAAAGGCTTGACAGGTTCGCGTGTAACCTCGTCAATGCTCCCGTGACCGAACCGGGAATGACAGCCGCCTTTTTCTTGCCTGCCTGAAGTTCATTCTGCGTGCAACATACAACCCTCAAAGGTAGGAGCAGCTTGTGACGGACCAACAAGCTGTTAGGAGGGTGCGGACAGGTCCGTGGTCTCCCAAGAAAGATGAAGGGCAACTACAGTAGGTTCGGGGGACCGACTGAGGCGATGGAGCATTGCCGGTGCGAGCGGGAAGTGGCGGAAAGGTTGCAAGGTAGGCGCATTGTCCACTGGTTTTTGGGTTCGGAGCACGACGCACGGACCCCGCTGCCAGCAAGCAGGAGGCTGTAGGGGCGTCCTACTTTTCACAAAGCGAGACGAGAGGACTTGGAATCCCTCAAGGGCCACCCCAAAATAGGCAAATGAAGCCAGAGGCGTCCTGGAGACTGGCTGCCCGCCCGTGCTACGCAGGGCCGACTTGAGGCTCTGCCAGGCCTTGCGACATCCAATGCTCAAGGCTGTTCCGGGTTCGACACGGGGGCCTCGGGACCACCCTTCCCCTTGGCCTGCTTCTGCCTCCACTCTTGGCCGTGCTTCCTCCACGAGCGCCGTTTGCTCGCCTTCTGGCCAACGTGGGCGCAGGCTTTGGAGCAGAACCGCTGTTTCCCGGCGGCCACGAAGAAGGGGCGGGGACATTCGGGGTTCCCGCACTTCCTCAGCTTTGAGAAGTTCTTCCGAACCCATCGCAGTGCTTGGTGAATGGGAGCGTGCGCTGAGGGCGGGCGGAGCGTCCTCTCCAAATCCCCACGAACCTCTATCCGACTGTGCATGACGGATTGCAAC
>JAIQEZ010000101.1 GCA_020073545.1 Terriglobia bacterium | reverse complement strand
GGGCCAGAGCGATGAGCACCGCATCCGCCTCGTCGAGCGAATCGATGGCCTGCTTGTGGCGCAGCATGGCGCGAACCCGCGCCCGGATCAGGGCCGGGGGTGGCGGCTCGACCAGAAACGCGTCCGCGCCCGAAGCGATCCCCTCGATCTCCGATTCCTCCCCCTGAATGCTGCTCACAAGAATGATCGGGATGAAACGGGTGTCGCGGCCGGCCTTCACGGCGCGGCAGAACTCGAGGCCGCTTCCTTCGGGCGTGAGGTCGCCAAGGACGATCAGGTCCACTCGTTCTCTCTCGAGCAGGATCGAAGCCTCCAGCGCGCGGGAGCACTCGAGGATCCGATAGCCCTCCGCTTGCAGCACGCCCTTCAGGACGCGGCGGTTCGGCTCCTGGCCCGCGAGGATCAGGACCGTTTCCGGCGGCTCTCCGTCCCGTCCCGAAGGGGTGATCCATAGCCGCGGGATCGACGGGATCGAGTTCGAGAACTGGTCAGGGGCCGCCACGATGGTCTCAGACCCTGTTTATCGGCGCGATTGCGCAGGAGTTTAGGGTCGGACCATTCGCTTGCTCATATGGGGGTGCCTCGCGCCGCATGCGGAGGCCGGCGTGGACGCCGGCCGCAGGACTGGAGTCCTGCCCCACTGTGGCTAACGGAATTGGAACCAGTTCACGTTGCCCAGGCTGGTGGTGCCGCTGGTGGGCGCTTTGAACACCATGTAGAGATCGTGCACCCAGGTCGCGCTGGCGGACGCCGTCCCCTGCGCTGTCTGCCAGGCCTGCCATCCGCCGGTCGCCGGGATGGTTACCGAGCCGGCCAGCGGGCCGGTCACGCTGTCGAGACGGAACTCGAGGGTTCCGCCGCAATTGCCGCCGTTGGCCGGATCGCAGGCGACGCGCGCGGAAACGGCGCCGAATCCGCTGCCGAAGTCCACGTGCTGGTAGACTGCGTTCGCGCCGCCGCTGGCGTAGCCCATGTAATAGCCGCCGCCGGTGTCGCTGGTAGACTCGGTCTGCGCCCCGGCACTGTTGTTGTAACTGGACACCTGAATCCGGGTCCCCGCGCTCACCGTATAGCCGCCGTACTGGGTGCCGCTCCAGGTGAACGTAGCCCCGCTCAGCGCGGCAAGCGTGTACGGGAACGAGTACGCTCCCCATTGCACCTGGAAAGTCTGGCTGGCCGGTGTGTCGTTGAAAGCCACCAGCGCCTTCGACTGGTCGGGGTTGACGAAGGCCACGGTAACGATCCCGGCGCCGTTGCTCGAGTAAACGCGGGTCGCACCCGGCAGCACGAATCTGCTGAAGTGCCCAAGCGTGTAGTAGTCGATGAAGTACGTGATGGCGCCCGACTGGCTGTTCACGGTCACCAGCGGGCTACACGTGTTGCAGCCGCCGGTATTCGGACCACGGCTCTCATTCAGCGCCAGGCTCCACTTGACGTAGGCCTTGCCCCAGTTCCGCATGACGTGCGTGATCTCTTCGAAATCGGTCTTCACCTGGTCGGCGATCCAGGTGCCCCCCGAGTGCTCGGTTTGCCAGTTACCCTTGGTGGGGAACCTGTTCTGAAGGGTAGTCTGTGCTCCGGGCGGGCCGCCGTATCCGTGCCACGCCGTGCCGGCAACCTGTACCGAAGCCTGGATCGTGGGATCGGTCAGCACCGTGGTGGCATAGTCTGTGTTGTCCCAGTTGTGGTCGTAGACCAGCACCCGCGAAGTGATGCTATTCGAACTGAATGCTGGCAGCACGTAGTCTCGCAGGACGGTGGTTTGGGTCGGCGCGTCCATCAACATGCCGGGATAGTTGGTGGGCACGAACAGGGGCTCGTTCTGCAGCGAGATGTAATCGATGGGAATACCGGCTGCCGTGTAAGCCTGGACGAACTTGACGAAGTAGTTCGCGAAAGGCGCGTACATGGAGGGCAGCAGCGAGCCGCCGATCATCGAGCCCGAGTCCTTCATCCAGCCCGGCGGGCTCCAGGGATTCGCCATCAGCTTCATCGCCGGATTGAGATGCTTGGCCGCGACGATCAGCGGAATGATGTAGGTCTGGTCGTGGGCGACGGAGAAGTGGGCAAGCGTAGGATCGGTCTGGCCTGCTGGCAGGTCGTCATAGGAATAGTCGTTGCGCGCGATGTCGGAAGCGCCCATCGGAATGCGCATGAAGCTGATCCCGATGCCGCCGTTGTTGCGCGTAAATAGATTCGCCATCGCGCCGGGCAGGGCGGATGGCTGCGCAACCTGCTCGAGCAGCCAGGCCGCCGAGTCGGTGAATGACGCTCCGAAGCCTTCCACTTCCTGGTACTGCTCTGTCTCGTCCACGAAGATCACGTTGCTGCCGCCGCTTCCGGTCTCGAAGGTGACGGCCGGCTGCGCCGCCATGAGCTGGGTCTGGTCGTCGGTGGTCAGAACCACGGCTACCGATGGGCCCGTTGGCGGGGGCGTCGGAGTCGGGGTAGGAGTGGGCGTGGGAGTCGGTGTGGGCGTGGGCGTCGGAATCGGTGTGGGTGTGGGGCCCGGCGCCGGCGCGAAATAGCCGTTGATATCCAGAATCACTTGGGTCTGGCCCTGCGCGTAGACGCTGATGGCGCCGTTGGTCCCCGCCGGCACGATCGCGGCGTTCGCCACTACCTTCCTTTGGATTCTGAGTTTTGCGAATGAGAAACAGGGGCCGGGTGTTTATCGGAAACCGCTTCAAAGCCTGCGTGAGAACCAGCCGAGGGAGTCTGGTTTTAAGAAATGGCAGGACGGCAAAAATCCGGCTGTCAGAAGCATCGTAAGGTTCGTAACCTGCCCAGTTGCTCACCCGACAGTAGGCCAACAGCTTCCGAGTCGTTGCTTCCACGTCATGGTCTTTCACGACTGAGTCGACCCGGGCCATAAGTGTCTCCAAAGAGCTGGTATTCATCACATGCCTTCGCAATAATTGAACAAACGCGCGTCTCGAGGGCCTCGATAGTTGGGCAAAACGGGAGGCCCGGAATACCGTCCACGTCAATCTATACCCTGCCGGAGTCGGCAGGCTTAGCGACTTCGTGACCCTCCTCAGGTAGCGCTTGTAGGTCCTTTGTCGCCTGTTTGGCAAGACCACGAATCAGATGCGACCCATGAAACGAAATCGAGGGTACTTCGTAGAGTGGAGCTTGGTCGTTGTTCCTGAGCGAACATAGGCAATGAAACCATCTGCTCCGCCCAGATTTCTGCAACTGGGAACTTCCCCGGCCCGGTGTTCAGGTACTCACTCATAGGGCTTCTGCAGGCGAAGTGGAATCAACAAACAGCATGGCGCGCCGACAGGCTGCCTGCGTGAAGAGCATCCAGGCGGCGGTTCTAACCTTGAGATGTCGTGGTAAGATTTCCTGGGTTGGCCGGGGTGGCGGGGCATTCTTACGTTCTCACTCGATTCCGGACCGTTCGTGGTAACAGCCCCGGTTTCTCTGCATGCTCCGAGATTCTTGCGCGGGTACGCGAGCGAGCAACGAAGCACTATCCGCCCTGGACAGCTAGGGTGGTCAAGCGCACTGAAGACGCGGAAGAGGTTCTCGCACTGGTCTCACCGCAAACGAAGTCCAGCACCTGCCGGACAATTCGCTCCTGCTGCACATATCCAAGCCCTGGGTACATGGGCAACGAGAGGGCTTCGGCAGCCGCCCCTTCGGACACCGGGAAATCGCCCTTCCTGTAGCCGAGGTTCCGGTACGCTTTTTGCAGGTGAAGGGGGATGGGATAATGAATTCCCGTACCGATGCCTGCGTCGCCAAGGTGCTTCTGAAGTTGATCGCGGTTCTGAACGCGGACCACGTAGAGATGGTAAACTGCCTTGGCCCAGGAAGGCGCGTAGGGAAGTACTATTCCCTCCTGCACCGAGCCCAGAAGCTCCTGATATCGACTGGCGCATTCCCGACGCTTCTCATTCCACGCCGCGAGATGTCGGAGTTTGATTCGCAAGATGCCCGCTTGAATCGAATCCAACCTGCCGTTGTATCCTTCCATCTCGTGATAATATTTCCGGGCCTGACCGTGATCCCGCAACACCCGAACCTTCTGGGCAAGCTCCGCATCGTTGGTTGTGACTGCCCCCGCCTCACCACAAGCCCCCAAGTTCTTTCCGGGGTAAAAGCTGAAAGCCGCCGCCCTTCCCATCGAGCCAGCTTTCTTCCAACAGTTGTCGCGCCGCGCAGAATATTCCGCCCCGTGCGCTTGACAACCATCTTCAATCACCAGCAGGTCGTACTTCTCCGCCAGCTCGAGAATTGGATCCATGTCTGCCATCTGCCCATAGAGGTGCACCGGGACGATAGCCTTCACTCCCCTACCCGTCTGTCTGTCGACAAGCTTGCCATTGCGGTCGTTCCGAACGCAACCGTCCGCGAGATAATCAGCGAGCCTGCCCGCGTCCATATTGTACGTGCGTTCGTCCACATCCACGAATCGCGGCAGGGCGCCACATTGAGAAATAGCCTCGGCTGTGGCGATGAAGGTATTTGGCACAGTGACGACGGCATCGTCAAGGCCGACTCCTGCAGCCATCAGTGCGAACCGCAAGGCGTCCGTGCCACTACCCACACCGACGCAGAACCTGGTGTCACAGAACTCTGCAAATTCGTGCTCGAACTGCTCCACCGCCGGCCCCCCAATAAAGGCCGCCGATCTCAGTGCATTCCTGAAGACCTCAACCAGTTCTTCTTCAAGTTCAGCATGCACACTTGCCAGGTCGAGAAACGGAATCTTGTTTGTCCCAGTCACTTTGCCACCCCCGAGGAAATTGAACGCAAGAACTTCGCGGGATTCCCCGCCACGATCGCGTTGGCCGGCACGTCTTTTGTCACCACCGCGCCTGCCCCAACGATCGCGTTTTCACCGATCGTGACGTTCGAAAGAATTGTCGCGCCGGAGCCGACCGAAGCCCCCATCTTCACCACGGTCCGTTCGACCTTCCAGTCCTGCTCAGTCTGCAGAGTGCCATCCGGGTTTGCGGCCCGTGGATACGAGTCGTTGATGAATGTTACGCCGTGGCCGACGAAAACGCAATCCTCGATTGTCACACCCTCACAGATAAAAGTATGGCTGGAGATCTTGCATCTTTTGCCGATTTTCGCATTCTTCTGCACCTCAACGAATGCGCCGATCTTGGTCTCGTCGCCAATTTCACATCCATAGAGGTTGATGAAGTTCGACATCCTAATATTCTTGCCAAGCTTGACGTCGGGAGCGATACATTGGTAGGTATTCATAGGTTGATGGGTTTTCCCCGCTCCTTCAATGACTTGTCGGCGGCCTCGAGCATCTTGACGACCCGGAGACCCGCAATTCCATCGTTAAAAGGTCTCTCGTTCCTTGAGATACAGTCGACGAAGTACTTGGTCTCTGCCCCCAAAGCCTCCGTCTGGTCGATTTTTGGTGCCCACATATCCCCGGAGCGGTAACTCACCAGCAATTCGTAGACGCCCTTTCCGTTTGTCATCTCCACGCCCTTGTCGTAAACCTTGACCTTCTCGTCAGCGTCCAGGTCATTCCATACCACCATTTTCTTCTCCCCCCCGATCAGAGTCGTCCGCACCTTGACCGGAGAGAGCCAATTGACATTAATGTGGGCGATGATGCTGTCCCGGAAATAGATGGTGATATACGCCAGGTCCTCAAGGCCATTAAAGTGCCTTTCACCGGTAGCAATCACGGTCTCCGGCTTGCCCTTGATCAGGTGGTCCATGATGGAGAGATCGTGAGGCGCCAGATCCCAAATGACATTGACGTCATGTTGGAAAAGACCCAAATTCACTCTGGTCGAGTCATAGTAATAGAGCTTGCCCAGATCTCCATCATCGATCAGTTGGCGGATTTTCCTCACCGCGCCAGTAAAAAGAAAGGTGTGGTCCACCATGATTTGCAGGTTCTTTTTGT
The DNA here is from genome assembly GCA_020073545.1 of Terriglobia bacterium. Taxonomy (GTDB): domain Bacteria; phylum Acidobacteriota; class Terriglobia; order UBA7540; family UBA7540; genus Bog-366. Next base: position 15,741 of record JAIQEZ010000101.1, on the reverse strand, counting down.
CGGCCAGATCGATCAACTGCTCTGCCTGCGCTGCATTGGAGGTGAATGGTTTTTCCACGAAGACGTGCTTTCCATTTTCAAGCGCCGCCTTCGCCAATTCGAAATGCGTCCAAACCGGTGTGACTACGGCCATCGCGTCAACGTTCGTTGCAGACAGGGCTTCGCCAATATCGGAAGTTACTTGCACGCTTGGATAAGCTCGTTTGGCGCGTCGCAGTGCTTCCCCGTTCTTGTCGCAGACCACGGTGACTTCGCAGCCTTCCAGGTTGTGAAAGTTTCTGACTAGATGAGGACCCCAGTAACCGTAACCAATAACACCGATTCGTATCATAGTTTCTCCCACCGGGCCAATATCGCGACTGGTTTCGCACGATCAAAGAAGAAGAGGGAAGGAAGCGACTACAAAGGATGTCTTGCGCCGCGATTGCTCGACCCCGACTGCTGATAGGTGATGGCGACCGGCCGGACGAAGGCCGTACGCATGATCAGGAACCTAGGTGCTGGCAACATACCGCCTTGTGGTTATTTCAGTACAGAAGCACTGCAGTTTCAAACGCCATTGTTAATAGGCGCCGTTTCCCCTCAAGACAGCCTGGGGCGTTCGCAAGAGGATCTTGATGTCCAGCCAGGGAGACCATGTCTGGGCGTATCTGAGATCCAGGCGAACCATTTCGTCAAACTTAATCCTGCTTCGTCCCTCCACTTGCCATAGGCCCGTGATCCCAGGCTTCACCTCCAAGATGCGGCGGCGGTGCCATATCTCGTAGGCGTCAACCTCGTAAGGAATAGGGGGGCGCGGCCCCACCAGAGACATCTCACCCTTTAGCACGTTGAAAAATTGAGGAAGTTCGTCCAGACTGGTCTTCCGGAGCAATCTTCCGATCGCTGTAACCCGGGGATCGTTCTGGATTTTGTAGACGCCTCCATTGTTGTCCGACCGCTGGCAATCTTCCTTCCCAGAAATAAGCCGCCTGACGTAGTCCTGATGAATCTTCGGATTGCTCTGGAAATACATCGATCTGAACTTCAGGAACGTGAACTTAACCCCATACTGTCCCACTCTTACCTGTTTGAAGAGGATTGGCCCTTTCGACGTAAACTTGATCGCGACAGCAATAGCGCAGAACAGGGGGGAAAGCAGGATCAAAGCGATCAGGCTCCCGGTAACATCTATCGTTCTCTTGATCAGTCGGGAGGCCTTCGCCGCGCTGTCCTGTGGCTGTAAATCGGGATAAAGGCTGATGTCCGCGAGATGACCGCCACTTTGGAGGTTCAAATCATCGGGGAACACATGGAAAGAGATCTGAATCACATTCATCTGCTGCAAGTTGAGGTTGCTCCGCAAGGCGGCGCATACTTTGGAATGCAAGGCACTAAGTACGGAGGTTATGTCCGCCGCACCAATTTCTGTGCAGACGACACCGACCACCAAGCCATTGTGGTACCAGCCGTGTAGATCCGTTTCCCTAGTCGAGGTAGAAAGCGCCCTTATTATGCCGCCGAGAACTGTCTCCCCCCGCTCGGCCCGAAGAAGCTCACCGGCATGCACGAGCATGAGCACGAATCGCTGGCGAGAACGTTCACTCCTTTTTCTCTCTAGAGACAGGACCTTCCTAAACAGCTCTGCTGACATCAACATAAGACTGCCGTCCTTTGCACGGCCTACGTACCCATGGGAAGGGTTCAACGGTGACCTGCTGTCCGGTTTCGCCTTCCGTGGTCTTTTCAAGGTGAGCATTTCCGTAACCCTCATATCTATCCTACGTCGCTGGTTTAGCGAGATCGAGTGGCCTGGGATGAAGTCCCCACTGCAGGGACTCCCTGAGCAGAAGATGCACGCTTCAATTGAAAGTTAGATCAACGAAGGGGGGTAATGCAGGGCGCCCAAAAGCCCTCGGGCACGCCGACAACCTGAGACCTCAAGAACCGTTTCTTTCGCTGTCGCCCAGCTTCAAGTCCGGTCGCATAGCTACCGCCCCAGTGGAATTGCTTTGAATCGGTAGTCGATACCAATCGCCACCCGGTTGCGGTCGAAATCCGCCAGAAACGGCAAAGCGCCGCTGCTCGTCTCATGCCCAGTTTCGTAAGAAGCATGCAACGTCGCGCCCCCCGATAAGGGGCGATCCAGACGAACTCCTCCGATCAAGGCATCAGTCGTTCCACTGGCCAGTTGAAAGAGAGACGTATTCGCACGCGCAGCGCCGATGTGCATGGCGGCTTCCCATCGACCTATCAATTGCCGCCGCACGCCAAAATCCACAGACGTGCTTTTCACCAGGGTATACACCCCACCGCCATCGGAAACAGTTCTTTGCACCGAGAACGACAGCGCAGTCTGCTGAACTTGCACAGTAACATTTCCACCCCCGGCGCCTTGAAACTGCCCTGTGACCCCGGCCGCTGCTGCGGGCTGACCCAGTATGCGGATGTATTGCGGCCCACCGAAAATGGTCACCGTGACAGTCGGGGACAAGCGTGACCCGATGGAGACAAGCGTGCTTTCACTCTGAAAGCGCAGGCTGTTGCCAAAGACCCCGCCTCCCCTGAAGGTAGAATCTTGATGAACCAAGACAAGACCTAGATTTGTATGCTCGGTAATACGGTATTTATACTGCAACCCGCCATTCACTCCCCAACTGTTATACAACTGCTGGCCCGCTAGCCCTTGGTTCCCGAACTGCCGCCGGTCAAAGCCGCTGGAAAATGTCAGAGACGTCCGTCCGCTCTTCACATAGGTGAGATCCAGTCCACTTGCGTTCGACAACGTTCTGGTCACATATGGGAGAATCGTCTGATTCAGGGCAGTGGGCGGGCCGAGCCCTGAGGAAATCGGTTGGCCAGTGAGAGATTGAAAGATTCCGTTTTGATAACTGAAGGCCTCGTGCAAACCCAAATTGACTCGCGGACTCAGCCGGACAATCGCGCTCAAGCCAACATTATGATTAAGGCTGTCGTACTGGTCTTTCTGTCGATACAAGAGGCCAAAGGGCGTGTAACTAAAATCGAGCTTCAGCCGCTCACTTTGCCTGAAGAGGACGAGCTGCGAAGTAAGGGAAACAGCCTCATCGCCGACCCGTATGGAATTCTGCTGGGGGACGTTGTCGTCGTAAAAAGTCGAGACACCCACGCTAAGCATGAGCTGGTTAACAGGCGGAGTCTCTCCCGCATACCGAAGTGGGGTCTGCCCGCCGCCGCCATACACAGCCGCGGGGGCTGGGACCTGCGCGGCGGGCGAAACTGTTTGCGCCCCAAGACCGACGGGCAGCAACGCCACGAAGCTGACGAAGAAAATGAATGTCCGCAACTTCTCTCTCAAGGAACAACCCTCGTGTCGACCAATCTTGAGGTCCACGTCCTGGCTCCTGTTGCGATCCTTAATTACCTGCTTGTAGTTAAGGGGCAGAAGGTTCTTGCGTCGCTACGCCTTGGAACTTCTTCCCTGTCCCTTCTGGCGAACTACTGAAGGCGACCCTCACGGGTAAGTGGCCCCACTACTGTCGTCGGTTTCCCCGATAGGTTGGGACCGAGTCTTGCGATCTCTCCGCCACAAACGCCGACGTCGTTATTCTTGGCTTGCCGCAGGATGACAGTCACTGGGGGGTTTGTCAACATACTCCTTGCGTTTCTTATAACGTTCCGTATCTTGAGAGTGGTGAGCCCGTTTTCTTCCCACTCACCAACCAGGGAAAGCTTTTCCTGCCATAGCGGCATCAGTGAACTGGTCCCCCCCGTGCCATGCGGTAACCACGAAGCGCAACCGCAAGGGCCGGCGGAATACCCGAGATGGGACTTTCTTCGATGCGAACAACCGCTCCCTTACAAACAATCTCCCCCGGAGCTTCCCCGAGGACTGCCACCGGAAGTTCAATCCTCATCTCGACTGTGGTTTTTGGCCGCAAGGGGAATTCGGTGCGAAACAGAACTCCCGAATAGCTGATGTTTTCCGTCCTTCCCTCAAACCACTTCGAACTGCGTGGTTCGCGGTAGCGGACAGGAATGCGAATCGCAAAACGCTCAGCGCGTGTCGGACCTTCCGGCGCCCGGTCGAGTCGAGGGTTGGGCATGGCTGTATTTCCGGTCCCGGGAACCTCCTTCGATTACCCGTCGCATCCTTTTTGTGCGAGTCTGTCCGATTGACGCAGCGACGCAACGAGAAAAGTCAGAACCGAAAGACCCACCCGAAAAGCTGGATCGCCGGCCCATCGACAGAATACCCTCGCCGCCTGCGCAGAGCCACTTCGAAGGATGCGGAGGGCTCGGCCTAACAAGAACGGCGGGCGGGCGACCATCCAAGGGAGCAACAGCATCTGGAAAGTTGCAGCTTGAAAAGCCTCTACGCCACCGCACAACACAAACAGCCCCATCCACAGTGCAACGATAGACAAAGTAATGAGTGAGAGGGATTCATTCGGGCTCAGCCAGCCCGATTGCTTTTTGCTCCACCTAACGAGTGCGAGCGCAGGTAAGATTAAGGCTCCTCCGGAGCCAGAGCCATATTCAACATTACAGAATATTCTCTTTCTCTCCAGATAGATGAAACCCGCGCTCAGCAGAGGTATCACGCCGGTGTAAGGGTAAATGTCACTGTGAAATGAAAAGCACGCCAAACTTCCCAGCGGGGGGGAGTATACTCCCCCGATACAACCATGGCAAGAGCAAAGTAGAGATTTCTTCTTCTCATGTCACGCATGTATTCAAGTCGCCACAGTGAGCGAGAAAGGCTCTCTCTGCTGGTCATGCTGTTCTGTGGCAAGCGCCACGGCGTACACGATCGATAAGCCGCGGTGGTCCCGGTCCTCAAGCCTTGGTTCATGATGCGATTTCGTCTTCCATGTGGCACTAACCCTTGGAGAACGCGCTGTTCGACTTAAGGAAGGACATCTGTTCCTGGGCGTAAGGGACCAGCATCGCCAGCGCGGCACCGATTACGTCGAATCCGCAATCAAGGAGCGAAGCATGTCTTCCGGGAACAAACAACTGGTGGAACTCATCGGCCAGGGAATAGACGGTCGCTACCACAACACAGAATATCGCCCGCCGTGGCCGCCAAAGCCCTCGGCTCTTTTCGCCGGGAAGACCGTAAAGAAGAAGCGCGAAGATAGCATATTCAATCAAGTGGGCGAGCCCGCGGAGAAAGGCATGAAGAAGACCGAATGTACCCCACGAGACGGGTAGCTGAAGAAAATTGAATGTCCAGGCCAGCAACGCTCGCGACATATTGGGGGCGAATGCTTGGGTCGAAAGGTAAAAAATCAAGGCCGCCCATGCAAGGCATAAGGCCCACCAGAGCACCGCGATGGGACGGGTGAGTTCACTCTCCATCTGCTCCTCGTCCCAGGCCCTCCTTGACCTTAGATATTATCTGTTGTACGCACGGATCAACCTTAGATATTATCTGCTTTACGCGAGGATCGACCTTAGACCTTATCCGCTTTACGCCAGCACCGACCCTAGACATCACGCCCCTCATGCGACCATCGGAGGAATTTCCGTATCCATAGTATTTGGAGTAGGCGCGTTCGAGCCCATCTACGCCGTTGAGAACGATTCCGAGGATGTGCCCGCGCCCCAAATTCTGGGTCGATTCCTCTATAGCCTCGCGCGGGGTTTGTCGTGCGCGAGCTACTAGCAAAGTGGCATCGGCTTGTGCCCTCAGGACAAGGATGTCAGCAATGGGGGTCGTGGGAGGTGAATCGATCAGGATCCAACTGAAGGAGCTCGAAGAAAGATTCTTAATCAATTGAGCGGTGAAGTCAGACTGGAGAAGACTGCTGCCATCCTCCGCCGGCTGCCCTGCCGGCAACAGATAGAAACCCAGGGGATCGATCCGCCGGATGGCCCGCATCGGGTCACTCTTGCTTTTGAAACATTCCGTCAGCCCAGGCCATGGCTCGAGACCCAATTTCTTGAGGAGGGTTGGCCGATGCACGTCGGCCTCGAGCAAGAGCACTGGGCACTTTCCGTTATCGGACAAACCTGTGGCCAGATTCAAAGCGACCGTGCTCTTCCCGTCCTCTGGCAGAGGGCTGGTAATGAGGAGGCTCTGCAACTTCCTCGAAGCCTGCATGCTTCTGAGCCGTATCTGCACCAATCTGAATCTATCGGCACCAGCACTCCTCGGATCGGTGTGCACGACAAGACGACACTCCAGGGGGAGCGGCGTACCTTCCGTTGAGACTGCCGGATACACGTCAGCCCTCTCCAGTGCCTCGAGAAACTCTTCCGTGGAAGCGGGGGGTACGTCGTCTTTCTCTGTCTCCGGCTTGAACACATCATTAGACATGACGGTCATCAACTCCCATTCGTCTCCGAGTCGCGGAATTCCCGTGGTGGGTCCCGCGCTCTCTTCTAGCCCCGCCGATAAACATAGAATTCAGTGGCGAAGATAAGCAGGCACAAGGTAGCCCCGACAAACCATTCGAGTACTTCTGCCCGCGAACGCTTCCGTTCTTCAACCTTGCTCAACAGCATCGGCAGTCCAACCATCAAGGGAAAGGCAAAGAACTGGCTCAGCTCCTTTTCATCGCGAAGCGAGTGGTCTCTGACCTCAGCCAGGAAAGCCAAGGCCACTCCAACCGCGATACCCACCACGAGTCCCCCCAAGCTGATTTGCACGTGGTCGGGATTGGAGGGCTTCGTCGGCAGGCTGGGCGGGTCTATGATGCGGAATTGCTGACCCTGCTGGTGTCTTTCCAAGCTGGTTGCCAACTCTGATTGCGTCTTCTTGCTTAACAAGTCGTCATAGTTTTGTTTTGACAAGTTGTAGTCGCGAAGCTTATCCGCGAGTTCTTGCTCGCGAACAGGAGTCATATTGAGGCGGCGCTGATAATCCTCAATTCGCGATTCTAATTGCTTTTGGTCCGCCATGAGATTCTGGACTTCCAAACGGTTTGCTTCAAGCTGGCTTTTGACTTGAGCCATGGTTGCTTCCCTCGCCACGGAATCGGGCGAGTTGGATTTCCCCGGGCCGGCGCCACTGGTCGCGCTCTCCGCCGCTTTCGTCACTACTGCCAGCAGGGCCTCCGATTGCTTGATTTGTTCATCAAGTTTCACAACGTCTGGGTACCTATCCGTATAGCGCGCCAATAGATCGGCTCTTTGATTCCTCAGCCGAGTCAACTCCGCCCTTATGGTTTCGGCCGGACTTGCCCCCGTCGTCCCCGACGCAGGCGCCGCTGCATGACTGATGTCTTGGTACTGGGAAAGTAGAGATTCCAGATAGACCTGCTGCTCGCGTGCACGACCCAGAGCGCTCATGGTGTTTTGAAGTTGCATGTGTAAGCCGGTGAGGATTTCCAGGTTTCCCTGTTGCTGCTCGGGCAGTTCGCCGAGATAACGCATCTTGAAATCCCGAACACGGCCCCCCTGTCGCTTCAGGTCTGCAGCAGCAGTCTCAAGCTGGTCACCCAAGAAACTGGTCGTCCCCGCTGATTGCTCCTCTCGAGACCTCAGGTTTTCCTCGATGAAGAGTGTCGTGAGCCTGCTGGTAACCTGTTGAGCCAAGTGCGGATCAGGGCCCGTGAAGGAAACCTTAAAGGCGTCCAGGTCTCTGCTCTGGGGGCCTTTTCCCATGGGCTCTATGGTGATATTAGGCCGCATCAAATCAACTACTTCTTGTGGAGACTGGCGCTTCCTCTGTTCCCGATAAAGACCAAACTCATCGATAATCTGGAGCAATCGAGTGCGCGAGAGAATCGCCTCGGTCATGACCAACAGCGTCTCCCTAATGTCGTAGGTCGCGTTGGGAGTAACGTAGCGTTCAGGTACCCGTTGGCGTTCCACAAGAATCGTAGCCTCGGACTTGTAGCGGTTAGGGAGGTACATCGCCGCGACGCAAGCACCCACGCCAATGACAAAGGCAGGCGCGAGCAACCACCAGCGCCGTCTGATGGCCACCTTGAGAAGTTTGCCTATGGTTACCTCAAGATCTTCGACTTTTTCGGGCAATGAACTCTACCTCCTCCTGAAAATCCGCGGCCACCGTATGCAGCAACCTTGGCGTCAAAGCCCATGGCTGGGGCGGTTGACCGGCCACTCTCCGTTTTGCTTCCCTTACAACGCTCGTTGATTCTACTGCTTTCCTCATCGTTTCCGCAAATCACGCAGCGCATTTGTCACGGCGTTTTGGCGCTGATTCTGGCAGGTCCGGTCGCGGGAGCTAGCCTAATGTGTTCGTTCCGCATATTCACAATTGCCTGCTGCACTTCCAGCCCCGCCCAGGCAATTGCTGCCGCACGGACAAGCAAGCGGATCCGCATCGGGTCGTGCCGCGTCTTGAACAGCAACAAATCGACCGGAGCCGCAAAAAACAGGTTCGCCATCGGATACATGAGCGCTTTCCCCGCAAAGGGGCGCAATAACGGATCTGCCTCAGCTGGCCTGAAGCCGTCTGGGTGATGGCGGAAGAAGTGATTCGTAGTTTGCGCGTCCCACGTTACTGCGCCGTGGACGGCCAAGCACAGAGCGATAAGGAGGACTTTGTCGCGCTTGGCGTTTCTTCCCTTCTGGTCGGCAGTATTGGCGAACGTGAATTCATCGGCCCTTGAATGAGTCGCATCCAACTCGGTGGGGACCGCCCCCTGCCTTGCCGCAGGGGTCAGACCCGTCCGGTCGAAGCCCGTCGGCAACCTGGGCCCGGACACAATCTGCTCCCCAGCGAGGGGCTCGAACCCATCGAGCTGATAACCAAGAGTGTCACGTAGACTCAACCTGGAGTGAGTGCCCAACCCGTAACTTGAACGCAGGTCGAGGCCGTGATTGAGTCCGTTGTATTGGTCGAATTGCGGGAAAGCCAGCGAAGAGGGTGCGTAATCGAGAAGGCTCCTTCGAGGGTTGCTCCCGTTAGACAATGCCCTGTTCGGGCTGAACGAAAACACCTTGTCCCCGAGCCTGGGCTGATTTGTTGAGAAGCCGTTGTCGTCGTAGATGGCCCGGCTGTGCAAAGTGAAGGAAAGCAGGTTCACAGGCCCAGCTTTTCCCGCGTGCCGAAGCGACGTTTGCCCGCCGCTGCCAGACACAGCCACCTGGGCTGGGGCCGGCGCGGCTGGCGAAGCTGTCCGAGCTCCAGGGCCGACGGACAACAACGTCACAAGGCTAATGATGGAAATGGAGGAACGCAACTTCCCTCTCATGGAACAACAATCGTGTCGCCACTCTTGAGATCCACGTTCTGCTCGGGATTACGGCCGTCAATCACTTTCTTGTAATCGAAGGGAAGCCTCTCGGTAGAACCGTCGGCCGCGCGCCTTATAACGTAAGCCTTGCTTGGCTTGGCGAAATCCAAAAAGCCGCCGGCGACGGCGATAGCCTCCAGAATGGTCGTCGGTTTTCCTAATTCATACGACCCAGGGTGTGTGACTTTGCCGACAATGACGTAAGTTCGACTCTTCACCTGTTGTACAATCACGGTTACTTCCGGGTCGGAGATGTACTCTCTTAGCCTCTCTGCCACGATGCGCTGCACGTTGCGAGCCGTCAAACCACTTACCTGCAACTCTCCGATCAGCGGGAGGGATATCTTGCCATCAGGACGCACAGGGACGGTCCGGGTAAGCTCCGCATCCTTCCAAACATTGATCGCCAAGACGTCAGAGGGTCCGATGACGTAGTCATCAGTGACCTGCTTGGGGCTGGGAGCGTTGGGCTGATCGTCCGCTTTCTTGCCAGCTTGCCCAACCGGACTGGGCTTTTCGGCGTCCTGGGGTCCGACCGCTTTCCCGAACCCTGATCCTAAAGCGACGTTGCCAGCCAATGAAAGACAAGCCAACAGCGCAAGTTGGGTAAAGCAGGTACTGACCCTAAGAGTCCACGTCATGTCTTTTTGCTTTCTCTGGTCCGCGTTCATCTGATCAAAAGCATAGTTTGAACGGAGGCGTCTATTCGCGGGCAGGCAGATTTTCGAATCAACGGTCGCTGGGTTGATTACGTGCGCGATCCAAGTGGGATCTCGCGCAAGGAGACGGCGAACCGAGTCCAATAGTTCTCTACTTTCTCTGTAACCCCGCATGTCCTTCAGCGCCCTCTCAAGATTGATATCGAACTGCTGGGTCGCCGCAGAGGATTCGATGCCATCTCAGGGTACCTAACCCTTAAGGTACGTAAGGCCGAACGGGCTCTGCAAATGCAACGCCCCTATCGATTCCTAGCGTGTCCGTTCGGTGTTCTTCAGCGCCACGGACGCGCTCAACCACACTTATGTCCACTTCGACGGAGGCAGATTTTGCGAGCATTTCCACCGAAAGAACCAATCGAAAAGCACTCTTTTTGCGAACTAATATGCCTTGAATTCCTTCCAGGGGCCCAGACTTGATCCGCACCCAGTCCCCGCATTTAAGAAAGGGGTGAGGCTCAATCCGCAATGAACTTTCGACCAAACGGCGCACCACATCGATTTGTTCTTGTGGTATATCCGCTGGCCGCCCTCCCCAGGCCACAAGGGAGTGAACGCCTGGCGTCGTAAGGATGTTCAACATTCGGTCGAGGCCGCCTCGAATGAACACGTAATTGGGGAAAAGCGGTAGCAGGAGTTCCTTGCGACGGTCCTTCCAACGATGGACAGTATGATATTGTGGCAGGAATATTTCGAATCCCTTACCCGACAGGGCCTGGGCAACGATTTTTTCGTACTGATGGCGAGTGTAAAGCGCATGCCAGACGGAAGCCCAACGGCTTGCGGCAAAATCCGTGATCCTCTCTTCGATTGGCATCAAGCCCCACCTTTCATCTTAGCAAAACTCGTTCCCGCATGCAAAAGCAGAAGACCGACGAGCCATAAACGGCACTTGACAGCTCGCTTGCTTCCGGTCGGCCTTGCCCCCAACGCCCATCTCCCCGTCGATCCTCATCATCTTCAGGCGCACCGCGCCAGATCCCCGGGAGATGACTGACTACGAACAATGCGATGACGCTGTATCGCGACGGCAAGGGCGGTCGGAGAGGGTAAAACGCGCCCTCGCTCAACACGTACTACCGTGCCCTTGCAGAGAACCTCAGCAGGACGGTCATCGCCTATGCCTTCAGCAAGCTTGAGCCTCAGCTCGATCACGGTTTCCAACCGCAAAGGACAGGAGCAGCGAAACAGCATGCCGGTGTGGCTGATATTCTCCGTCCTCCCCTCGAACCATATCGGGCTGTTCGGTTCCCGGTAATAGACCGGGAAGTGCAGCGGGAAGCGTTTTGCACGGGTTGGGACTTTCGGTGCGATTCTCACGGACATCTCATTGGCCGAGGAACCTAAAGTCCCTTTGTGCCCCCCCTGGATATCCCAGCGCGCGCCGCTTGTCTAATCCTAGCATCGAGCCGTCGGACGCGTCTAGCTGGATATTAGCTTTCCCGGCGACGCAGCTGGGTATGGGCAAATGGATGAGTGGGCACCCCACAGGTGCGTGAACGGTTTCTCTTATGCGGCAGCAGCTCAATAGTCGGAACCCGTGTTCCAAGAGGATATGTAGCTCCGCCCTTTGACTTACAGGCTCGACCATCCTGTAAGCCTTATATTCAGTTCTTCGAGGAAGAAACGTCTGAAACCGCCTCTACCGGCGTCGCCCAAGATCACGAGCGCTTCGCAGCGGGGCCGCCAACCTCCGCCCCTCGTCACATCGGCGAGACCTGATTTCTGGCCACGGGTTTACCTGCAACGATTTCGGCTTCCATCTCTTTCACGTGTCCAACGGCACATCCGGCGTAGATCCTATGGCCGAACAAACCGGTAATAGGAAATCCTGGTCGCGACAATGGGAGCATCACTATTGCTTCCGGGCCGCTCTGTTCGCATGACCGTACCGCGGCACACCACCTCGGCAGCCCTCTGCTTCGTCATTTCACTGGGTAGTACCAATCTTATTTCGATGGGGGTACCTGGCTCGGCCAAATCCTCACCTCGAAACAGCATTCCCGAACAGCTGATGTTTGTCGTAACGCCCTTGCGCCACTCGCTCTCACGGTTTACTCGATAACGCAGCGGGATATGGAGTTTAAAGCGCTGGGCCCGTACCTTGCCTGCCAATGACACACCGCCCCTCGCACCTAACATGGCTCGATTCAACCCAGGTTGAATTCCCTTAAAGAGATCTTAGATTACTCACGCTACAGGCATCATTTTAGCTGGTCGGCAGAGTTTGACAATGGCCCGCTGGTTCTATCGGAATGGCACGAACGTAGGGTGCCCAACCGGCACCCTATGGTGCCATTTCACGGCAGATCCCCACCACGGCATTGTCAGGGAGTAGGGTAGGTAGGCTAGAAAGCAGGACTAATCCTGGCTGATCAAGTGATGATCAATGGCGAAAAGTACCAGTTCCAAACGGTTAGAGACTCCCAGCTTGTCAAAAATGTTGGTAAGGTGGTGCTTGGCAGTGTGCTCACTGATGCCGAGCTGCTGGGCGAGATCCTTGTTCGTATACCCGGCAACGATGAGTGCAATGACCTGCACCTCGCGGGCGGTCAGGCCGAAGTCTCGGCTGGCTTCTGAAGTGCGGCTTTGAGGCGTCATCCGGCGAAGCGCCTGGATTAGGTCTGAAACACTTTCTTGGCCAACCCAATACTGGCCACCGCTCACGCAACGAATACTCTTGAGAAGAAGTTGTAGTGTCGAGTGCTTCAGGACGATGCCATGAACCCCCAATTGCAGTACCTCAACGACCTGCTCCTTTTCGATGGCCGCGGTCAGTACGATGATATGGGTCTTAGTCCCCAGCTTGCTCAGCTCCCGAAGGGCCTCGAGGCCTGTTACCCTGGGCATCGAGATATCCAGCAGGAGGATCTTCGGCTTGAGCTCGCTCACCAGCTTTACAGTTTCTTCACCATCCGCAGCTTCGCCGACGACGCGCATCCCCGGTTCAGCTTCCAGCAGCTTCCGCAAACCCTCCCGAAATATGGGATGGTCGTCTGAAATGACAATATCAATAGCGGCAGCGGACTCATCCATTGGCGCTCAACGGGACTAATATCTCTAATCGTGTACCAGATCCTGGTACCGATTCTATCATGAGTTCGCCGCCAATCGAGCGCACACGTTCTTTGATAACCAAAGGACATTTGGACGGAGCCTCGAGGTCTGCGGACGACCAACGGCCTGTAAACCCGAACCCCTGGCCATCATCCTCTACGCACAGCTTCCAGTGCCCATTCTCCCGGCCAAAGCGCACTAGCACGTTGTGGGCTCCGCTGTGCTTTCGGACATTCGCCAACGCCTCTTGTACGATGCGAACCAGTTCAGTGCAAATCCGCGGAGGCAAGGAAACCTCCTGGGATTCCGCGACAAAACTGGCGGAAATGCCCAGGTCGCGCCGAAACCTATCCACCGTCCCCTCCATGTAGTCCAAAAGGCGGCCGGGCTCAACCTCAAGCGGCTTTACTCGTTGCATGGCTTCCCGCAACTCCGCGATCTCGTTGTGAAGAATCTCTTGCAGGCGACGCAACTCCAGAATGGGATATGCGGGGGCGCAGGAAGCCTGTGGGGTTCGTCCCAAGACATCAATCTGCATTTCCATCCCCATCAGCGACTGAATAACCCCGTCGTGAAGCTCCTGTGCTAGGCGCGTCCGCTCCATGGCCTGTACCCGGGAACGCAGGCGCCCCACGAGGTATTTATTGTACACGGCGGGGCCGACTTCCCGGACTAAAGCCGCAAGGAACCGGGCATTACCTCTTCGGTCCCGTCCCTTGTGAGGGGCGTAAACCGTAAGGCGCCCAAGCCATTTTCCCCCAAAGGAGAACGAGGTGGCGAGCAGCGAGCAAAAGCCCCCAAAGTGCCAGTGGTGCTCACTCACAATCCGCATGTCGTAGAGCTCGTCGTAGTATTGGGTGGGGGCAAAAAACCACGAAAGCACCGAAGCCCAGGCGCCTGGCGATTCGCCCTTCTGCCTCGCCAAGACTGCGGTGTCAAGCCTGTCATCCCCTCCAACACAGGGCAATCCGAGCATGCGCCGGATTCTTTCCGGTGGTGCAGCAAAGCATGCCTGTCGCGCTGAGCCTATGAGCTTCCAGGACTGAACTCCGTTTGCGCTTTTTCCTATGGGGCGCCGTGCTTCCCATGCAAAAGCCTGCTCACCCCTTATCTCCTGTATCACCAACCGTACCTGGTCGGCGTCAAAGTGTTCGCGCAGTGACTGCAGAATGATCGCTATGCTCGCTCTTAAGCTTGGTTCAGGAAGCGCCCTTCTGATGAGCCGAGTGATGACCACTGCGTCAGTATAACGTTTCTTCTCCCTTTGCATCAGCAAACCGAGGAAGTATGCGGACAAGACCAGCAAGGCCATGATCCCATTAAAGTAAGTGCTTCCATTAGTCAAGTGCCGCATGCGATCCGACCATGAGGAAGGGGCAGAGGAAGGGGCAATCGAATCTAACAACAAAAAAAACATGCACGCGCAGGCCGTCGGAATGGTTCCCATGACACCCCAGCGACTTGCTGCAGCCAGGAGTGCAAAGAAATAAAGTGTGAGAAATGGGCTGTGGGCTCCGCCTGTAAACGTAATAATGAGGGACGCTAAGATTATGCCCGTGGCATGCGAACACAACCGCCACATCAACTCGTAATGCCTCCGTACCAGGATAATTGTCAGATTCAATAGGCCGTACGTGAAGTATGCGAAAATCAGCAGCCGGCCAAGGCTAACATGCTTCCCAAGAACTGCAGGATCAAGGTAGCCGGTAATAATGCAGGCAAAACCGAGCACCAGACACGCGTAGGCGAGGAAATACTCTCGATCCGGCGCCCCTGCCTCTAGTCCGGCGGATCGGTCTTTGGACACCATGACACAGGCTCCGATCTCGTACTACAAGGCTTGATGTACCCTGGCTTCCCGAAGTTTCTGAGCAATTTGAGAGGTCGACTCGCCATGCCTGCGCCTGCAAAGCGCACTCATGGGCAGGCTCAGGCTCCCCCACCCGTAACCCTCACCCCAGGCCCACAATGACACACAGACACAAGGAACCGTAGATAGACTAGCGGAGGCACTGCCGCTTCGCAAGTAATTGTAGTACTAATAACTCATAACGTACCCGGCCCCCACCCCCTCCCCCCACCAGAACTGCCAGTGAAGAAGATCGAAGGTTTCTCAGATCCCGTTAGCCGTGGGGTGACAATTCCCCGCCCCGACTCGGAGAGAATCAGGTTGGGGTAATCTTTCAGAAAGGAGAGCCGCCGTGAAGAGACCTCGACACGTTACCAAGAAGAGTGGCACCCAGCGGCTGGCGCGATCCTTGTGTAGGAATGGCCAAGTTCTGCTGCCCATGGTGGAACCGATCGAGCCGTCCGCGACCGCCGGGGCCGTGCCGGAGATCGTCCCCGTCAACGCGAACACCGAGCTCGTCGTGAGCGTCCGGGAGACGGCGGCGCCCGTGGAGGCCATCGCGCCCCCGGCGGGCTGCTGGACGTGCGAGACGTGCAAGCAGCAGGTCCCGATCAAGGACTATTATGCCCACGGCCGCGCGCACCTCGCGCGGCGGGAGGCGTGATACGCGGGGGTCGAAGGCTGCCCGGACTGCGCGTGGACCGGGCCACGCGGCGCGTTCGTCGCGCACTGGACAAAGGCCCATGCTGACCTGCCCCCCGAAAACTGTACCAGTGTAAAAGAGAGTTCTCCCAGGGTATAAAAGCCCGAAGGAGGACAGGAGATGAGACAGAGCCGGTTCACGGAGGAGCAGATTATTGGAGTTTTGAAGCAGGCCGAAGCAGGGATGAAGACGGCGGAGATTTGCCGGCAGCAGGGGATCAGCAGCGCGACGTATTACAAGTGG
>JAIQEZ010000222.1 GCA_020073545.1 Terriglobia bacterium | reverse complement strand
AGGGGAGAGGAGTCGTCGCCCGAGGAGATCTTGATGGTGATTCATCGCCTCGTGAAGTTGTTGCCGCTGGAGTATCAGGCGCGCCTCACTGCTCAAGACAGGGGCAGGGAACTGGAGCCTGCCCAAAGATGCTGAGGAAGGTGAAGCGGATCAAGCTGGGGAAGCAAATCTATCGCCGTTTGATGAAGCGGGTGCTGGAGCGGGACGGGTGGCGGTGTCAGAAATGCGGGTCATTGGAGAATCTCCAGATACATCACAAGATCAAGAGAAGCCAGCAGGGAAATGACGCGCTCGAGAATCTCGTGACTCTGTGTGCCTACTGCCACATGGAAGAGCATGGGCAGCTGAGCTACACCATTCCAGCCGCCAGAGTGTGCACCAAGCCCAAGCCACGTGCGAAGTGAAGACCCTGGGGCCCGCCACTCTCCAGAGTGAAGGTGCCTCAAAGCGGGTGTAGGTTTTGTCCCACTAGGCTTGTGGGTTGCCCATCTCATTCCCACACAATCTTTTCAACTTTGTGTTGCAACGCCCGCTGGTGAGTGGAGTATACTTCCGCGCGCACGAACCTAGGTCTGCCGGTTCGAGGGTAGATGGATGAGCGCGACACCCAAACCCGAAAGTCTGCTCGGGCGCGTCAGCGCAGAGCTCGCTGCCATTGAAAAGCGTGACTGGGAAAGTTGGCTCATTCATTCCATCACCGCGATCATTTTGGGAGCAGGTTTGGTCGTACTCCTGTTACCTTCCGCACTGGATGGAAGAGGAAGACTGCATTTTGCCCTTGAGGTGTCCCCTCAACTGTTCGCCGCGTTGGTGGCCATCCTCATCATCTTCAACACCTATTCGATTAGTTGCAAGTTGGCCCTACGTCGGACCCGGCAACACCTCATCTCGACAACAATTCAGGCGGAGTTGGCCCGCCTCCAGTCCTATACCGACCCGCTCACCGAAGTATTCAACCGGCGTTCACTCGAGGACCTGGCGGAGAAGTTCATCAGCAGAGCCAAGCGCCATGGTAAGGGACTGTCGTTCATTATGGTTGACTTGGATGAGTTCAAACAAGTTAATACCCAGTGTGGGCACCTAACAGGAGACCTGGTCTTGGCAGAAGTGGCCGCCCTGCTGAACGGGTCAGTTCGCGGGTGCGATGCGGTGGTTCGGTACGGCGGGGATGAGTTCCTCATCATACTCTCGGATTCATCCAAGGCGGGCGGCGTGGTGGTCGCCGATAGGATTGCCAGGGCCCTCACCGATTGGAATTCGACAAGTCCTCTACACGGTTTCAGCTTGACGGCGAGCCTGGGCATGGCAGACTGGGGTCCGACGAAGACCCTGGACGATGTCCTCATCGAGGCCGATAAGAACATGTACGAAACCAAGGACGCCAAGAAACAGATTGCCCCCTGACCGATCCACGACCCACCGCGTAATTCCGCACGAGTCCAACTTCAGCGCAAAGGAGACCGTCGACTGAGGTTCTTTAAGCTTCGGTTTTTGCTCCCTGCTTCACCCCCTAACCCGCGCTAAACTGTGTGGTACTCAAAAGGAGTGACCATGAGTTGTCTGACCACAGGGTCGGAAAACGGCTTTGGGATTCTCCGGAGAGGCAAAACTGACCCGTTCCGTGGTTCGTGAAAGCACCCAGCACTGAAAACTCGACTGGACATTCCATTCAGAGGCGGTCGGGTGTATGTTACCAGTCGGCTGGAAAGTGAAAACTGTAATTCCGGTCCATGCAGTTGAAAGGAGTTCTGGCCATGGGCAGGAGGTGGATAGGCTTCCCGTCGGGGGGCCGTTTGGCCGAAGTGAACAAAGAGCTGTGGCTAATCCTATCCTTGTTGGTCATTGCAGCCATCCTAAACTTCCTTGTCGCTCCGCACCGCATCTTATTAGGTTTGTATACATTGCCTACCCTGTTTTCCGCTTATTTCTACGGTCGCCGCCACGCGACTCTGACGGCAGTCGCGAGCGTGCTAGTAGTGATTCTGGTCGGCCATTCCAATTCCTCGCTGTTCGCCCAACCAAAGGAAGCTCCCCTCCCGGGAGAAAAGTGGTACGACCTCACGCTCTGGGCCGGCATCTTGATCATCACTGCCTACGCTATGGGTACACTTTACGATCGCAAGGAAGCCCGGGTGCGGGAGCTGCGGGAGACCTACCATGGCGTCCTGCTCATCCTGCGTCAGTTCATATCCAGGGACAAGTACACTCAAAACCATTCTTATCGTGTCTCGGTATACGCGGCCGCGATCGCCGCCCGACTTGGGCTCGATTCCGAGCGGATAGAGGACGTGCGCGCCGCCGCGTTTCTTCATGACATTGGAAAGCTCGACATCAGCCGCCAGATTCTTTACAAGGCAGCGAGTTTGAGCGAGGAGGAATACAAAGAGATTCAACGACACGTGGAGGAAGGGGTTGAGATTCTGGGCACCGTCGGTGGCTCGCTTCGCAGGGTCATCCCCATCGTCCTTGCCCACCACGACAAGTTCGACGGCTCTGGCTACCACCCCACCCGGGGTGAGAAGATTCCGTTGGAGGCACGCATCATATCCGTGGCAGATGTGTACGACTCCCTTACCAGCGACCGCCCTTACCGGAAGGGCATAGCGCCATTCGATGCGAGGGACACCATCCTTAAAGGTTCAGGAACAGAGTTCGATCCCAAGGTGGTCGACGGATTCGCAGAGGCGTTTCGAAGGGGAGAGATGGAAGTCCCAGAGATAGTGGTCTAGTCAGAATTCCTGATCTTACCTACATGGCTTTCAAGTCGCTTTTGCGCTGTGTGCCGGCGACATCCATAACTGATCGGACCAGGGATGGCGCCTCCATCGGAGCGCCAGGCAAAGCCTGTTTGACCTCGTAAGCTGAGACGAGCTCACCCTGTAATTGCCCGTTCGACAGGTAGCCAACCGAGCCTGTAACGAAGCAATCCGTTCTAATTCCCTCCCCCAGGGCCAAGGAGTGCACGAAGGAAGAACTGAAAGAGGAGGTCTACAAGTACTTTACGGGCGAAGACTACGAGCCCTACGAGATGGTTTACCTCAAGCTTTTCGAGAGTCAGATACCGGTGGTGGAAAGGGCCCTCTACGTGGCCTCGCGGATGGTGGGGAGTGAGCGCTCGCGGGGGTATTGCCTGGAACTGATCTGCGCGGATTTCCTGGCGGGGAGGGCAGAGGACTCGACGCCGGAGGAGATGCTGCTGGTCATTCATCGCCTGGTCCACCTCCTGCCGCCGGACTATCAGGCGCGCCTTGCGAACCATTCCGATGAAGCAGAACCCGAGGCGGCCCGAAAATGCTGAGGAAGGTGAAGCGGATCAAGCTGGGAAAACAGATTTACCGGCGGTTGATGAAGCGGGTTCTGGAGCGAGACGGCTGGCGGTGTCAGAAATGCGGGTCACTGGAGAATCTGCAGATCCACCACAAGATCAAGAGAAGCCAGCAGGGAAATGACGCGCTCGAGAATCTCGTGACCATGTGCGCCTACTGCCAAATGGAAGAGCATGGGCAGCTGAGCTACGCCATCCCAGCCGGCAGGATTTTACTTGACACGTAAAGTGTACCTGCCTATTGTTAGTCATAGGGTTACCTTGGGGGGGAAATTGTCTGCGAAGGTAACGTAGCCGCGCCAGGCAGGAGGTTGCCATGTTTGCGCGCAACGTTTCCTTGTGTTTGAAGCCTAGCAGGTCGCTGAAAAATGGCAGTTAACAAAAAAATCCGCACCTCCAGTCGGCGATGGAGCCGAAGGGGCGCCGGTTCGGAACCCCTCCCGCCCACCTTACTCTGTGGGTTCTTGCGGCTTTCTGGATCGGACCGTAACGCTTCGGGAGGGCGTTCAGGCGTTCGCCCCCAGCAGTTTCGTCATCCGCATC
>JAIQEZ010000100.1 GCA_020073545.1 Terriglobia bacterium | reverse complement strand
AATGCCCCGCCAGCCTGGCCCAAAAACTCGCAGCAGCCTGCGGACCAGCTTGCCGAACGACAACCCCAAGGAGGCCTGAAGCCGAGGCTGCAATCGCCCCCATGCGCAAAGTCCGGGGCGCAGCGGCGGGGGCGTGTTTTCGGTTCTAGGACCGCTCTTTGGGCCTGCCGCGAGCCCGCCCCGGCCCGGCGGCGTCGGGCTGGTCATCCGGCTTGTGCGGCTGCCGCAGCACGATGGTTCGGTTGCATGCGCGGCAGAGCAAATTCACCCCTGATGGCGAAGGCACGAGCGCCCCTTCGCCGCAGAGGGGGCAGCGGTCTCCAGGCTTGGCCACGGGGGATTCGGTTTGCTTACTCATGCCGGGCAAGTTAGCACACCCTAGACCCGCTGGCAACAAACGCGCGCGAAGCGATTCCGCGCCAGTTGAAGGACAGGGCGCGTCCCATCGCAAGGCGGGCGGCGGGGCTGGCGGTGGCAGGCGAAGGGGCCGAGCGTCAACATTGCGGGCGAAGCGCGGCGGCGGGGCGTTTTTCCCGTCGCAAGGACCGCCCTTCGGCCACGCCACGAGCCGCCACCCTCTCGGCGGCGTGCCGGTTGTCCGGCTTGCCTGGCAGGGTCAGGTCCAGGCTCGTGGGGTCGGGGTCAATGCTTCTCATGTCCATGTCCAATGGGTTGGGATTGCCCTCCACGGCCGCGATGGCCATCTCCACGGCGGATTTCTTTGGCTTTTTGCGGTTGTGGATTTCTACCACCATTTGTCTTCGGGGAAGCGCAAAGCACTCAGCCCCGCTCCTGGGCTACGGCACATCGTTATTGCTCGCATCGGCAATGCCAGCCAAATCCTCGCTCGCCGGGGTTGCCATCGCGGTCTCCGCCGCAGGCTCCTCTCTACTGGCACCAGCTTCATCGGAAGGCTGTGAAGCCGGGTCAGCTGCAGAAGCCGAGCCGGGCAACCCATCCGCAGCTTTGGGAACCGCATGGAAAATCATCAGACCTTCCTGACGCCACTCGTGGGAAACACCAGAAATCTCCGCGATGCAGCCGATGAACTCGACGACGGACTCGCCCGTGGTCAGGACCTTCCTGAGAGACGGCCACACTGTCCCGGCCAGCTTCTCGGCGGCCGGCTTTGCTGGCTCGGAAATTGCCCCACTGGGCACATTTTCATTATCAGCACACAGCGTCTCGGCGTGCCGGGCGACGAGGCGGTCGGCGGTGCTGCGGGGGATGCCCCTCTCCCGCAGCCACGACCTCCACTGCCCGCCTCTTCCGGGACGGGACAATAGGGATTTCATTGCGGCCAGTCTCTCCGCCAGGCTGGCGCGGATTTGGCGCAATTCCTTGCTGGTCGCCTTGCGGTCGGCGCTGAGCCGGACATGGTCCGACCAGAGGGTGCTGATTTCTTCTGCTAACTGGGTTTCAATTGCGCCGTCATCATCTTGAGTCGTGCCGGGCTGGGCCCCGGCCTCCGGCTGCTGCTCGGGAATGATGGCGGTTTCGACGATTTCAACCATTGTGGCCATAAGTGCACCTCGCATCAGAAGTTGGGAGCAGGAATCCGGGCATCGGAAGTTGCTCCTGTTTATGGGGCACGTAGTCGACTTTCTTCGCTGCTTGGAACGGGTAGCGTGAAGGCAGGCGACCGGGTGACGGTGCGCGGCTGGCGGGCGGCATGGCCGCAGCACACCTTCCTTTGGGCCCGCGTGGGCTCCTGGCCGACGCCGACACAGGCACCCACGGCAGGGCAGATGTCATCCCTGCAAGCCCTCCGCCTCTCAGGCCAGCGCCCTCTCCCGCAGGCAGGCACATTCCCTTTTCACGAACGAGAGCGGACCCGGAACTGGCTTCGTGTTGCCCCCACTCGAAGAACACATCCTGCACCACAGCGATTCAGAACCGGAAATCTTCTTTGCCTGCCTTGAATGGCGGCAGAAAACTGTCGCTGCCAAGCAGGTCTCACCAGAGGAATCACCGGCTAAACCCCGCTTGAATGAGCAGGCAACGGACCCGCCCACCTGACAGTGAATTGAATCCAGCCGCTACCAACCCCCTATATGTAAGAAGAAAGTCAGACACAAGGAGACACGAGATGTACCCAACAAGCGAAGTAGAAAGGCTCCGGGAGGAGTTCCACGGAAAGGTGGTGGCGGACCTGAAGGCGGGAACGCTCTCTTACATGGGAATCGCCTTCAAGTACGGCATCGCCGTCAATACGGTCTACTGGATTGCGCGGAAGTATGGCTGCCGCCGGTCCGAGATGATTACCAAGTCAGCGCAGGCTGTCCCGGAGCTTGCCAATGGGCAGTGAAGCCTTATTCGCGGCCGTGAACACCTCGTTCCCTCCCGGGAAGAACGACAGGGGTGAGACCATCAGTGGGATTGTCCTAAAAATGGTTGCCATCGCCTTGACCAACAGGATGAATCGCAGCGGGGAGTGCTGGTCCAGCTATTCCACCATCGCCAAGGATGCCGGAGGCATTGACAGGGGGGCGACCATCCAAGCGACAAAGTGGCTGGAGGGCCTTGGTTTGCTTTCCAAGGAACGGGGAACCAGGCGAGCCAGCAATTCCTGGAGACTGAAGCGGGAAGCCGTCAAGGAAGAAGGGGGCAGGTGGCACTTTTCGGGCTGGGGATTCATAGCTCCAACTAGCGGGGTCACTCCACCGGTGGAGCCACCCGACCAGTCGAGCCACCCCACTGGTTGTGTCACCCAACCGGGTGGTTGTGCCACACAACCAGCACTGGTTGTGTCACCCAACCCGAATGACCCATTGAAGGACCCAGGGAAGGACTTGATAGAGAGAGAGAAGGAAATCCCGGAGACCAGCTCAGATTCTATCCCCGATACAGAGACCCCTGCTCCCGAGACTAAGACCGAACCTGTCGAACCTGTCTCCACCCCTCCTGTGGAACCCGAGGTCTCCGTGCACCCAGCGGCGCAAAGCGCCGCTACCCTCCCTCAGGTCGCCGCCCCCCCAGAGCGTAGGCTCATTCCCGTTACCTACCTCTCCCCCAACCCCGTGACTCCCCCTGACCCCGAGGCTGAGAAGCTGGTCGAGATGTTCCTGAACTACCAGGGGAACCCCGGATACAACGAGAAGAATACCCTGCTGTATTGGCACTCCGTGCTGTCCCGCCTCCGCAAGACCTACCCGTCCCTGGCCGCCTACATGAAGTTCGGCTTCGAGGCCGACCCATTCTGGTCTGACGGCAAGCTAATCCGGGGAAAGGACTCCAAGGGTAAGGGCGGGAAGAAATACCCCGACCCGCTCGACTACTTCGAGGACATGCTGGGGCACATCGTGACCAACTTCAACCGCCTGCAAAAGGGCAAGGCGGCCGCCAAGGCGAGGAAAGCGGCCGCCCCGGCGAAGGTCCTGCTCGCGCAGGACCGCCTCAAGACCCGTGACGAGCTTCTGGACCTTGCCTGCGCCCAGGATGAGAACGGCCCAACCCTCGTGCCCGTGCGGGAATACGTGCGTGCGCACGAGGAAGAGTACAGGAAAGACCCCGAGCTTCATGGGGAAATCCAATGGAGGAAATGGCTATGACAAACTGCTTGGACGACTTGCCCGACTTGGAAGACGGGGACGAAAGCCCTGAAGACCGGATGATGAAGACCATCGCCAAGATTCAGGAGGAACGGAAGCAGTACCCGCTCAAGCTTACGCCCACAGAATGCCTCAAGCTGATGCACACCGACCGCCCGCAGTACCTCAGGCACATGCGCAACTCGAAGGAGACGGAGCTTTGCTGCATCTACGATTCTGAGCTTTGGACCCCGGAGGTCGAGAAGACCGTGCTTGCGGGCGGCACATGCCCCGTCTGCAAGGGCAGGGGGCTTTCCAAGGGGGTCGTGCATGGCAAGGACACGAATTTCTACTTTTTCGAGGAATACCGCTGCGACTGCGTTGCGGCCAAGGAAGTGAAGAAGCTGGCGGACAGCAAGCTTCCCGAAATCCTCCGGGACTTTGACCTGCGGACCTTGGGGGTAAGCGGTAGGTCCTCCCTGCTCCCTGCAAAGCAGCAGGCGGAGATTGCCTTCATGCGCCAGCACCCTAACGACTCCTACTTCTTCTTAGGGCCTCCGGGAACAAGCAAGTCCACCTACTCGGCCGCCCTGTTCAATGCAGCCCTGCGCAGGAACTACTCCGGCCGCTCGACTTGGCTTTCAGTGGGCGACTCTGCATGGCGGGTAGACGGCAACCACCTCCTCAAGACCGAGGTCGAGTATGCGACCTCGGACGACAAGGATAGCGTCCGGCGAGACATCACCAGCGAGGAAATCTTCCGGGCGAGGCGTGCAGGGTACAAGCCCGTGCTCCTGCTGGAGGAAATCGACAAGCGGAAGCCCACGGAGTTTTTTGCCAATGTCCTCTTTTGCCTGGTGAATGCGATGGACGAGTGCGGCGGCCAGCTTTTGCTGACGACCAACCAGACGAGGAAGGGCTTTGAGGACTTGTTTCTCAAGTCCGACATCGAGCAAGTTCAGGTGACCGGGGGGGCCCTGCTCCGCAGGCTCCTGCGGTCGCCCGAGAAGGTCAACGTCCGTGACTACCATGCTGCCTGAACAAACCTGGAGCCAATGAGCAGTCCGCTCTTGCGCCCCATGCGGCGGGCTGGGGTCCTAGACGAAGGGGGGAAGGAACCCCGCTAAGGCCTGCCCGCGTGCAGGCAGGCGACCCACCTGCGATACTGCGGCCGGCGGGGAAGCCAAAGGTCCGGGTCCGCCCCGGCGAGATTTTTCGCTTGGCCGAGCACTGATTGCCGCTGGCGGCGCCGACCGACGCAAGCAGCGATCCTTGCGCCCTGCCCTTTCAAGTCGGGGCCTCGGGGCAAAAAGAAGAAGCCCCCCCGTGGTTGGCGGGGCATTGCGGTACGGCGGCTGGTCTAATGCGCACGCTTTCCGGTTAACCTACCACAATATGATGTAAGGGTCCCTGTGCTTCCCGGAGGGGGTTTTCTCGTACTTGCATGTTTCCTTCATCAAGGACCGTTCGCCCCACTCCACGCTCTGCCCGCCAAAGCTCTCGCCATCCTCGCCTTCCGCATCGGGCAGCGCGGAGTCAATTGCGAGGTCGGCCTCTATCCGCTCCTTTTCTTCCTCCTCGAAGAGGCGGCGGTACACCGGTTCCCACTCCGTCTTATTGGCGAACGCCTTCTCGTAGCAATCGACGAATTCGTGCATTTCCTGGAGCATGAGCGGAATAAGATGGGAGCGGTCTCTGCCTTGCTCCTGCGGCAACGAATACCACTTGTTCACCGCTTCCATGATTGGAGACGGGTCGGCTTCCAGCGCCGCAAGGCGCTTGCGCAGGTCGACAGGCTCAGGATAAAAGTAGGTGGCGCTGACCTGCTCGCTGAGGTCCCATGGAAAGCATTCCATCCCTTCGAAGAGCGGGTAGGAATACCAGCCCCGCATAGACCCCTCGGCGTCGGGTATCCCAGCGCCCTTCGCTTCGAAACATTTGCTCATCGTTGCTCTCCTTGCCGCCCACGGGCGGCTTGCGGCGTAGGTCGCCACCCTAGTTTCCTGCTGCCCGCGCCTGCTGGCCAACGCCCTGCCACTGACCGGCCCGCGCGCCATCGAAAGTGCAGTTGACCTCCATTGTTGTTCTCCCTCATGCCATGGCGGCAGATTGCAGCCCCCGCCCTCCAGGCTTTGGTCACAACCAGCCCGGTCGCGATAAGGGGAAATACTCAAAACGGGGAGATTTCTTCCGAGTTCCCTAAAACTGACTGAAGAGGCAGGGGGGTATCAATTGCAGGGGAGGCCAGAGGGGAACGGGTCGGCGGGGCTGCATGCCTTGGGGCGCACTGGGGACTGCGTTGCCTGGCCTAATCAGTCCTGCCGGGTGACGAGGGTCTTTGCTTATTGAGCAGCGGGCGCAAGCTAACCGCCTCTCTCGGCACCTGCCTATCACGCCGCCGACTGCGCGGCTGATTGAAGGTTAACGTGCCGGGGAACGATGCCTGAGACGGGCGGCGTGTTCATCTTTGAGCTTGGGCGGAGGGCAGGCTCCGGCGTCGCAGCTCGCGATCCTCCCCACGCCTCAAGAGCGCCGGGGAACCTTTCGGTCACTTCCTCCGGTGTCAGGCGGCGATAGACGCCGTCCGCCGTGCTCTGGAACCAGCCGGCTGGCTGCCCATAGCGGGGCTTGCGGTTCCACCGCATCACGACCAAACTCCCTCCCCTCCGTCTCACGAACCGCCCGAGGTATTTGCAGGTGGAATCAAAGGTGACCCAGTCGCCGGGGAAGACAGGCTCGCCGCCACGGGTTTCAGCCGCCTCGGGCTGCTTGACGCCTGCGGCTCCCGCAATCGGGGGTTCGGCTACAGGTGACGAATTCAGCCTTTCGCAACCAGCCGCTACCCCGCTTTCACTCCCGTAAGTTCCCCCAGGGCTCTCTTTCACCCGCCCGGACAACGGCATAGCATGTACTGTTGTCCCCCCCTCCTGCTTTTTCGGTACAAGGTGCCGTTTTGTTGATGCGCCTGACTTCGCCACCGGTTGCGACTTTGCTTTTCCGTCAAGCAACTCCTGGGTAGACTTCAGTGCCGTGATGACCGGGATGGGGAGCCTGTCGCCGTACTGTTCCAGCGTGGTCACCAACCCCGTCAGGATGGCTTTCCAGTCGGGTTCGGGGCTGAGCGCATTCATGAAAGTGTCCAGCTTTGCCGGGGTGACGGCGACCTTCTCATATTCAGAAAGTGGCGTTTGCCAATCTGCGCCGCTCTTCAAAGCGGCGACGAGGTCGTTCGCCGCCACTTGCGCCTTGACCAGCGCAGCCTGCTGGCGGCTGTCCAGCCTGACACGCTCGCCATTGCTGCCGCTTTTAGCCTTGCCAGTCCCGCATGCCCGGGTCTCCCGAAACTGCTTTATGCGGTCCTGGATGGCTCGCAGAGAGCGGTCCAGCTTGCCGGCATAAGCCTTCGCCCAGTGCGTCCAGCCCGGCAGCCCTGCCCGTTGCAGGACCTTTTTCCTGTCGGCACCACGCTGGCTCAGCAGCGATTGCATTTTCGCCAGGTAAGGGACCACCTGGTCCAGGGTCTGGACGACAGTGGCGGCGAGCCTATCCAGGACCCCATTCAGTTCTTCATAAGCTTTCTTGGTGCCATTCACGTCAAGAGACTCGTACCCGCCCCAACTCGTGCAGATTCTGCGTGAGTTTGGGGTCCGGTCATGTCAGGTGCAGGAATTTTCTCACTCACGGCTTCCTCCTTGAATTGTCAAGTCCGGAAAGGCTACAGGACAGTTGCTGGGAAACCGCAATGTCTTGTCCGGGGGGGCGGTCCATTGCTGGCCGCCCTCCCCTGTGCTCTACCCTTTGAGGTCGAGTACAGTCCCGGTGCTGATTAATACTCGGCGCGCAGGAAAAAAGAGGAAAAATTCCGCGCTCTTCCATTTTTTTCATAAGCCACTGAAAAGAAAGGGACATCTCTCGAAAGAAAGGATCGGCAGGCACGCGGTAGCTACCATTACAATGGAGGGACCCACCGAGTGGTCGGTCAGGCAGCATGCCGCGGGGATGGCACGACTCGGGGTAGTTTAGCCCGGGGAACGCTTACCATGACCCGGACCATGCCTTGACCTTGGAGAGCCCCATTGCTTGTGGCGCCGGGCTGAGTCACCCAAATCGCTGAAAACAGAAAACCCGACGGTGTGATTGGTCGGGTAGTTTACTTTGCAGGGAAGCATGGCCAGTGGGGAAGTATGGTAAAGGGGAGGCTTCGTCTGGGCGAGTGATGGCCGGGTCCCAGCCCATAGCTCCCGAATTCCCTGTTAGGCCGCTCGAAAAATTTGCGAAGCTCTCGGGAATTCCCAAAAGAAGTTTCAAAAGTTCGGTATTAAGGTAATTGGCGGAGTCTCACTCGGGAGAGGCACCGTGCCAGGGGACGCCGTGCAAACTCGGCAGCGGTACTGGGGACTACTAAAACGGCCTGACCGCCTAATTTGAGATGACCAGGGAAAGGTTTCCCAGGAAATTCTTCCGTGCGTACTTCAAAACCCCCACGTCTCAGTATTGATTGGGCATGGGAATTATTGAGACTGTAGAGAATTTTGGAAGGGCGCTTAAGGTAGAAGAGCTTGCTCAACTGACCGCAATCAGTTCCAAGACCCTGTACAGGATGATTGCGGTCAGGAAGCTCCCGGCGTTCCGCATCGGCGGCTGCGTTCGGCTGGAGCCTAAGACTACCGCCAACTGGCTCCGCTCCCGCCTCGCATAGCTCTCAAGCGGCTGGTCCGCAACCAGCCCCAGGACGGTTCGGGCTATGAGAACGCTGCGTTCGCAGCCGCTTGCAGGTCAGCCATTCCAGCCGGTCGGAGATAACGCTCGGTCGTTGTCAGTGAGGAATGACCAGCCAGCTTCTGGACATTCCGGCTGTTGGTGTGGCTCAGCATCGTGGTCAGGTAAGTGGCACGGAAAGTCTTGAGCTTCGCCCGGCGGCACTCCTTCTTGCTCAGGCACCCGGAGCATTTCCCGCAGTTGAGACCAGCCGCCCGCCAGTCAGACTTCAGGGCCAACAGGAACTTGATGTTCGGGCGGTCGTTCTTTGTGCCCAAGACAAAACGGGTGTTCGGGTTCTTCTTGCGCCACGCCTTCAGTTCCTCCAGGAGCACGTCGGGAATCGGAACGTCACGCTCTTCGGAGTCCTTGGAAACCCACTCCAGCTCCGGGTTCCACGGGTAGGAACCCTTCCGCTTGAACCGCACTTCGGCCATCTTCAAGTTCCAATTGATGTTCTCCCATTCCCAGTAGGCGAGTTCCTCGTCACGGAAGCCGAACATCCGGTAGCAGCGCCAGACCAAGCGGTGGTACTCGCTGGAGGCAGCGTACAAACGCTGAAGCTCTTCTTCGGTGAAGTTTTCGACTTCGAGCCTGGGCTTCTTCTTCAGCTTCTGGTTCCACTCGGGGCTAACGACCTTGTTGGGGTCCAGACCGATGTAACGAAGGAAACAGCGAACGAAGCCATAACGGTGAGAACGAGTGCTCTTGCCATCTCCCCGGTCATCAAGGAAATGGTCAAAGGCTATAACGTCATCTTCTGTGACCTGCTCCGGGAATTTCTTTTGACGTTCGGAGAGCAGGCGGGAGAACTCTTTCCCCACGAAGGTATACTTGCGGATGCTGTCAGCCGACCCGTGGGCGTATTTCTCGATGTATCCGTCCCGCATTTCGGAGAGGGTTTTCCGCTCCGCCTTCGAAACTTCCGGCAACTTTGTGCCGAAGTCTTCCTGCAACGCATCGTACTGGAGCTTTTTCTCGAAAAGGGCAAAGGTGACCAAAGCAGCATCGAGGTCGCTGCCCACGGGCTTTTGGATGGCTTTGGAGCCTTCATAGTAGCGAATCTCGTACTTGCCTTGGGGGCAGTAAACCTGCTCGCCCTTGTGCATCATGTAGTCCGGCTTGATGCGACCGTTCTTGGTCTTGATGAGGATGCCCCGACGCCAGCCCTGGCCAGGGACTTTTGCGCAGCGAATGAGGGAAGCTTTGCGGTTTGCCATGTCGTCTCCTGCGGAGACCTGGTATAGGAAGGCTGACCTATCGCAGCCTTAACCTGTCTCCACCTCCCTAATACCCACCGCATAGCTAAAGCCTTGCAAGAAAAGTTCAAATACCCGTAAGTCATTGATGGATAATAGGCAGTTGACACGGCACAATCATCCCCCCTTCCGCACCATCCCCAGCTCTGGTAGAAGCAACACCGCAGAGATCAAAGAAACCCGAGGCGCCGGGAATCTGTCTTCAGAGCGCCCTTAGCCAAGTGAGCAAGGCTTCGGCCCTCGCGACGGGCACGCCTTCCGCCCACAGGCACTCGTTGCCCTTACGCAGGAGCAGATTCAGCCCGTTCGCCGCCGAGCCGATAAACAGGTCCGGGGTCGAGCGCTTGTCAGTCGCGAGCGCGGGGTATTTGTAGCCAAGAATCGTGTGGTAGTCGCGGAAAAACGCCAGGGCCGTCTCGGGGCTCGTCCAGCGCGTCCGCGCCACTAGCGTGTAGTCGTTCCCGCCGGAACGTTCGTAAAGCAAATACCGGTCTGCCATCCAGGCGTTACTGAGCGCCTTCGCTTCATCCTCGGAAATGAGTTGTCCGAGGAGCGAGTAGTACCCGAGTTCGCCCATCACGTTCTCGCTCAGGAACTCGAGGCCGGCCACGCCGTCAAGCGCGGCCGGATGGGCCAGCGTGAGTGTGGGCAGTGGCTGCCGGTCGAAATAGGTGCGCGGCTCGAAGATTTGCTTGGTGGCGTCGGGAGGGTTCTGAAATATCGCGTTGAGGCTTTTCCATCCGCCCTGCTGCAGGCCGAATTGCATGAAGCCCATGCCTTGCAGATACGGGAACAGAGCCTGTACGCGGAAAAAGTAGGGCGCGCCCGAAAACATGGGGAACTCCTCGAACTGCTGGTGGATGACCATTTCCATGAGGGGTTCGATGGACGGCACCTGCGCCAGTTCCACGGGGGCCGTCATTTGTTGCATCATGGCCGCCGTGGCGTATCCCTCCACCACAGCTTGGCGCGCGTTGGTGGCGTCGTCATTGTCGCGGGTCGCATGGAGGAATTTCTCCAGATCCCAGCTCTGGTCCTGCAGTGCGTGCGTCAGTTCGTGCGAGAGCACCTGGCTCTGTGTGTCCGCCGGGATCCAGTCAGCGATGAACATGGTTTTGCGCTTCGGATCATAGAAACCCGCGGCCTGCTCGGTGTAGAACGAGATGAGGAATTTCTCCAGGTTGAACTTGCCCGACACCAAGCCGAAGGCGCGCAAGGTGGCTTCCTGCGCGTGGAGTTCCGCGGGTGTCATCTCCGCGTGCAGATTCTCGATGAGGTACTTCTCGATTTCCGCGCGGCTGATGACTTGTTTCTTGAGCGGCCCCTTGATGGGCAGGCCCGTGAGCTCGCTCATCTGGTGAAGAACTTCGTCGGCCTGCGAGAGCAGATCCTGGGCCGCCGGCTGCTGCGCCACCGCCGTCGCCGGGAGTGCGGCCAGTACGCCCGCGGCGATAAGCAGCCGGAGGAATCGAAATACCGATCGCCAAGATGGTTTGAAGAGTTTCATGGTTTCGAACGCCCCCATCTGGGGAAGCCAAGACGCTTTCGGATTCCCAAACCCGCGAACGGTTTGACCCGTCCCTGTAACGAGACTATCATGAAATTTGCGCGAGCAAGCCGGGTGATCGCTGCCTTGCCCTAGCGTCCCGCTCTACGGGACAAGCACGGGCAGGGGAGAGGAAAGTCCGAACTCCGCAGGGCTGTGTGCTCGCTAACGGCGAGGGTCGGAGGGGGATGTCCAAACGTCGGACCGTACGCCTCCGATACGGAAAGTGCCACAGAAAATATACCGCCGCGTTTGCGCCTTCGGGCGGAGAAACGCGGTAAGGGTGAAAAGGTGCGGTCCCGGTTCGCCGGGAATTAAAGTAAGAGCGCACCGCCTCGATGGTGACATCGGGGGCACGGTAAACCCCACACGGAGCAAGACCAAATAGGAGGGGAGGGGCTGCCCGTCCCGCTACAACCCTCGGGTAGGTCGCTGGACCCCACGAGCAATCGCGGGGCTAGAGGAATGATCACCACCCCGTTTTGTCGGGGCACAGAATTCGGCTTACAGGCTTGCTCGCGATTTTCTTAGCAGTCAGCTTTCAGCATTGAGCAATCAGCGTTTAGCCATCACCTAAAGTATTGGCTGACTGCTGACCGCTAGGCACTAACCCCTAGCCACTGCTCTACTCATACCTCAGCGCCACCATGGGATCGACCCGCGAAGCGCGTCGGGCAGGCAGATAGCCGGACAGAACCGCAACCATCACCATCACCAGAGCGGAAAGAGTGACCGTCAAAGGGTCAGCCGCCTTCAGGCCGTATAACATGCTTCGAATGCAGCGCGCGGCGGCGAGCGCCGCTGGAATGCCGATGGCGACTCCCAGAGCCACGATGGCCAGAATTTCCACCATGACCAATCTCAAAATGTCGCGCCGCTCCGCGCCGAGCGCCATGCGAATGCCGATTTCCCCTGTTCGGCGGGTCACAGCGTACGCCATGAGGCCATACAAACCGATGCAAGCGAGGAGCACTGCGAGCCCGCCGAAGAAGCTGGAAAGCTGGGCGAAGAGGCGTTCCTGCACCAGAGTCTCGGCAATCTGTTCCGTTTGAGTCTTTACATCGGCGAGCGGCAGGTTGGGGTCAAGATCTCGGACGACCCGACGTACTGTCGGCACCATCGCCAGGGGATCGCTTGCCGTTCGCACCTCAAAATGCATCGCCCAGGGGAGGACGGGGGTCTGGCTGTAAGGAATATAGATGGTGGGGAGCGGTGCCTTACGAAGGCTGGCGTATTTGGCGTCCTGGACCATACCGACGATTTCGTAAACCGGGCTTCCTCCGGTGAAGAGGTGCTCGAGCCTAAATCGGTGACCAAGGGGATTCTGGCCGTCCAGGAAACGGCGCGTGAAGACTTCATTTATGACAGCCACTCGGGGAGAACTCGCCGTGTCACTCCATTCGACGCCTCGCCCCAGCAGCAACCGAATCCCCATAGTCTCAAAAAACGATGGCCCCACATTGTTCCAATCCACACCCATGTCCTGCCCAGGCTCGGGCTTGCGGCCTTCGATTGAGATTGGCCAATGATTCTGGATGTCGGAAACCAGAGTCATTTCGGACATCGTCGCCGAGCTTACGCCGGGCAGAGCCTGAAGACGCGTGAGCAACCGGCCGCAAAAGTCATTCAGACGCTCGCCTTTATAGCCGTTCTTGGCCGGATCGATCCCAAACAGGAGCAGGTGATCCTGGTCGAAGCCGAGATTCTGGTTTTCCAGATTTTCCAGGGTACGGACGAACAAACCCGCACCGACCAACAATACCGACGATAAAGCTACCTGCGCGACGACCAGCGATCTTCCCGACCCTAACCGCGTTTGCTGGCTCACCCCTGAGACGCAACCCGCGCCTGCTTTCAGCGCGGGTGTCAGATCAACACGCGTGGAGCGTAGGGCGGGAGCCAAGCCAAATAGAATTCCGGTAACCACCGAGACCGCTGCCGTGAATCCGAGCACCTGGGCGTCCGGCTGGACATTCACGCTGAACGGTTCTCCGCCGCTCGACATCAGCAGCACGAGGGCGTGGCTTCCCCAGTACGCGAAGAGCAGGCCAAGTGCGCCCCCGAACCCGCCCAGCAGCACGCTCTCAGTGAGCAGTTGCCGGATTAGGCGCGCTCGCGACGCGCCGAGTGAAAGACGTACGACAATTTCCTTCTGGCGCGCGGTCGACCGCGCCACGAGCAGCGTGGCCACGTTCGCGCACGCAATTAGCAGCACCACGCCGACGATGGTCATCAGAATCCAGAGTGGCTTCGAGAATTTCTGTCGCAAAAGGGCAAGCCCGTTGGCGGTGGGCTCAAACCGGATATGCAGATTACCCCCAGGTTTCGGGGGCGTTTTCAGGCCGGCAGTGAGGCTCTGGTGGAACAACACGTCAAGTTGTGGGGTGGCCTGCTGCTCTGTCACTCCCGGCTTCAGCCGCCCCATGATGATCAGCCACCACCAGTCACGCGACGTGAAAAGGGGCCGGTCGCCGGGAGTGGAATTCATCCCGTACGGCAGTAGCTTCGCCTCTTCAACCAGCGGCACCCACACGTCCACAGCTCGCCCAGGTTGAACTCCAAAGAATTCCGGTGGGGTCACACCCACGATGGTGAAGGGTACACCGTTGACCGTAATGCCCTTTCCCACCGCTGCCGGGTTGTGCCCGAATTGGTCCGACCAATAGCCGTAGCTGATAACTGCGGCGCGAGGAGCGTTTGGTTTGGCGTCCTCGCTCGTGACTAGGCGACCCAATATAGGCGAGACCCCCAACCCCGAAAAATAGTCGCCCGTCACAAGCTCCCCTTCAACTAAGTTTGCTTGACCGTCGATGTTGATATTTGCTTTGCCGAGGGAAACGAATCCGAAGAGTTTGGAGAAGGCCTGATTGCGCACCCGAAATTCCTCAAAGGTTGGATAGGAGAATGGCGCCTCATTCTCGCTCCCATTGTCGCTATTGACGGGCGCCATGTCCGAGCTCGTTTGACCCGTACGGTTCAAGAACACGAGCTGGTCGGGATCCCTCACCGGCAGGGTCTTCAACATCACTGCATCGATCAGACTGAAGATGGCTGTATTGGCGCCGATGCCGAGCGCCAGAGACAATGCCACGACCACTGTAAAGCCAGGACTGCGACTCAGTTGTCGCAGGCCGTAACGAATATCCTGCCACAGCGATTCGATGCTTGATTCCCAGCCGGCACTGCGGATTTCTTCCTTGACCGCCTCCATGCTGCCCATTTCGACGCGCGCGGCTCGCAGGGCTTGCTCATCACTCATGCCCGACCGCATCTTCTCTTTTACGGCGGCATCCAGGTAGCTGCGCAACTCCTCGTCCATTTCCTGTTCCACTTGCTTCTTGTGGAACAGCGCCCGCAGTCCGGCCATTAGATTTCGCAGAAGTGACATCGCCTTCCTCGCACCGGGTCATTAATTCATCGGTTCATCGAGCCACTGGTTCATCGAAGATGGAAACTCGAAATTCGAAACTGGCACTGTGCTTGGCAACGCCATCCATCACTCGATCACCCGATAACAGCATTCGGGCCGCAGCGTCCCATGTGATCAACCCTCACCCTGCGCCCCCTGTTCCCTGTGACCTGTAACCTGGCACCTGAAACCTCCGCCTACGACGCTTCCATAATCCTGGCGATGGCGGCGAGCTGTCTTCCCCATTGCGCGGTCTCAGCTTTCAGTTGCTTCCGCCCACGGTCCGTGAGGACGTAGTACTTGGCGCGACGATTGTTCTCCGTGGGCCGCCACTCCGGCTTGATCCATCCCGCCCGCTCCAAGCGACGGAAGGCCGGGAACAAAGAGCCCGGGTTAACGCGGAACACTCCCTTGCTGATCTGCTCGATCCGGAGCGAGATCCCGTACCCATGCAGGGGTTCAAGGGCGAGGGTCTTCAGGATGAGCATGTCCAGGGTGCCCTGGACCAGGTCGCTGGCTTTGTCGGCCATAGGTCTCTCCTGTAGGTGATCCAGATGAGAATACGGCTTTCCTCTAGATTGTCAAGATGGCAGATTGTCCGGCACTGACTCATTTTGAGCTTCGCGGTGACCATTCCATCGGCTTCGGTCGGTCTCCAGAGGCCGCTTCTCGCCCTGCAAGGGCAACATGCAATAGCCGGGGGCAACGCCTCCGGAAAAATGGATCGGCGAGGTGCCGACCCTGTATGCGTCGCACCAAAACTGCGTGGCAGACGGCCAGTGCCTTCCTGCGCAGGCAGGCTCGTCACGATCCCCATGTGACCCTTTCAGGGTCGTGGGCGCAGGGATGGCCGGCTTTCCGGGGGCGTTGCCCCCGGCTATTGTATGGATTCCCTGCGGGGATTAAGCCTGAGCACGATCGAGACCCGGTTGCATCAAAGTGAGTCACTGCAGATTGTCCGGCCGGGACTGTCATTCTGAGGAGCCGAGGGCAGGAAGAATCCCGGCAGCAGATTAAGAGAAGGTCTTCCAAAGCAAGCGAAATGCGGGGATCCTTCTCCCGCAGGGCGGGATCAGGATGACAGTGGGGGCGCTCTCAGAATGATACGCTGGGGACGTTTTCCGACACCCTGCCAAAGCAGACCCCGCGAACCGACTGGGGTATAATGGCGCCCGCGTTTCCGCTGTCTTCCTGGGGGGCGCGCTGGTAGTTGCAGGCGATTACGCAGATCGGGGACTCGGCAAATCAGGGCAGCCATGATGACGGGGGGCCTATGAACAAAACTGTTCGCAGAGCGATGTCGGCAAGCGACGCGACATCAAAGAGAACCGTCGTAATTTCAGCCGTGACCGCGCTGGTGTTTTTCCTCTTGGTCGGCACAGCCGCCGCGCAGTCTAGTCCGGTCGCGACGCAGCCGAAGCGATCCTTGACCAAGGCCAGCCTCTATGTGGCTCCGGATCTGACCAAGCAGCCGACACTGTACGTCGTGGGTTACGCCCATCTGGACACGGAGTGGCGATGGGAGTATCCGCAAGTCATCAGCGAATTCCTCCCCAAGACCATGCACCTCAACTTCGACTTGTTTGAGAAGTACCCGCATTACATCTTCAATTTCAGCGGCGCCAACCGCTACCGCATGATGAAGGAGTATTTTCCGGCCGACTACGAGAAGGTGAAGCAATACGTGGCGGCAGGCCGCTGGTTTCCGGCGGGCTCGTCCGTGGAAGAAGACGATGTGAACTCGCCTTCGCCCGAGTCGATTATCCGGCAGGTGCTTTATGGCAACGAGTATTTCCGCCAGGAATTCGGGGTGGCGAGTGCCGAATACATGTTGCCGGACTGTTTCGGCTTTCCCGCCTCGTTGCCGAGCATTTTGGCGGCTGCGGGGGTCAAGGGCTTCTCCACGCAGAAACTGACTTGGGGGTCGTCCGCCCCGGTGGGAGGTCCGGGCTCGCCGGAACACACGCCCGCGGGCACCCCGTTCAACGTCGGCATCTGGGAGGGGCCGGATGGCAAGAGTGTGCTGGCCGCGCTGAACCCAGGAGATTACAGCGCCGGCATCTCCTCTGATCTCAGCAAAAGCATCCCCAAGCCCCTCGGCGGAGTTTATGTGGATTGGCCTAACCGGGTGGAGTTAGACGGGCAGGCCAGCGGGCTGTACGCTGACTATCACTACTACGGCACCGGCGACACGGGCGGCTCCCCATCGGAATCCTCGGTGAAACTGCTCGAGGCCATCGTGACGAAGAGCCTCACGGTCCTGCCGCAACCTCGGCAGGAATCCGAATTCGGCGTGGAAGAACCGCACCCCGAAGCAGCCGGTCCAGCGATCCAGGTGGGGGATGGCCCGTTGCAGGTGGTTTCCTCTCGGGCCGATCAAATGTTCCTCGACATCCTCCAGACCGGTCAGACCGCTCGCCTGCCGCGCTACAAGGGGGACCTGGAGCTGACCAATCACTCGGCCGGCTCGCTCACTTCCCAAGCGGCCCACAAGCTGTGGAATAGTAAAAACGAACTGCTGGCGGACGCTGCCGAGCGGGCATCGGTGGCCGCTGCCTGGTTGGGCGGCCGCCCCTATCCGCTCCAGCGCTTGAACGACGCCTGGACGCTGGTGATGGGCGGGCAATTCCACGACATCCTGGCTGGCACCTCCACTCCCAAGTCCTACGAGTTCTCCTGGAACGACGATGCGCTGGCAATGAACCAGTTCGCCGGCGTGCTGAACAGCGCCACGGAAGCCATTGCCGCCGGCCTGAACACGCAGGCGGAAGGCGCCGCCGTGGTCGTCTACAACCCTCTGAACATCGAGCGCGAGGATGTGGTGGAAGCCACGCTTTCTTTTCCCAACGGCGTGCCGAAGGCCGTTCGCGTCGTCGGACCCGACGGCAGGGAAGTGCCTGCGCAGTTGACGGAAGCAGGCCACGGGGCCACGCAGGTCCTGTTCCTGGCCAAGCTACCCTCCGTGGGCTTCGCGGTTTACGATGTTCAGCCCGCTGAGGCGACTGCCGCTGCCTCCGAGCTGAAAGTCACAGAGTCGTCACTGGAAAACGCGCGCTACCGGGTTCGTATCGATAATGAGGGTGACGTCGCCAGCATCTACGACAAGGCCCTCAAGCGCGAACTGCTTTCCGCTCCGGCGCGCCTGGCATTCCAGACTGAAAAACCTTTTGACTGGCCGGCCTGGAACATGGATTGGGCGGACCAGCAGAAGCCACCGCGCGGGTACGTGGGAGGACCAGCCAAGGTCCGCATCGCTGAAAATGGTCCCGTTCGTGTGGCCATTGAAGTGACCCGCGAAGCCGAGGACTCGAAGTTCGTCCAGACGATTCGCCTTGCCGTCGGGGATGCCGGCAACCGCGTGGAATTCACCAATGCCATCGATTGGAGGACGAAAGAGGCCGCCCTCAAGGCTAGTTTCCCTCTAACCGCTACGAATCCCGAGGCGACTTACAACTGGGGTGTGGGCACCGTTCAACGGGGCAACAACGACGCGAAGAAATTCGAAGTGGCCGCGCACCAGTGGTTTGATCTTACGGACAAGAGCGGGACCTACGGCGTGACCGTGCTTTCCGATTGCAAGACCGGGTCGGATAAACCCGACGACAGCACCCTGCGCCTGACCCTGGTCTACACTCCGGGCCTCGGTAAAGGTAATGGAAGGGATTACAGTGATCAGACAACGCAGGATTGGGGCCACCATGAATTCGTGTACGGCCTCGCCTCCCACGCCGGCGATTGGCGCGCGGCTGGGACCGATTGGCAGGCGTACCGCCTGAACGATCCGTTGCTTGCCTTCGAAAGCGCGAAACACCCCGGAGCGCTGGGCAAGAGCTTTTCATTTCTGCACGTCAACGACAACCATGTCCGCGTGATGGCGGTGAAGAAAGCCGAGAAGACCGACGAGATCGTCGTCCGCGTGGTTGAAATGCGAGGCGAGCCGGCGTCGAACCTACGCGTCTCCTTCGCCGCTCCGGTCACCGCCGCCCGCGAGGTTGATGGCCAGGAGATGCCGCGGGGCAAGGCCACGGTGACAGAAGGCGAGCTAGGGACCTCGCTTGGGTCGTATGAGATCCGCAGCTTCGCCGTCAAGCTGGCCGCAGCGACCACGAAGCTGGCGCCGAGCAACTCGCAGCCCGTCCCCTTGAAATACGATCTTGCCACGGCGAGCGAGGACGGTGCGAAATCCGCCAGCGGGTTCGATGCCGCCGGCCAAAACCTCCCGGCCGAGGTGCTTCCGACCGAACTCAACTATGGCGGCGTGCGCTTCCAACTCGGGCCCGCCTGGACTGGAAAGCCCAATGCGGTGGTCGCCCGCGGCCAGACGATTTCGCTGCCCGCGGGCAAGTTCAACCGGCTGTATCTTTTGGCAGCCTCTGCTGACGGGGATCAAAAGGGAATCTTCCGCGTCGGCGACCACGCCGTCGACCTGACCATTCAGGATTGGGCTGGTTACGTCGGGCAGTGGGACAATCGAACCTGGAATGAGAAGCGGGTTGAAATCCCAGTCCCGCCCGACCCGGCGCCCAGCGACCATAGTCCCGAGGCCGAAAGAGCCCGCCGGTTCCGTGCCTACGTACAAGTACATGGGCCCATCACGAGGACCGAGATGGAGTACACGGGGCTGAAGCCG
This sequence comes from Terriglobia bacterium, assembly GCA_020073545.1. Classification (GTDB taxonomy): domain Bacteria; phylum Acidobacteriota; class Terriglobia; order UBA7540; family UBA7540; genus Bog-366. The sequence continues at coordinate 2,640 of JAIQEZ010000100.1, read as the reverse complement.
GGGTTCATCAAGCGCGCGCCTGTGGCTTGGTTTGCCTCTCATCGCCATTCGGCGCAGGGGGCCAATGAACCTTACTAGTACTGCTACCTGTATGCCTATTTTGTCGATTTGCCCGCCGGTGCCCAAACCCTGACCTTGCCGGATAACGACAAGATCCGCATCCTGGCGGTTACGGTGGCAGAGCAGGCCGGGCAAGTGCATCCCGCTCAACCCCTCTACGACGCGCTCGGCCAGTTCTCAGAGCTGTAAAGACACAGGTTCCTCGGCCCGGCAAACTGCATCCGCAACTCTCTCCGGCCGTGGAGAGGCTGGGCGTGCAGGGCGCCAAGGAAGCGCGCAGCAGGTTGGGAGTGGGACGTTTGGTGGGTTGCGGCTGGGGTTTCTGGTCGGGAATCCACCGTACGGGCAATGCCGCTGAGGGTATGTGGCCCGGCTGACTCAGACACTTACGCGATTAAGATAGCGGAAACGTCCTGTTGCCGTGCGCGTAATGACTCGCTTGGCCCCGGAATATTCTTTCCCTCCGGGCAGGCAAACCTCCGCTGCCTTCGGTGGTTTCCGGAGGAGTGAACACTCCTCCCCACTTTGCGGTCGAGCAATCCCGCTTGGCGGAGGTTAGACGCGCTCGACGCTCGCCGCTTGCAATCCCTTCGGGCCTTTCTTCACTTCAAAGCTAACCCGGGCGCCCTCTTCCAGGCTGCGATAGCCTTCACCCTCGATGGCTGAGAAGTGCACGAACACGTCCTCGCCGCTTTCACGCTGAATAAACCCGTAGCCTTTGGCGGCATTGAACCACTTAACCGTTCCTTGTTCCTTCATGCTACAAGCACCCTAATGGAAATGATTTGGCAATTTGTGGAGATGGCAACGGCGGGGATTCCCGACGGCCCCCTGTAATACCTCGTGTCGCAAAACTGCAGACCTGCTTGGTGCACTCGACTCGTTTTTGCGAGATGCGCGGCAATTACAACAAACTGCGGATAGACCATAGCATTCTTTTCGGCAGTGCGCCATCACAAAAACGTTTCTTTGGCATTTCTGACGCACATCAAACTCCCAGTGTGTTTACTAATTATGAATATAGAAGCCGACGGACCCACCGCGAAGGGCCGGACAGAGAGTGACAAAGGTCGCCGCCTTCCCCTGTTCCGCCGCCGGAGCTAACCTGGACACTCTGTTGGCAGTGCTCATGGATTTCTTCGGCAAGCGTCAGCCGCGCCGCACGAGACGGTCCACCTGACCGGCGCACGCTCGTCGACCCGGCGCTTCTTACCTTCCTTTTGGATTGAGTTCTGCCGCAGCGCCGCGGCCGAGACGCGCGAGCTGGCTTTCCTGCCGTAATGAGACGCCACTCACACGGGGCTGGTCGTGCGGCGGCGAAGGCTCGCGACAAGACGCCGCGGGCAGAATCAGGCGCACCATGCGTTCAAACAGAAAATAATCCCAAGCCCAATTGATCAGCACGAAAAGGCGATTGCGAAAACCAATCAGATTGATGAGGTGAACGCCCAGCCACGCCAGCCACGCCGGGAAGCCCGTGAAAGCGAAGCCCCCCAAATGTGCGACGGCGGCGTTGCGGCCGATGGTAGCCATCATGCCGTGGTCGCGGTAGTGAAAAGCGAGCGGAGCTTTCCCGGCCTCGCGCCGCTGAAGGTTCTTCGCCACCGTCACGCCCTGCTGAAGGGCGACGGGTGCGATCATGGGGAGCGGCTTCCCATTCTCTTCCGAGCGTGCCAGGTCGCCGATCGCGTACACGCCCGGAAGACCTTGTACCTCGAGCGTGGGTTCGACCGGGACGCGTCCGCCGCGGTCCGTGGGCAGTCCCCACATGGCGGCGGCCGGTGCGCCGCGCACGCCGGCGGTCCAGACGGTGGTTTGTGTGGCGATAGAAGGCCCATCCTTCAGGCGAACCTCTTCGGCGTCCAGGCGGTCCACGACGGCTTTCAAGCGCACCTCGACGCCCATACGCTGCAAGCGGCGGAGCGCGTAGCGGCCCAGGCGCGGCGGCAACCCCGGCAGGAGGCGTTCCGCGCCTTCCAGCAGCAGCACGCGCGCCTCGTGAAAATCCAGCTTGGGGAAATCGCGCTTCAGCGGACCGCGCAGCAGCTCCGCCAGCGCGCCGGCGTACTCGACGCCGGTTGGCCCGCCGCCCACGATGGTGAAGGTCAGGCGACGTCGGCGACTCTCGGCATCAGGATCTTTGGCGGCACGCTCGAAGCAGCAAAGAATATGGTTGCGCAGGCGGATGCCGTCATCGAGCGTCTTCAGGGTGAACGCGTGGTTCGCGGCGCCCGAAACTCCGAAGAAGTGCGTGGCGCTTCCCGCCGCGAGGATCAGGTGATCGTAGGGAACGGTGGTCACCGTGGTCTCGATGGTGCGGGCCGCGAAGTCGATCTTCTTCACCTCGGCCAGTAGAAAATCCACATTGCGCAGGGGGCGCAGGATGCTGCGTACGGGGTAGACGATTTCCTCCGGCTCGACCTCCGCCGCAGCTACTTGGTAGAGTAGGGGAAGGAACGTGTGGTAGTTGTTGCGGTCGATCAACAGCACCTGAAAAGCGGTGTGAGCGAAGGCGCGCGCGGCCCACAAGCCTCCAAAGCCGGCGCCGACAATCACCACTCGCGGCCGAGTGTCCATCAT
>JAIQEZ010000099.1 GCA_020073545.1 Terriglobia bacterium | reverse complement strand
TCATGCGCTCCAGGTCGGAGGCGCCGTATTGCAGGCCCAGCAGGTGCGCTTTGCGCTTGCCGAGTCCGTGCTCGGCAGAGACGGTGCCGCCCAGGGATACCGCTTTCCGCGCAAATTCCAGCATCAGCTCACTGCCGCGTAGGCAATCCTCGTCGCTGGCCGGCAGGATGTTCACGTGCAGATGCGCATCGCCGACGTGCCCGAAGATGACGTACCGCCCGGGAAACTGGGCCTCCAGCCGCCGGCGATAATACGCCAGCATCTCGCGGTTCCGCTCCGCGGGCACCGCGTAATCCGAACCCAGCTTCAGGAATCCGTTCCGCCGCACGGTATCGTTGACCCTCTCCGGCAGGGCGTGCCGGAACTGGCGGAAGCTCTCGCGATCCCGGGCGGAAAGAGCGAACCAGCTATCCATCGAGCCGGCCAGCCGCTGTATCCACGAATCGACGACGGGGTCGTCCTCCGACGCCAGTTCCTGCTCGAACAGGATGGCCGCGCCGGCCGGGCGGTGCAGCAAATCGAGCGATCCCCTGTCGAAGTACTCGATCATGCGCATGCTGGGGTCGGCTCGCCAAGCCTCCACGGCGTCCATGGCCCGATCGTCGTCGTCGAAGAAGACCACGCCGCCCAGCAGCGCCGCGGGCGCGGGAAGCAGGCGCAATTCGGCTTGCGTGACCACACCCAGCGTTCCTTCCGAGCCGATGAACATGTCCACCCAGTCCATTCCGGGGCGCAGATAGTATCCAGCGGTGTGCTTGGAGGTCCGCGGAAGGGGAACCGATCCGGTCTCAAAGTCGATTTTCTGCCCGCGCTGGTACCGGCGGACGGTTCCATCCGCCAGCATGACGCGCAGCGCCAGGACGTGCCGCCGCGTTCCGCCGTAGCGGAAGCTGCGCGCCCCGCTCGCATTCGTGGCGATCGTCCCGCCGACCGATGCGGTAATCTCGGTGGGGTCCGGCGGATAGACTTGTACGGTAGCGGAGGCCTCCGCGTGGAGGTCGCGGAGCAGGACCCCCGCGCCTGCCACGGCCGCGCCTTCGCGTATCTCCAGCGTGTCGAGTTTCTCCAGCGAGATTACCCAGCCGCCCATGGGCACGCGCGCGCCTGTCACCCCGGTACCGGCTCCCGCCACGGTCACCGGCACGCCGCTCGCCGACGCCTGCCGCAGCACCTCGCAGACGTCCGTCTCGTAGCAGGGGAAAAACACCCGCTCCGCATGGCCACGGAAGCCTGACGCATCCTCCAGGTACGCCTGGTTTACTTCCACCACGAGCTTACAGCTCCAGAATGACCGGCATGATCAGCGGCCGGCGCGAAGTCTCCTTGACGATGTAGCGCTTCAGATCCGCCCGGATCTTCTCCTTGATCACGCCCCAGTCGCTTACTTCTTCAAGGTTCGACTTCTCGATGGTTCGCAAGATCACTTGACGCGCGCTTTCCACCAACTCGCGCGCCTCGTCGAGCGGCACGAACCCGCGCGAGACGATTTCGGGCTGTATTTCGAGCAGGCCCGTGTGCTCGTTGATGGCGAGGATGGGAATCACGATGCCGTCAGCGGAAATGTGGCGGCGCTCCTTGAGGATAACCTCTTCCACTTCGTCGAGCGTGCCCCCATCGATGCAGATGCGTCCCACGGGCACGTGGCCCGCGCGGCGCGCGCCCTGCTCGTCGAACTCCAGCACGTCGCCGCTTTCGATCAGGAAGATTTCTTGCGAAACCGCCGCCAGTCCCTTGGCTAGTTCCAAGTGTCGCCAAAGTTGCCGGTACTCACCGTGCATGGGCACGAAATATTTAGGCCGCACGAGATTGAGCATCAGCTTCAATTCTTCCGCGCTGCCGTGCCCGGAGACGTGCACGGGCGGTTGGCTGCCGTCGTGGTAGTGCACGTGCGCGCCGCGCCGGTAGAGGTGGTCGAGCATGCGGAAAATGGCTTTCTCGTTGCCTGGGATGACGCGCGCGCTCAACACAACTTCGTCGCCGGGTTCGACCGTGACCCAGCGGTGGCCCGCCACCGCCACGCGCGCCATGGCCGACATCGGTTCACCCTGGCTGCCCGAGAGCACAATCGCCACCTGGTTCCGGGGCAGCTTGCGAAGGTCCTGGGGCGGCACCAGCAGACCCGGCGGCACCTGCAGCCTGCCCATCTCGATGGCAATCTCGGAATTCTGAAACATGCTCCGGCCCACAAAGCACAGCCTGCGGCCGTGCCGGTGAGCCAAGTCGGCGACGATTTGCAGGCGATGCAGCGACGTCGCAAAGCAGGAGATCAGCACGCGCCCCTGCGCTTCCGACAGGATGTGCGTGAGGCGCTCGCTGACGGCGCGCTCCGAGGGCGTCAGGCCCGGCCGCTCCACGTTCGTCGAATCCGAGAACAGCGCCAGCACGCCGCGCCGCCCGTAGTCGGCGAGCGTGTGCAGATCGCTCACTTGCTGGTCGGGGGGCGTGGGGTCGAATTTGAAATCGCCGGTGTGAATCACCGTGCCGAGCGGCGTGGTCAGCGCCAGCGCACCGGACTCAATGGTGCTGTGTGTCAGGTGGATGAACTCCACGCGGAACGGTCCCACCTGGAATGGCTCGCGCGGGCGCATTTCGCGCAAGTCTGCGCTTTCAGCCAGGTCGTGTTCCAACAGCTTCGAGCGCGCCAGCGCCAGCGTGAACGGCGTGCCATAAACCGGCGCATCGACTTCTTCCAGCAGATAGGGCAGACCGCCGATGTGATCCTCGTGGGCATGGGTCAGCAGGATGGCTCGTACGCGGTCGCGGTTCTCGCGGACATAGCTCAGGTCGGGAATGACGATGTCCACGCCCAGCAGTTCGGCATCCGGAAACATGACGCCGCAGTCGACAATCACCACGTGGTCGTCAAACTCATACGCCATCATGTTCATCCCGAATTCGCCCAGACCCCCGAGCGGAATGGCTGTCAGTTTATGGTTCAAGGATGGAATGCGATCCTCCTGTGTGTCTCCCTATGCTAACACACAATCTTGAAACCTGCGGCCCCAACGGACACACGGAGCCGGTGTGCTCATCACCCAGGAAGGAAGCGGGCGTGGTCCGGCCGCCGGGCCGATTCAGTTCTGGTCTCCCAGGCCGTGCCTGTTTCCGCAAACCTTGCAGAGTGTGGGTGGGTCGAGGTTATCCACGCGGTGCTGGACGGGCGTGAGGGTGCGCAGGTAGGCATACATTGCCATCAGATCCTCGTCGGTCAACCTTCCGTACGACCACCAAGGCATGATGGGGTTGAGCTCGCGGGCTTGGACAAATCCCGTGCGCATCACGTGCACGAAGAACCTTTCATCGTAATAGGAAATGCCCGAGGGATCGGGCGTAAGGTTGGCGGTAGCGGCGCGCCCCCACGGGCCTTCGAAAACCTCGCCACCTGCCAGCTTCAATCCCGGAATCGGATCGCCATTTCGCTGGGGCGTGTGGCAATCACCGCATCCGCCGACTGCCACCAGGAACTCGCCGCGCTTCTCGGGGGTGGAAAGATCCGGCGGGGGCACGGGCTCCGTCAGCGGCTGGGGAACGCTGCGGATCAGGTACTTTACCGGAAAAACCATCTCGGTTGGGGGCAGCGGGTGACGCACCGGCGGGAGCGAGCGGAGGAAAACGATGACGGAGGCAAGGTCCTCGTCCGAAAGGCGGCGGTAATTAGTGAACGGCATCAACGGAAACAGCGCGCGGCCATCGTGCCCAATTCCCTCGCGGAGGGCGCGCGCCAGTTGGTCATCCGTCCACGTGCCGGCCCCGGTTTCAGGATCGGGTGTGAGGTTCGCCGCCACGATCCTGCCGGGTAGGCCCTTCGCCGGGAAGATATCGCCCGCGCCCAGCATTCCATTTACGACCGGAGCGTCGTGCTGCTTCCAGTCGCGCACACTGTGGCAATCGATGCAGCCGAGCAGGCTGGTGGCCAAGTATCGGCCGCGCTCCAGCCGCTGGGGGGTTCTCTCAAAGGTGCGGCTTGTCAGCGGTCGCGCCCGTGGTCCGAGGATAGGCCGCCAGAGATTTAGTACCTTGGCTCCCACCAGAAGCACCGCGATGACCAGCAAGGTGATTCCTGCTGCCCGGAACAAGCGTTTCATTCCCGACCTCCGTGCCGAAATTTAGGACACCCGGAACAGGATCCCACGCCCGCCGATGATTTGTCAGACTGCGCGTATTCCGTCTCGACGGCGGTCCGGGCCCGCAGTGATTTCCGGGAACTCAACGAGCCAGCCGAGACAGGCCTCACTTTTGCGAGGATACATTTCTCTATCCTCTGTGCGACATCATTGGCATTGCTAACTCTGACACGAAAGGGCTCTTCGCCCTGGAGGACTCCTATGGTAACACGGTGGGGGCGGTGTGACGCAACACCAAAGTCCTGCCGAATGCTGCTGCGCTTGGCCTCGATGAAGCCCGCGAGTTGTGTATCGGCGTGCGGGAGCGCCGCGCGCGGAAGCGAGCGTCACAGACGCCCGCCGTAACAATTTGCCGGGTTGACTCGCGCGCGTTGCAGGACTATAAGGGTATGCAATGTTAGCCAGGAAATTACCCGTACTCCTTTTGACTTCACTGTGGCTGGCTGAGTCGTACACCCCCGCGGCAGAAAAACCGCAGAAGTGGCTGGAGGTGAAAAGCCCGCACTTTGTGGTGGCGACGAACGCGAACGAAAAGCAGGGCCGGCGCGTGGCGGATCAATTCGAGCGCATTCGTTCGGTTTTCCTCACGGCCTTTCCGCACATGCGCGTCGACCCCAGCGGGCCGATTATCGTTCTGGCTACCAAGGATGAGGCGAGCTTTAAGGAGCTGGAACCCGTGGACTGGCGCAAGAAAGGCCAGTTGCAGCGCGCCGGAATGTTTCTGCGGGGGGAAGAAAAGAACTACGTCTTGTTTCGCATGGACGTTGATCCGCAGGAGCGCGACCACATCATCTACCACGAGTACACCCACATGCTGCTGGATCTAAACATGCAGTCGGTGCCCTTGTGGCTTGATGAAGGCCTCGCGGAGTTTTACGGCAACTCCGAGATTCGGGAAAATGAGGCCTTGCTTGGGAAACCTGACGCCACCTATGTGCAGATTTTGCGGACCACCAAGCTTCTGCCCTTTGAAACACTCTTCTCCGTGGATCATTCTTCACCGTACTACAACGAGCAGCATCGCGGGACCATTTTTTACGCCGAGTCCTGGGCGCTGACTCACTATTTGATGATGAAGGGATATAAGCAGAAAAAGAGCGCGCTGGGGGAGTTTACGACGATGCTGACCCGAGGCGTGGATAAGGATACCGCCGCCACGGGGGCATTCGGCAGCTTGAACAAATTGCAGGATGACTTGACCGCCTACCTGCGCCAGTTCAGCATGAACTATCTGAAGGCGAAGGTCCAAACGGCGAAAGAAGAGGACTCCTTCGGGGTCCGGGAGTTAACGTCCGCTGAATCCGCCGCCGCCCGAGGGGATTTCCTCGTGCATGTCCAGGCATACCCGGAAGCCAAGGCATTGCTGGAGCGATCTCTGAAAGAGAGTCCTAACCTCGCACTCGCCCACGAGAGCATGGGATTTCTCGAACTCCGTCAGAACCACCTGACCGAAGCCAAGAAGTGGTTCACGCAGGCGGTGCAGCTCGATTCGCAGAGCTATCTGGCTCACTACTATTACGCGGTCATGACCCTGCGGGAGCCCCAAGAAGGGGGCGTGCCCGCGGAAGTGGCAAGCAGCCTCCGGGCCGCCATCAAAATCAATCCCAGCTTTGCTCCGGCTTATGCCGCGCTCGCATCGTTCTATGGTTCGCGAGGGGAAAACCTGGAGGAAGCCCACCTGCTTGCGCTGCAGGCCGTTCAGCTCGAACCGGCTAACGTCCACAATATTTTGACGACGGGAGCGATCCTGCTGCGGATGAACCGGGTCGATGACGCGGTGAGGGTGGGCGAGCGTGCGCGGACCGTTGCGAAGTCCCCTGAAGATGCCGCCGCCGTTCAGTCGTTCCTGCAGAGCGCCCGGCAATTCCAGGAATACCGAGCCAACATGCAGATGGTCGAGCGGGAACAACAAGCGGCCGAACGGGAGCGTCAGCGCGAACTCGCACAGCTTCCGGAGGTCGCCCATCCTGCGCCTGCGGAAGCGCAGCAACCTCCCGAACCCGAGGTCAAGCTACCGAACGAGACCCGATCTCCCAAAGTCCCACCCCTCCCGCGCCGCGAGCCACAGCCGCCCCATGGGGCCCAAAGCGCAACCGCCGCGGCGAGCGGCCGGATCGCATCCGTCACATGCACTTCGCCGACGGTGATGGATCTTATCCTCGATTTCGGCAGTCGCAAGCTGGCCCTGCACGCAAACAACTATTTCAAGGTGAGGTTTCTGAGCACGGACTGGAAGCCTCCCAATCCTTTCAATCCCTGCCAGCACATCCAAGGAATGTGGGCGCGCGCTGTCTTTAGGGTTGTCCGGGGTAAACCCTTCGCAGGCGAAATCATCTCGCTGCAGCTTGAGAAGTAGCTTCGGTGCTTCCCGCCCCTGCCTGATACATTCCTGCGTCGCATTCACGACTAGGTTTAAAGGACCCGCATGATGCACTGAAGGTTTGTGCGCTCACACCGAGCAGGCGTCCGCGAATTTTCCATGGCGACGCAAGCGGTCACCACACGCAGCGTGGCGCATCTCGTGGGCTTGTGCCGAGGGTTGTTCGGGCGTATCCTCTCGGCAGGGCAAGGTCATCCGCAGCGCCTGGGAGGTACGAATCGTGAAAGCTTCTTTGGCCTTGGTCGTTTTGATGGCAGCCAGCTTGGGGTTTGCTGCATCTCCGCATCCTCCCAAGAAACCGCTGACCCGTAACGATATTCTTTATCTCCTAAACAACTACGTACCCAGCTCGCGGGTGGCAGATATTGTGGGAGAAAACAGCATCGATTTCGATCCCACCGAGGATTACCTCAGGAAGGTGCGGGCAGCGGGCGGAAAAGAGGACCTGCTCAAAACCCTCCGCGAGGCACGGCGGTCGAAGGCCCAACCCACCACGGTGCGACGGCCGGCGTCGGACCTGCAGGTTGAGCAGCATCTTGCCAGGGCGCTGGAACTCGAGAAGCAGGAGTCCTATCCCGAGGCCGAGCAGGAATACCGCGCCGCACTGGCAATCCAATCCCAGAACAGCACGTTGCACGTCGGTCTCGGCCGGGTCTTGTGCAAGCGGCAGGAGTGGGATGAAGCTCTGGCGGAATATCGCAAAGCGATACGTGTAGACTCGCGCTCGGCGGAGGCGCGCGCTGCTCTTGGCCTGGCTCTCAGCCTGCGCGGCGATCCGGCGACTGCTATCCCCGAGCTGCGCGAGGCCTTGCGCCTGAATCCCCACGACCTGCAAGCCCGGAATATTCTGGCAGCCTCGCTCTACAACGTGCATGAGGTTCCCAGCGCGCTCGCGGAGTTGCGCCAGACGTCTGCCCTGGATTCCGATTCCGCCGCCGGCCACTACGCGCGCGCCCAGGTTCTGCTGATTGAGAAAAGAGACACGGACGGCGCGATCACCGAGTTTCGCCAAGCGCTCAGCCTGGATCCGAACACCTGGTTTCCGCACAATGATTACGCTAACGCCCTCGCCGCCAAGGGAGATCTGGACGGCGCCATTGCCGAGTATCGCGAAGCGCTGCGCTTGCAGCCCGACTCCGTTACGGCCCATTCCAACCTTGCGTTCGCCCTCGCCAGCAAAGGTGACATGGATGGTGCGAATACGGAAGTGGAGTATGCCATCCACCTGAACCCCCACACACCGATGCCGCACTTGGTGCATGGAATGATCCTGGCGCAGCAACAGAATTTCCCCGCTGCGCTTGACGAAACCCGCCAAGCCGTGCAACTCGATCCCGGAGACGCTATCGCCCACAACCAGCTCGGCATGCTGCTCGCGGGGCAGGGAGACCGCACCGGCGCCGAGGCGGAATATCGTGAAGCCGTTCGATTGGATCCCAAGTTCGCCATGGCCCATGCAAACCTGGGCACGCTCCTTTGTCTGGAAGGGAATCTTCAGGCGGGTTTCGGGGAGATTCGCCTTGCTTACGAACTCGATCCGAACAATCCTCAGATTGCCGTGCTCTTCAGAAGATTCGGCGGTGGGATGACCTATTGATCCTCCCCTGCAGCCTGCTGGGCCTTAGCAGTTTGCAGATAAACACTCCAGGGATGTCACCCTGAGCCCGTTCTGTGGGCGAAGGGTCTGCAGTCAGATTCTGGCGCCGGATAGAACTGCAGATTCTTCGCTTTCGCTCAGAATCACAACCCCAACGGGTCATTCAGCATACTGCTCGGGGAGAGGCGCTCGAAAACTGCCGCAAGCTCCTCCACGGAGAGTTGTTCCGCGCGGAGATTCGTGGGTTTACCTGCCTCAGCCAGCACGCGCGCCACCCGGTCGCGCGAAAAGCTCCCTGCCAGGTTGTTGACCAGGGTCTTCCGCTTTTGGGCAAAACATCGTTTCACGAATTCCAGGAATTCTTCATATTCTTCCCGCGCCCAATTCGGGAACCTCGTCCTCACTTGGAATACCACCAGGGCTGAATGCACTTTTGGCGGGGGTGAGAAAGCTCCGGGCGGAACTGTAAGCACGATGCGCGGTTGGAAGTGGAGCTGCGTGCAGACGGTCAGATATCCGTAATCGCGGGTTCCGGGCTCAGCCGCCAGCCGCTCGGCGACCTCATGCTGCACCAGCAGACCCATGGCGCGGATGCAATTCCGACATGCGAACAGGTGATACAGGATCGGCGAGGTGATGTAATAGGGCAGGTTTCCAAAAACCAAACATTGGGAGACCCCTTGCTGCCGGCACAGCTCCGCAAAATCCACGCTGAGCACATCCGCGTGAAGTATCGCAACGCGAGATTCCTTCGCAAACTCCTCCTGGAGTCGCCGCGCAAGCGAGGAATCAATCTCGATGGCGACCACCTTGCGGACGACCTCTGCCAGCCGTCCGGTCATTGCCCCGCGTCCCGGTCCGATTTCGATCACCAGGTCATCCGCGCGAAGGCGGAGTTCATCGAGGATCCTTTTTCGATAGCGTGGGTCTTGAAGGAAGTGCTGGCCGAGTTTGGGGCGTTTGGTCGAGGGCATGGAAGGTTGGCACCCCTGGGCTTTGACCGCGCCAGTTGTACTTTGGCGGGCGTCGCCGGATTGTCCGCGCCGCATCATAGCACGAGCGCAGAGTCCTTGACTTTGCTGGGGGCATCTTCTAACGTAACCGAGTTTGGACTGTTTATCTCGCCGAAAGGAGAAGCGGCGTGAAAGTCGTCTTCGTCGCATCCGAAGGTGTTCCGTATTCCAAGACAGGCGGGTTAGCGGACGTCGTGGGGGCGCTGCCCAAGGCCCTCGCCGCGCTCGGACACAAGCTAGAGGTGATTCTGCCTCGCTATCGCATGACCAAGCCCGGCCCCCGGGTGCCGCATTCGCAGAGCCTGACGTTGCCACTCGGCTCCGGATTTAAGTTTGCGTCCGTGCAGGACGGCGGCCGCGCCAACAACGTCCAAGCCGATCTCGTCGATTGCCCGGAGTATTTCGATCGCGAGGGTCTTTATCAGCAGAAAGGCGACGACTACCCTGACAACGCGCACCGCTTTGCGGCCTTCTCGATGGCGGCGCTGGAATTTCTGAAGCGCGACGCGACCCCTCCCGACATCATCCATTGTCACGACTGGCAGACGGCGCTGGTACCTATCTATCTGCGCAATCTCTATCAGGAAGATGGATATTTTCGGAACACTTCCGTCGTGTTCACCATTCACAACCTGGGCTACCAGGGCCTTTTCCCGCCACACCTCCTGCCGCAGATTTCGTTGCATGCTGGTCTGTTCACGATCGACGGCCTGGAGTATTACGGTATGGTGAACCTCCTGAAGGGAGGTATTATCTTTTCGGATTTTGTCACTACCGTGAGCCGCAAGTACGCGGAGGAGATCCAGACCCCCGAGTTCGGCTGTGGCCTGGAAGGGGTGCTCCACTCGCGTGCGGACCGCCTGCAGGGGATTGTGAACGGCGTGGACTACGAGCCCTGGGACCCCGCCACCGACAAGCTCATCGCTGCCAACTACACGCCCGCGAACCTGACGGGCAAGGAAACCTGCAAGAAGGTCCTGCTCGAGAAGATGGGCGTGCAGTCTCCGGTGCTGCGGCGGCCGGTCATGGGCATTGTTTCGCGCTTCGCGTCGCAAAAAGGGTTTGACCTGATCGCCAGCATCGCGGAGCACTTGGCGGCGCTCGACCTTTACGTCGTGGCGCTCGGCACGGGCGAGCCTGCGCACGAGGAACTGTTCCGCACCATGGCTGCGAAGTACCCTGAAAAGTTCTTGGTGAGAATCGCCTACGACAACACCTTGGCCCACCAGATCGAAGCCGGCGGGGACATGTTCCTGATGCCCTCGCGCTATGAACCTTGCGGGCTCAACCAGATTTACAGCCTGAAGTACGGCACCGTCCCCATTGTGCGGGCCACCGGAGGGCTGGACGATACCATCGAGAACTTCGACGGCAAATCGGGCACGGGATTCAAATTCCGGGACTACACGCCGCATGCTTTGCTGGCTGCCATCAGCGCGGCCTTGGAAGTCTACGCCGTGCCCAAGATCTGGCAGCGGCTGATGCAGAACGGCATGAAGAAAGATTTTTCTTGGGCCAGCTCGGCCCAGACGTACGCTAGGATCTATCAGACCCTGCAAGACCCCAGAACTCGGTCATCGACTGAAGTGCGACGTTCCGGAGATGTCCCCAACCGCGGAGGTTTTTGAGAATGGCAGGCAGTCATACACTGGAATTTACCGACCAGAATTTTGAGCAAGACGTGTTGAAGTCGGATCAGCCGGTGCTGGTGGATTTCTGGGCAGCCTGGTGCGCGCCCTGCCGGATGATGGCGCCGACGGTGGACTCCCTTGCGGAGGAATACGCCGGCCGCGCCAAAGTCGGCAAGGTGAATGTGGATGAGAATCTCTCCGTCACCAGTCGTTATGGGATTCGCAGCATTCCCACGCTCCTCCTTTTCAAGGCCGGGCAGATTCAGGAGCAGGTGGTCGGGGCGACGTCGAAAGACGTCATCAGCAAGTTGCTCGATAAGCACCTCTAGTCCCGTGCCGGCCTGGTTGGGTGCTTTTCGAAAGCATGCGCAGTCCACCGCAGGGCCGTGTGGGCAGAACGAGCGCGGGACTCCGCCGGGCGGTCACGGGGCCAGGGCCTTCGCCGGGGCCCGGTGGGGGTCCCAACTCCCAGGAGTGAGCCCGGGTTCCGCATGGGATGCATCGCGTCAAGTGAGCCGGCGGGCGGCGCGGCAGCATCCTCTCAATCTCCTGCCATCCATTAAACCGTTCGAGGTAGAATCACAGGACGCGACTGCGTCCAAGGGAAGAGCAGGCTCAGCATGTCAACCAATGTCGTGGTGGTAGGCGTTCAGTGGGGCGATGAAGGCAAGGGCAAGGTGGTGGACGCCCTGGCAGAGCACTTTGATATCGTGGCGCGATACCAGGGGGGCGCCAACGCCGGTCACACGGTCCTGGTCGCCGGGAAGAAGTTCGTGCTCCAACTTCTGCCCACCGGCATCGTCCGCCCGGAGAAGATTGCCGCTATCGGGAACGGCGTGGTGGTCGATCCCGAGTCGCTGCTGCGGGAGATTCGCAAGATAGAAGAAAACGGCGTGAGTGTCGGCCGCCGGTTGATGGTGAGCGACCGCGCGCACTTGATTCTGCCTTACCACCGCGCGCACGAGGTCGCCGCCGAGGAAGCTCGCGGGGTGGGCAAGATCGGGACGACCGCGAAAGGCATCGGGCCCACTTATGAAGACAAAGCGGGGCGCCGCGGCCTGCGTGCCTGCGATTTGCGCGACCCGGCGAAGTTCCGCGAAAAGTGCGGGGCGGTTGTCGCGGAAAAGAACCGCATCGCCTCAGCACTGTTCGGCGGGAGTCCGCTGAACGCCGGGGAACTCGCGGATCAATACCTGCGGGTTGCAGAAGGCATACTCCCGTACCTTGCGGATGTTTCCGCGTATCTTGGCGCAGAGATGGACCGCGGCAAACGGGTGCTCTTCGAGGGCGCGCAGGGGACGTTGCTGGACCTGGATCACGGCACTTACCCGTTCGTGACTTCTTCCAGTGCTGCGGCGGGCGGGGCCTGCACGGGAACCGGCGTCGGACCCACGCGCATCAGTTCGGTGATGGGTGTGTCGAAGGCTTACGCCACGCGCGTGGGAAGCGGGCCTTTTCCCACGGAAGCCACAGGCCCGGAGGGCGAGAAGATTCGCGAGCGCGGCGGCGAGTACGGCGCGGTCACGGGGCGTCCACGCCGCTGCGGATGGTTCGACGTCCCGGCGGCGCGGTATAGCGCTCGCGTGAACAATTTGGACGCGCTCATCATCACTAAGCTCGACATCCTCGATCCACTGCCGGAAATTCCTGTGGGCGTCGCATACGAGTACAAGGGCAAGCGGTTCGCGGATTTTCCGCCGGAGATCGAAAGCCTGGAGCATGCGCAGGTTCATTACCGCACGGTTCCCGGCTGGCAACAGTCCACTTACGGTGTCCGTGATTTCTCGCGGCTCCCGGCGCGCGCTCAGGATTATCTCCGCTTTCTTGCCGACCAAGTCGGGGTGAAAATCGCCATGGTTTCTACCGGGCCAGAGCGTGACCAGACCATATGGCTGGAGCAGTCCGTGGTCAGTCGTCTCTAGCCCCTTGGCAGTCGTCAGTTTTCAGTTATCAGTTGTCAGGGGTCAGGTCGCCCATCTTCTTTCCTAGTCGTGGGCCGGAGAGTCCGTCGAGAACGTCAAACCCTGGGCTGTCAGGGACCACCAGCTACCGACTCCCGCGTACTGATAGCTGACGACTGATTCCTGATGACTGCCGACTGACCACGGACCCGGGACAATGGACGCCGGTGTGATGATTTCCTTCGAGCAGGCCCTCAACATAGTCGAAGAGAAGTTGGCGGCGGCAAATCTCAACCCGACCACCGAAGTCCTCGCTCTCGGTGAAGCCTGCGGCCGCATCCTTGCTGAGGATGTCGCTGCCGACCGCGACTATCCCCCCTTTCATCGGGCTATCCGCGATGGATTCGCCGTCCGCGCCGCGGACGTTAGCGCCCCGCCTACGGTGCTGCACCTGCTGGGTGAGGTGCGCGCCGGAGAGAATTTCGCCGGCACCGTGGGTGCGGGAGAGTGCGTTTACATTACGACCGGCGCGCCTTTGCCCGCCGGCGCCGACGCCGTCGCGATGGTCGAACACGCCGAACGTCACGGCGATGCCATAGGAATCCAAAGAGCCGTCCGTCCCGGGGAGAATGTGGTTCAGCAGGGAAGCGAAGCGACCGCCGGGGCGCGGGTTTTGCCTCGGGGCAGACGGTTGGGGGCGGGGGAACTCGGGCTGCTCGCCACCGTGGGGAAATCGCCTGTCACCGTTTTCGTGCGGCCGACCGTGGCCATTCTTTCCACGGGCGATGAAGTCGTGCCCGTGGAGCAGCGGCCCGAATGGTTCCAGATTCGCAACAGCAACGCCATTGCACTTTCCGCGCAAGTGGCCGCCGCGGGCGGAATCCCTCGCCGTTTGGGTATCGCGCCGGACCGCCTGGAAACTCTGCGCGCCATGATCCAGGAAGGCCTGAACGCGGACTTGCTTCTGCTGAGCGGCGGTGTTTCGATGGGTAAGTACGATTTCGTGGGGCGAGCTCTGGCGGAGCTGGGGGCAGAGTTTTACTTTCAGGGTGTGGCCCTGCGGCCCGGAAAGCCGCTCGTCTTCGGTCGTGTCGGTGGTAAGTTCGTTTTTGGGTTACCCGGCAATCCGGTCTCGACGTTCGTCACCTTCGAGTTGTTTGCGCGCCCTGCCATCGCGGCCTTGGGCGGGGCAAGTTTTGAACCGGCGGTCTTCCTGCGCGCTCGCTTGGCCCGGCCCTTTCAGCAGAAGACGGGTTTGACCGCGTTCATGCCGGCGCGACTCGAGCGCCAGTCCGGCGATCCAGTTGTGAGCCTGGTGGGCTGGCAGGGTTCGGGAGATCTTGTGGGAGTGGCCGCGGCCAATTGTTTTCTGGTCGTACATCCGAGCGAGACCAACCGGGCGGCCGGGGATTGGGTGGATGTGCTGCCGAAGCCGTCATAGAGTGAGGTGTGAAACGCTCGAGGCGGAAGGGTTGAGGAGATGGCAAAGCGACTGAGCCACTACGATTCCCGCGGGCGCATCCGGATGGTGGATGTGTCCTCGAAGCCCGACACCCTGCGGCAGGCGGTGGCGAGTGCGCGCGTTAAGATGAGCCCTGCGGCTCTGCGCGCCGCCCAGCACAACCCCAAGGGTGATCCTCTGGAAATCGCGCGTGTCGCGGGCATTGCGGCGGCAAAACGCGCTGCTGAGCTGATTCCTCTCTGCCACCCCTTACTGTTGACTCACGTTGATGTTCAGGCGAATTTCTGCAAGAATGGCGTGGAGATTTCGTCGATAGTGCGCTCCACAGGCCCGACCGGAGTCGAGATGGAAGCACTCACGGCGACGGCGGTGGCGGCGCTGACTGTTTACGACATGTGCAAGGCGGCTGACCGCGGCATGGAAATCTCCGAACTCCGGCTGCTCGAAAAAAGCGGAGGGAAAAGCGGTTCCTATCACGCGCGCCTGGGGCGCCGGCGGAAGGCCGGGTAAGTTCGCGGGAAAAAGGTGGCGCGAGTGGCGTCAACCCTCAAGATCCTCGTCGTCGACGACAATCCGACCATTCTGAAGCTCGTTTGTCAGAGCCTGGAGAAGTGTGGCGAGCTGTTCACGGCCACAGACGGCGCTGATGCTTTGATGAAGGCGATTGACGTAAAACCCGACCTGATTATTTCGGACTACTCGATGCCCGTGATGGATGGCCGTGCGCTCTTTGACAAGCTGCGCTCCCGCAAGGAAACTCAGGATATTCCCTTCGTCTTCCTCGCCTCGCAAAAGGAGATTGATGACCGCCTGCGCACGGCCGTCGATGGCGTCGAGGATTATTGTATCAAGCCCTTCTTCATGCGTGACCTGTCTCAGCAGGCGCGCCGCATCACCGCCCGGCTGCTCCAGCAGCGTATGGAAAAAGAGGGCGGGGGCGCAGGCATCAAGGGGCGACTGACGGAAATCAGCTTGGTTGACTGGGTGCAGACGCTCGACCAGGGCCGCAAAACCTGCGCGCTCATGCTTCGCTCGGGCGGCGAGGAGGGTACGCTGTATTTCCGTGACGGCCAGGTGACGCACGCCATTTGTGGCGGCCTGACCGGCGACCCCGCGGTCTTCAAGGTTCTGACCTGGACGGACGGCGATTGGGAAGTGGATTTCCAGAAGATTTCCCGCGAGCGCACCACGACCATGTCCACCCAGGGCCTGATGATGGAAGGCTTGCGCCTGCTGGACGAAGCTAATCGCGATGCGGGCTAGCCGACCGCGCGGCGGGCCGCGGACCGTTCCTTTCATGTCTTTTCCACTGCGTGCCAGGATTCTGATTTTAAGTGACGCCGCCTCGCGGGGCCAGCGCGAGGATCAGTCTGGTCCGGCGGTGCGAGAGCTGCTCGAAGCGCACGGGTGGCAGGTCGCCTCGATTGAAATCCTTCCTGACGATCTGGTAGCCATTCGGCGCCGGCTCGAGGCTCTTACCGATGCGGACGACTGTGATGCCGTGTTGACCTCCGGCGGGACGGGCGTAAGCCCGCGCGACGTCACTCCGGAGGCAACGCGTGCGATCCTCGAAAAGGAAATCCCCGGCTTGGCGGAATTGATGCGCGCCGAAGGTCTCAAGAAGACCCGGCGCGCCGCACTGTCCCGCGGTGTGGTTGGGGTGCGCAAGGGCAAGCTCATCGTCAATCTGCCGGGCAGCCCGCGCGGCGCCTGCCAGTCGCTGGAAAGCCTCCTGGATCTGCTGCCGCACGTGGTGGATCTGATCCAGGGCCGGACCGTGCACCATGATTAGTTGCGCCAGGCGATTCCGGGGGGCAGGGGAGAGCTGGCTCGGAGTTTTTGTTGGGCTCCGCGACTCTTGTTACCACTGCAAGACATTCTGGTAATGTCACTCTGAGCATGGATAGCCGGAAGCGGCTATCCGTGGTGTCAGAAACAGGGCGCCGTGGGGTAGGACCGAAGGGTGGGTTTTTCGTGCCCTGCAGGGGCACGAGATAGTAGCCGGGGGCAACGCCCCCGGAAAGCGCGACGCTCGTTCCCCGACCCTGAAGGGGTCGCATTGCCCTGAGGCGCGGGACGCAAGACCGGCGTGACGTCACCCGGATTCGACCCTTTCAGTGTCGGACCTTGTTGGGGGTGGGTTTTCCGGGGGCGTTGCCCCCGGCTATTGTATCGATCCCCTTCGGGGATCAAGGACGGACCGTGCCGAGGACGATCTGGGGGCGCAAAAACCAGGTAAGACGCCTTCCGGTCCGCTCGGCCTAAATTGCTCAACTGAAACAAGTAATGAATCGAGTTTCTGGAGAGAGGAGCGCCATGAGGATTACCTATGACCGCGAAGTGGACGCCCTTTACATCCGGCTGTTGGAAGGAGAGCGCCAGTGTCGAACCCTGCGCCTGACCGACGAGATCAGCCTCAACATCGGCGAGGGGGAAGTGCTGGTGGGGATCGAAGTCCTCGAGGCGAAAGAAGTCTTGGGGCAGGGGAGCGTTCCGACTGTGGTGCTCGAAAACCTCTCTGCCGTTCCCTCATGAGGAGCGCGAAGTTGTTCTTGAACTCCGAGGCTTTTGTTCTTACGCCAGGGAAAAGCCGCAGACTTGAGGAACAAGGCTGATGTGCTGCCCCCGCGCTGTGCTAAGATTCGGTGCTTGAAAGGGAGAGAACGCGAGCGTGCTTAACCAGTACGGACCGATCGTGATTTTCGCCGTGATCGCCGCGGCTTTTCCCGTGGCGCTACTGTGGCTCGCCAAGTTCGTCCGGCCCTCCTTTAAGCCCACTCCTGAGAAGGTCATGCCCTATGAGTGCGGCATCACGCCGGAATCCGACGCGCGTGGCCGCTACACGGTCCGCTTTTACGTCATCGCCATTCTCTTTGTGATCTTCGACGTGGAGACGGTTTACCTCTATCCGTGGGCGGTGCAGTATCAGGCGCTCGGATTGTTCGGGCTGGTCGAGATGCTGGTTTTCCTCGGCATCCTGATCATCGGCTATATTTGGCTCTGGAAGCGCGGCGCGCTGGAATGGATTTAGCGGCCCTTACCTCTCCTGCCTGGAATTCCTATTGAAGTCGCAGCGCACGATCCCCCTTCTATTCCCAACGCTAGAGAACTTTCTGATAGCATGACACGCGCGGTTCAGCGTATTAAGCGGCAATCGCAGAGTTTCCAGTAACTAAGCCGTGATTCCGCAGAGTGGAGAAGCACCATGCCCCAGGGAAAAGCTGTTCAGCCGAGATCGGACGAACTCGTGGCGCTCGCGGAGCTGGTGTTCTCAGTGTCGAAGCGGGGAAGAGTGAATGACGAAACGCGTGCGCACCTGGGGGCGGAGTTGGCAAGGCGCGGTTTCGCAAGCCTTCGTCCGTATGCAGGCTCACTTGAGCAGGATCCCTCCGCGCCCGCGGATAATTACCTGGCGGTTGATGCCCTTGAGGAGTGCGGCGTCCAGCCGTTGCTGCTGCAATTGAGTTCCGAATCGGCCGCCCCGGCAGCTCGATTCCGAAATCCTTTACAGGAAGACCGTTTGCGTCTACCCAGCGGCAGGGAAGTCGATCTGAAGTTATATTCCTTCGCGTCGCGCGACCGCGACGCCATCCGGACCTTTGCAGAAGAAGTGGCGCCAGTCTTTCTGCCACGGCCGCAACGGGCCCTCCCCGCCATTGCTGCGGGCAATCGCCATCCCGAGATCAGCCTGCCTGCAGCCTTCGCGGCATTCCGGACGATTCATGGCAGACTCGGCCTGAACATGGCGTCGACGGTGCAGCTCTCCGCGACGCGGGAGATGACCACCGACGACGCCATCACCGCCCGTGACGGAGAGGATCCCGTTGCCGTCGGCCACACGCGCGTTTCCATCCGCCACCTCTACCATGCCGGCCTTTGGGCTGCCATTCGTGCCGGCTGGCGCGCCGGTTACACGGCCGAGGCTGACCACTTCATCGTCTCGGGTTCGACGGAGCCGGAGGTCGCGCGTTCGGTCGAAGCGGTCAAGGAGGCGATCCGCCACGCCGCGGGTTTCACCAAATTCACGACGGATACCTCGCGCCTGTTCGAGCTCGAAAGTGACCCGCGCCATCCCCGTGCCTGGAGCGCGGCGGCCGTCGAGGAGAGATTCCGCCAACTCTTTTCTGCGGAGGAGGTGCGCTGGATCCTGGCGGAGTTCTCACAACCATTCCAGATCGCTGAGACCACATACAGATTCTCGCGAGACGAGGCGCTTCGACTCGCGGTGAAGTTTGGACGCAGCCTCAAGTTGAACGAAGAGCTTTTCGATTGCATTCGAGCCGTGAAGGCCGGGCTGCGGTCAGGTACTGACTTCGACTTTGAGCCCTCGCTCGATGAAGCCGAGACTCTCACCAGCGCGAAAGAATTGCTCTTTTACATGCACTGGCTCAAAGCGCGGGGGCGCCCGGCGCACTTGGTCCCTCCCAACCTGGGCTTCAAGAAGCGTCAGGCCTACCCTGTGAAGTTGGAAACCACCTCCGAGCTCGGCATCGGTTTGGAGGAGTATTCGCACCACAAGATGTGGCCCGAGCTTGTGCCGCGAGTTGTGCGCGACTTCCAGTCGCGCCCGCTCGCGGAACTTGCCGCGCGAGTCGCCGAACTCGCCGCCGTGGCGTGGTTTTTTGACGGAACCCTGAGCATTCATTCCGGCAGTGGCAAACAGGCGGAAGTCCTGGAATGCATCGGGCGAGCCACACGTGGCCGCGTGAACTACAAGATCTCCGGGGAACTTCAACTCCAGCTCCTCGACGTCCTTTCTGAGCAGCCCGCGGGCTCGCCTTGGCGGCAGCTCTTCGAGCGAATGGTCCATCGCACCAATCAATTCGCCGCGGCGGGCGCGTTTGGAGCGGAAAGCGCGCTGGCCGCGCAGTACGCGAAGATGGGACGGGAATTTTACCTTGGCGATTCCGCCCGGGGCCGAGTGGACGGAAACTTGTTTTTGGCATTCTGGCTGGGCAATGTGGTCGGCAGCCGCGACCATCAAGCGCCCGACGATGACCACCGCTTCTTCAAAGAGAAACTCGACGAACTGCCGGACGATTTGTTAGGGGAAGTACGAAAGCGAAACAGCCGCTATATTGTCTGGCTTGCCGAGCACCTGCGCGGCTGAGCTGTACAACTAAGGCTGAGTTTCCTGGCTGCGCGCGGTGATTCCTCCTCTTCTCAGTAGTCCCTCCGTGGCCAGAAGAGCGTCAACACAGAGGTCACTGAGATTCTCCGTGCCCTCAGTGTTGAGGCTTCAGAGGCAGGGAGGTCACGGAGAACTTCGTTTTGGTTGCGGCCAACGGCCGCGCTAGGATAGTCCCTTCTGCTCCGTTCAGGCGTGTTCAAAAGGTGTTGGAGAAATGGGACTTGATATTCGCTTTTTATTCGCCTATCATTTCCCGGCCGCAATCGGGGCTACTCAGAAGCACGTGGCGGGTTGAGAATCTCTCTGTGCGGAGGAGACTATGGCACTAAACGAGGCATTGCTACTTGAGTTCGACCGGGAAATGGCCAACACACGCAAGATTCTCGAGCGAGTCCCCGACGACAAACTCGGCTGGAAGCCCCACGAGAAGTCGATGACGGTGCGGCAGTTGGCTTTACACCTGGCTTTGTTTCCCAATTGGGCCACGGAAACCTTCGAGAAGGAATCAATTGACATCGCGCCGCCGGGCGCCGCGCCGTATCAGCCTCCGGTGGTGAACTCCCGGAAGGAAATCCTGGATATATTTGACCGCGATCTTCCCAAAGCGCGTGCGGCCCTCGCCAAAGCGAGTGACGCTGATCTTTCGAAGATGTGGACTTTGCTCAGGGAAGGGAAGACGATCTTCTCGCTTCCTCGGACTGGCGTGCTTCGGGGCATGGTGATGAATCACATGATTCACCACCGCGCTCAACTCGGCGTTTACCTGCGACTGAACAACCTCCCCTTGCCTGCGACCTATGGTCCCTCCGCGGATGAGGGAATCTTTTGACTTTTGGATTTTCGATTTTGGATTCCGCCACTTCACGTTGACGTGGAACATTTCGCCGATTGTCCACTGTTCACTGTCCACTGTTCGCGTCGTTTTTGACGCGATAGAGCATCTCACCCGCGCGAGGCACAACCAGGATGCCTTCCTCCTCGCGGCCTTCCCACTCCTGGCGCTGGACGGTGGCGGGATCAAGGTAGCCCAAGTTGACGCGCCGGCACCGCTCTGCGGGGATGTCCGTAGCCAGCGTCACTTGCACGCGTGGCGTCTCCCTGCCAGTGGAGGCATCGTACTGCCCCAGGCCCTTGACGTGCGTCGAGTGGGCCACCACGCCCCACGGGTACCCTTTGAACCTATCCCACTGCGCGAGAAAATAGTCGCGGCAGTGATAACCAATTTCCTCAATCACTTTGCCGTGCGTGTAGCTGATCTCGCTGATGTGTGGCGCAAAGATTACCACTTCGCCGCCGTCAGCCACGGCGGGTTCCATCTTGTACATCCCTTTGCCGGCGGTCCACAGATCGTCGTAGAGCCTGGGCATCACCGAGAGGACGCGGCGAAAAGGTTTCCTCACGTACACGATATGTTTCTCGGCCGAGAGCACGGATGCGGTCTTCCAAGCTTCTTGGGGTGAGCCGAAATAGATTCCCGCTACACCCTCGTGCGTCACCACCAGCGCGAAGCAGGCCGAGGGCCGGTCGATGAAACTCGTGGCTCGGTCGATGACCGCCCGGACCGGCGTATAACCCGCGCCGATGACTTGGTAGTTGGTCATCAATGCGCCCAGCCAGTGAGTAAGGTTGATGATTTCCGGCCCGGCGATGCCTGGGAAAAAGTACTTGGTCCCGCCGGAAAAGCCGACAACTTCATGCGGGAAGACGGGTCCGCATATGATGAGCTGGTCATAATCGAGGATCAGCTTGTTGAGTCGGACGGGCACCTCCTGCGCCAGCAACCCGCCCGTGATCTCGCCGATCTCCGCGGCCGAAATCACTCCGAGCGTCACAAAGGTTCGAGGGTCCTCCCAGTGATGATTGAAGATGCGGCTCTTGCCGCATCGCCCCTTGCTCACCGGCCGGCCGAGCAGCTTACTCAGTTGCTCGTCGCTCATCAGCGGGTGAGTGCCCAACGCCACCAGGTAATCCAAGGCTGCCACGCGCGGAGCGAGCTGCGCCTCGAACCAGTCGAACATCCGCGGCATGGGCATGGTGCGCGTGCCGTCGGGGATGATCACCAGCACGCGTTTTCCCTCGACGGCCAGCGTGCCGAGACCGTCACGGACGACCTGGCTGATTTCCTCGCCGGTCAAGTAACGATCCGCGAATCCTTTCCCTACGACCATCGACTCCATTCCTCACAACCTGCGATGTCTTCGCTCTCCCGATCCTCGGTCAAACTCCACTATACGCCGAAAATCCGCCGTCAATCGGCACGACGATTCCCGTCACAAAGGCCGAAGCCCGAGAGAGCAGCCACAAAACCGTTCCGAACAAATCCTCCGGCTGACCGAAGCGCGCCATGGGCGTGTGGTCGATGATGGCCTTGCCCCGCGGGGTCAGGTCACCGGTCTGCTCATCGATCAACAGAAACTTGTTCTGCCGGGTCAGAAAGAAACCCGGCGCCAGGGCGTTCACGCGAATGCGTGGCGAATACACCTGGGCCATATGCACGGCCAGCCACTGCGTAAAGTTACTGACCCCGGCTTTCGCGGCTGAGTAGGCCGGGATGCGCGTTAAGGGACGAAACGCATTCATGGAGGAGATATTGAGGATTACTCCTTCGCCTTTTTCCGCCATGACCTTCCCGAACACCTGGGAAGGAAGGATCGTTCCCAGAAGGTTCAGATCAAACACCCAGCGCAAGGCCTCG
>JAIQEZ010000221.1 GCA_020073545.1 Terriglobia bacterium | reverse complement strand
ATGTGCCACGAGGTGGCCATAACTCGACTTTCGCTTGTGGAAGTGGACGTTCTGGAGACTTCTGGAATCCTGTCAAGACCTTGCAAGCAGTGTGCGGCAAATACTCCTTGGGGCTACCCCGAAAAGCAACTGGCCATGGGCGCGCCACCTGATGAGTATGCGGTACTAGACAGCGCCCAGGCTGGCGTGACCCCGCGAAGAGAGCGTCGCCAGCACCGGAGGATACCCCTCCAGCTCCCTGTGCGCATCCGTGATTATCACGGCGGGGTTGAAGTGACCACGACCGAAGACGTTTCCAAAAGTGGGTTCTGTTATATCAGCGAGAAGAACTACTACGTGGGCGAAGGATTGCTTACTGTATGCCCCTACAGTACCGCCGGTCAGAGTATTGAATCAAGTTCCGTAATCGTCCGCTCTCACCTCATTTCCGGAAGCGCTCGGAAGAGCTATGGAGTTCGTTACCGAACCACGAGCTAATCCCGGAGCGAAATCAAGCCGATTGTTCTGTGCGCATTTTCTCCGGAAAACTTCCATGACTGCATATAGGTGAAAGAAGCATCATGCGCAGTCTAGCAGGCTGGTTAGTTGAAGCCTACATCAGGTCGTGCCCCCACCATCTTCACGCAAGCCTGGACCAGGCTCACCGCCCACGCATCTTTGTGTTGGCCCACCGTTTTCGTGAGCTGGAATCGCCAGCTCCGCGACTACCGGCAGTCCCTCTCCCCATCCCGCCTCTTGTCGTTCGCACCTGACTCCCGCCTTTCCGCCGGACCCACCCTGTTAGGCGTCGAATCCCTACATCTGCAAGGCTCTGGACCGCAAGGTCATCCACCCACCGGATGGCGAACCTGGTCCTGAACCATTAGGTGATTCTCTTTGACCGACACCTAGCTCGGCGGGCACCAGGCATCCTCACCGGGGCGCACGCAGAGGCATGCTATTTTTCGATCTCCAGGATCTCCCCCTTGTATTTTGGCGGCAAGGACACCTCAATGCCGCGGCGCAACTGCTCGCCCGTAAACTCGCCGAGCTTTCGATCGTCGAGGATGGAGCGAACGTGGAACGAACCATCCGGAAACGCTGGCAGTTTCACCGTGACCCGTTCGACGCCCGAGTCATCTTTGAAAAGGGCGACCACGCCGTTGCCGGACTGGCTCACGCGCGCGAATCCATCCCACGCCGCGGCCTGTGGCTGCTGCCAACTGCCCAACGGGAAGAATCCTTGGTTGATTGCCACGCGCCCGCGGAGGGTCTTGAACCGGCGGACCTTCTCACCGTACCAATCCTGTTCGGCGAGCGTGAGCTTTCGCAGGTCACCCAAGAACAACGGTCCCGATCCCATGGCCGTCGCCAGGCGTTCCTCGATGGGAGGCGTTTCAGCACGAAGGTTCCCGATCAGCATGGCTTCCGTGGGAATGGCGAGCGACCGCAAGTAGAGCAGGGTGCGGGCCTGGCGTGGCCCCGCCGACTGGGGTGTGGCGTCGTCGACATTACTAAGCCAATCGAAATCACCCGCGGCGAGCAAGCCGTAGTCGATCACGTGCTTCTGCCCCCACAGTTCGAACGTCAAGTCGAGCAACACGTCGGGATGCTCGCGATAAAGCGTGTCCGTCACATCCTGAATGCCTTCGTAGATCCGCTCGAGTGATTCCGCCCAAGTCTTGTGCTCATGTCCCGGTGCGTAGCAGCCGGGTGACTCGCCATAAGCGTTGAACACGGTGGTCAAGTCAATCTTGACGTATTTCAGATGATAGCGGCCGATCAAGTCGCTGATGCGCCGGGCAGCGACCTTCCGATAAGGCGTGGCCAGACACATGACGGACGACTGGCCCGCCATTGCCGATGTGAATTTAGGCTGGCCGTCCGCTTCGCGCTCGACCCAATCCGGGTGCTCACGATAGACGGCTGACTTGGTACTGATCGCCGCTAGCGGCACCCAGAGGCCCAGCCGCAGATGCTGGCGCTCGACAAGCTGCACAACTTCCTCAAGGCCGTGGGGGAAGGCCTGAGTGTTGACCGCATTCTCGCCGTATTCCGCTTGCCAGCCGTCATCGATAGTGAAGATATCCAGCCCCAGGCGTCCCGCAATCGGTATCAATTCCCTCACCGTATCCAGGTTGATGCTGCGCTGAAAAGGCTCCCAGGTGTTGTAGATCCACGGCGGCTGATAGGCAGTGCCTTTCTTCAGCATCACTTCGGAAGTGTAAGACGGCATCACCCAATGGGGATCTGCCCTGCTGGCGCCCTCCTGGAAGGAAGCCACAGAACTCTTGGCGCTCGTGAACGTCTCTTGCGGGGTGAGGGTGCGCTCGAAAGGAAATAAATCCGTATCGTACATTACCTCCACACCTTCGCCCCAGTTCGGCGCGACCTCCGTCCGCTTCAGATAGCCGGGCGCCTCATTCATCACGATGAAGCCCTCCCCTGAACGCGAGCTGCGAACCATGATGGCGGCGTCGTCCACACGGCCTGTGTAGAAGATCTCGCGGGGTTCGAGACCGTAAAATGCCGAAACCTGCACATCGGCGGGTACGGCAGGAGCGAGGTTCACTGCCTCAAAAACCAGGTGCGACAAGGTGATGGGGATGTCCGAGACGTTTTTGATTTCGATCCACTTCCGAATAACCGGATGACCTTCATACACCGCGTAATGCACGGTGACGCGGAAGCGCTGGTCATGGGAGCACAGGAGGATGCGAAGGTCTTTTCCAGGTGGTGAGGTTTCCGCCGCGCTGTCCGATTCCAGATCAAATGCCCCAGGGGCACCCGCGCCCACGTACTCCTTGCCGGCGGCGACGAAGGCATATTCCCTACCCCAGGACCGTTGCTGGCTGGCGACTCTTATGAAATCCGTTCCTGTGATCTTGCTTCTCCAGCTTGTCGTATGGAGCCCGATTTTCGGATCGAAGCGAATTACGCGCTCCACGAGACTGTTGCCAATCGTCCAGCTTCTCCGGTCGGCGCTCGTGCGGACATAAGCCGATCGGTCTTGGGCCGCAGCCATGGGGACGGTCAGGATGAAAGCCAGGAATCCGTAAGATAGGCGCATGGCCAGACCTCCGAAGCCAAGTCCCTGTCAGAGTCCAAGGGTGGTTTTCCACGCATCGCGAGAGGGGCGAGCGATACAACCCTGAGCGTTCACTTCGCCGCAATTTCCATTTTGCCTTCCCGGCCGCCCGCCAGTATAATCCCGACCGCCTCTGTCGGGACCGTTTTTTCATCCTTTACATCCGGAGCGACTCCAATTGCCCACGAAGAGGCCAGCCCGCCTCTTCCGGCTTGGCAAAAACAAGAAAATGCCTCATTTTCAAGCGGCTTCTCAGACACCTGCCCGCCCCCACCTGCAATCGTCGCCCAGTCCGCCCTCGCCACCGGACCCACACTGTTAGGCCTCGAAGCCCTAAACTTGCAGGTCCCCGGACCGCAAGATCATCCGGCAACCTTTGTCCTGAACGATTAGGGAAAGCCGATGTCGCGGAATGGCGGAGCCGCGCATTATTGTGCCCACGCGGTGGGTCAACCTCCCAGGTTTTGAGGCAGCTAGGCACACTCCCTTTCACCGGTCCCATGCGCCCCAGGCATGCCGACATGCACAGCAGCCCGGAGGAGGATGTCACATCGGTGTGAAATGGCATGCCGAGAACCAGTGTGACTGGCGTGCGACTATCCGGGAAGCGGCGCGGAGTGGGACGCTGATTCGACAGTCTTGCCGGCTGCCGCGCTGCGGGACGTCCTACAGTTCACTCGTCAGTTCCCCTCGTGTCTGATCCGAGGAGTGGCCCAGATGGTAATGGCACCGCCGGTGGATCGCTGGCAGTTTGAGGTCCTCTATCTACTTGCTTGCCAGCTTCCGGGCCAAGTCGAGGAGGACCTGCCGGCCGGAGTCGTCCATTTTGTGAACGAGGCGGTGAA
>JAIQEZ010000254.1 GCA_020073545.1 Terriglobia bacterium | reverse complement strand
TTAACATTCAAGGATCGCGAGGGTTTTTCCAAGGCTTCTTCCTCCCGCGCTTGGCGTTTGATCTTCAGGAGCAGGTTGGTGACCCGCCACACTTGCAGTCAAGCCCCGAAGGGGCGGTCCATCCCAGCCCAGGCCGAAGGCCTGGGTCAGGAGGCATACCCGTTTCCAAGTTCCAGCCCTGAAGGGGCGGGCCAATCGGCAGGGGATGGGAGGGTGAAAATCGTAGCGCGCCCTTTCAGGGCTTGCTGCCCACACTGCCGTACCCTGCGCCCTGGGCGTTGCCCAGGGCTGTGATAAAACGCCCCTTCGGGGCTGCGCCGCGAAATTCTTTTCCGTCATTTCTGGTTTTTGGATCAGGGACATCGTAACCTCACGAATCGGCGTTTCGCTCGCGGGCCCTATAGGGCGCAGGCAGCAGCAGGGTCTTCACTTCAACGGTCGGGTGGGACTTCACGAACACAACACTCCTTACATCCTAGGTTAGCAACGATCGTGGGTGTAATGTCAAGGCCTCAATACAGGATTTAGGCTACCGGTAGGAAAAAAGTGAAAGCCATTGGGCAGCGAGCGCGGTTTGCGAGTCCCGACAAGGTCGGGAGGGCTCAGCTCGCCTTGGTACCGTGGGAAGGCCGCCCGGCTGAGCTGTGCGGTTCTTCTGGATCGGGAAGCTGCCTCCACACTGCCCGCGCCGCTGCGGGCTGACCATCGGCCGCGTTCGTTTGCTCGCCCACGAGAACGCGAGAATCTAAAGCTGAAAACCGCGGACCTACACGACAGGTCCGCGCTCGTATCCACTCGCTCCGCGTTCAGGCTGGTGCATAATGAGGGTAGAGAACTAATTCGCAGCGAAACGGAGGAGCGCCCCCATGAGCAGCCGCGTTGAAGAGGAAATCAAGAGAGCTAATCGGTTTGGCGATGAAATAGAGAAGCTTGTCGTCGCCAAGGGAGAGTGCCCCACCGGTGACCGCAACACGCTCTTGATAGCCTACTGGTCCCTTATATTTGACCATCACAGAGGTGTGCTCTGCCTGCTATCGCACAACTTTTTCGGGTCAGCCTTCGCACTCGAGCGGCCGATAGTTGAAGCCGCAGTCCGCGCCCATATAGTGATAATGGGTTCTGAGGAAGATTTGCAGAAGCTGCGCGAAGACAAGTACCGGACCGATTTCAGCACGGTCGGGAAGAGAATCGACGCCGCCTTCGGTACAGGTGACTTCTTTGAGAACTTCTTGAAGGGAGCACGAAACGCTCTTCACAGCTACACGCACGCAGGACTCCTTCAACTAGGCAGACGTTTCTCCGGAACCGACCTCACGCCTAGCTATTCTGAACAGGAAATCGTCGAAGTCATCTGGACTACCACCAGCGCAGCATTCTTGGTGACCAATTTAGTCACGAAGCATTTCGGTTTTGAAGAGGAATGGCGGCAATGCGCGAAACTGTTCGAGGAATGGGGAAAACATTCTTGAGCAGGTGGCCACGGTCGGCAAGCGTAGGGCGGACCTGTTTTGTAGGTCCGCGGCCCTTGGGTACGATCGGCAAGAAGAGCTTTACTTATGCCGCAACAGGCGCTCGTAATTCTGCTTATAGGCCGCGTTCTTGGGGTCAAGCATATAGGCTGTCCG
Organism: Terriglobia bacterium; assembly: GCA_020073545.1. Lineage (GTDB taxonomy): Bacteria > Acidobacteriota > Terriglobia > UBA7540 > UBA7540 > Bog-366. Next base: position 2,300 of record JAIQEZ010000254.1, on the reverse strand, counting down.
GTATTCCTCCAGAGCATCCCGCCTGTCGCCTTTCTTCTCCAGTGCCTGGCCCAGGTTGTTATGCGCCCAGTCATTATTGGGGTTCAAGCGGAGCGCTTCGCGATATTCCGCGATCGCCGCGTCCAAGTCGCCCTTGTGTCCGAGCGCGGCGCCGAGGCCGACGTGCGCCACGTCATTATTGGGGTTCAAGCGCAGCGCCTCGCGATACTCCGCAATCGCGCCGTCCGGGTCACCCTTGTGTCCGAGCGCATTGCCGAGGCCGATGTGCGACAGGTCATTATCGGGTTTCAGGCGCAGCGCCTCGCGGTATCCCGCCATCGCACCGTCCCAGTCGCCCTTATGTTCAAGCGCAACGCCGAGGTTGTGGTGCGCCTCGGCATAGTTGGGGTTCAGGCGCAGGGCCTCGCGGTATTGCGCGATGGCACCGTCCCAGTCGCCCTTCTGTGTAAGCGCGGCGCCGAGGCCGACGTGCGCCAGGTCATTATTCGGGTTCAAGCGCAACGCTTCGCGCGCTTCCGCCAGCGCCTCATCCGGTTTTTTCTGTCTGTTCAAGGCCCGGGACAGCCCAACATGCAGGTCGGAATCCTGCGGGTCCAGCTGAACCGCTGCACGATACTCGGTCTCGGCGTCGGCGTACCGGCTCTTCTGAAAAAATTCCGCTCCGCGCGCCACGTGTTGCTGAACCTCGGCCTGCCGCGCCTGCGCCGCAGGGTCAACGGTCACGGGCTTCGTCACCTTGGCGCTCTGGAGCGCGCTAATTAGTTCGTCCTCGCCACCAGCCAAGCGGACTTCCTGGAGGTAGTCATCCGTGGGCTCAAAATCGATTCCGCGTTCCTCAACCAGCATGGTGACTCGGTGGCTCGGCACTTGGCCCACGAGCAAGGCGAAAACCTGTACTTGGTTCAGCGGCTTCTTCGCGCTCGTGGGCTCTGGATGCTTCGCCGTGCGCAGCGCCTTAAGAAATGCCTCGCTCGCGCCTGCGGCCTTGAGGCTTTGGAGAAAATCCTCTGCCGGCGCGAAATCAATCCCGCGCTGCTCGATGGCCTTCGCTCCCGTCTCGTCTCCGAGTCCGTCCCGCACCAGGCCTTGCACCTGGTCTTGTGTGAAGGGCTTTGCCGATGTGGAGGTCGCTGTCGTGGCGGCGGTCTCTGACCGCCGTCCGGCGGTGGGGACACCGCCGCCACAGAATGCCGATCCCGCATGCGGGATCGGCGCTACGGGTTCTTGCTGCCCCCAGGCAGACACGGCAAAGGCCAACGCCGTCGTCAGAGTGAGGGAAGCCAGCGTTTTGCGGAATCTCATTGCCACCTCGCGCGGCTGTCGTGGACCGAGGAAAATCTATGGGGAGATTCTACTCCAAACGAGGGGGATTGCTATCCTTACCGCAGAGGCGCTGAGGCGCAGAGGAAAGGAGGTGTCAGGTTCCAGGTGCCAGTAGAACCCCAACACCTGACACCTGCTCCTGGCGCGCAGAATCATGCTGTCAATAGGGTCGAAGCACGGTAACCGCGGACATGGGGTAGTGCTTGACGTTGCGGGTGATAAGTGTGGCGCCGAGTTCGACGGCGGTCGAGGCAATCAAGGCATCGCCAAGTTCAGTCCCGTGACTTCGCCGATAGGTTCTCAGCATATTTCCAGCGGCGAGGGCAATCTCTTCCGATAGGGGAATTTTTCTGAGTGCCGACAAGAGCGCGCCGGTAGCTGACTCCTCCCCCTGCCTCATGCCAGCCCATAATTCGGTCACCGACACGACGGAAATGACGAGTGGCTCGGCTGCCGCTTCGTATCGGCTTAGGAAGGCGCGAGCCTCCCCACGACCGCGCAGGAAGTCGATAAGAATGTCGGTGTCCAGGAGATGAACGGCCACGAGATTGTCAGCCCGAAAGGCTCTTGAGACGTTTTCCGCGACGTAAGGCGCGAACCATCGCCACGCTTGACTTTTTCCGCCCCTTCCACGACCCAAACGCCTCGTCCAGCGCGGCGCGAAAGTCCGCGGGCGTGGGGCGGTGGACGTATCGCTCCTCGATCGCGGTCCGGATCAAGGCGCTGGCCGTTTTCTTCTCCAGCCTGGACCACGCTCGCAGATGACGCCGTTGCTCTGCCGTAAGGAAGATTTGAGTTCGTACCATGTTTCCCATGATTTAATAATATACACCGTCTGTACATCCATTCAAGGGGATTTGCACTGCTGCGCCGACAGCTCATCCGCAGCGGCGCATGGGTTTCGCGGCACTCGTGCGGTAACACCCGCTCACGCCGGACCAGCGCCAGGGAGCGGGAGCCTGCGCCGCGGGGGCAAA
>JAIQEZ010000220.1 GCA_020073545.1 Terriglobia bacterium | reverse complement strand
CTCTGTGGTTGCCTCTCACTGCCGGCTTCGATTCGAGGCTCCTTCTTGCCGCCGTGCTTCGTGCAGATGTGAGGGTTCGGTGCTACACGCAGTGGTACGCAGATATGAGTTATGGAGACCTGACGCTACCGCCTAAGATGGCCGAGCTGGCTGGTTATAAACATGTCTTGATCAAGCCTAGGAAGCACGATGGCCGCAAAGAATTCACATTTGCTGCACATACTGCTGAGCAATCGGCCGATCGCGATAAATACTTCATCTGCCATGGGCAGTGGGATCAGTTCAGTGAGACGGATGTTATCCTTCGCGGGGGCGGCATCGAGATCGGCTGCCCTCGCGCTTCGCGCTACCACTTCACTGCGTCAAGAGAGAACCCTTGGAGAGTTCCGCCTGTGGAACAGATCCTTAGGGAACACGGTCAGGCTTCTACCGGACCACTGGTCCACGCCCTTCAGGAGTGGCGTGCATGGACAGAAGAGACCCCCCATCCTGAAATCGACTGGCGGGATCGCTTCTATATCGAACAGCGCCTCGGCGCATGGGCAAGCTCAATCGAGCAGGCGTTGGACCTTTCGCCATGTACTCGTGTGTCTCTGTCGAACTGTGGGCAATACATGTCGAGTATGTTGCAGATACCTGACCACATCCGGCAAGAGTCTGCTCATGAAGTCGAATTGATTCGGCGAATGGCTCCTGGCCTGCTCGCCTATCCTTTTAACCCAAGGGATCCTTTCATTCGCCGTATCCCTAAAGCTATACGCCGCCGCAGCCGCCCATTGTGGCAAGCGATTTCAGCGAACCAGCTTGGAGGTCCCTTGGTCGCATCTTGTCGAAGGCGGTTGCATCAAACGTGAAGCGTTCGGAGTCCCTGTTGGCAACGACAAACACTGCTCGGATCGAGCGGTCAGAGGTGCAGACACAGATCGCAGTTTGCATCCCAACATTCAGACGGCCAGAGGGTCTGTGCCGGTTGCTGGCAGCCCTTTCAGTGCAGGAACCTGTGCCTGGCTGCCAGATTACCATCGTCGTAGTGGATAATGAGGGCACACTGATGTCGAAGGCGATCTGTGATCAGTTTGCGCTTAAGTCAAGGTATCCGCTTACCTATTGCTGTGAGTTGCATCGAGGCCTTTCTCATGTGAGGAACAGGGCTGTCGCGGTGGCAAAGCAATTCGCAGATGCACTCGTGTTTATAGATGACGACGAGGTGCCAACACGAGGGTGGTTAAGGCACTTGGTGGCTTGCCAGCAAGCCTATGCGGCAGATGCAGTCTGTGGACCGGTGATCCCGCACTTCATGTGCGAGGTCCCGCAATGGATCAGCACGGGGAGATTCTTCGAGAGGCCGCGTTACATGACCGGCACAGTGTTGCCAGAGGCCAATACCGGCAACGTACTGATACGCACTGAGGTGTTCGACCGTATCGGGTTCTTCGATGACCGCTTCTCTCTAACTGGGGGGGAAGACATGGACTTCTTCGTGCGGCTCTATGAATCGCGGGGACTCATCTCCTGGGCCGACGAAGCAATTGTGGAGGAGTGGGTCCCAACCTCTCGAATGACTTTGAAATACGTTCTTCAGCGCGCGTATCGCGCGGCCAGTGTGACTGCCTATCGCCCCTGCCTCTCTCACTCTCGCACGCGCAAGTTGGCCTGTGTCGTCCGGGGTGTGCTTCGCAGCATGAGAGGGATTTGCCTTCTGCTCGTCTCCCTCGCACGCGGCAGAGTTGAGATGGTTAAGGCATTACAGCGTGTGTCCAGCGGGGCTGGCGTTATCGCCGGTGCATTTGGGCTGCGCTACGAACAGTATCACACGGTCCATTCAGTCTGATGACTCCCCATAGGCGATTTGTGTCCGCACCCGGTCCCAGCCCGCGGATCAAGTCTTCTAGGCCGTCCGAGGCCCTGAGTAGGATGATGTAGGTCGGGCGATTTTGCAGCAGGCCCCAAACTCTCCAGCATACCTCCAGCCCATCCGCCTTGGGCATCATCCAGTCCAGAATCAGGATTAATGGGGGATCCTCGGTGCGCAGGGCTTGCCACGCTTTGTCGCCATCATCGATGGCGATCACTCGGAGACCCCACTTCCTCTATGTTGCCTTCAGGGGTTTGTGCGTGACGACATCACCTTCGGCAACGAGGACTTTTCCTAATCTCGGCCTGTTGATCGTCCGTAGAATCCTGGGCCAGACCGTATTTCTCAATATGCCGGTAAAGGCGGGCGCGGCTGATCCCCAGAGCGCGTGCCGCAAGGGCCTTGTTTTTCATCGTAGCGAGGGCGCGCATAACAGCTCGTTTCTCAGCATCTTCGAGGGTTAAGGGAAGGGATGGCGCAGGGACTGACTGGTTTCTGACCTCCTCCGGCAGGTCCTCCAGGTCGAGTACCTTGTTTTGGGTTAGCATACATGCGCGACCGATAATGTTTACCAATTCCCGGACGTTTCCAGGCCAGGAGTGGGCGAGCAGGGCGCTCTCCGTCTTTCGAGAGATTCTCCAAAGCTCCTTCTGATATTGAGCTGAAAAACGGGCCATGAAATGGCGAGCCAGCAGCAGAATATCTTCTCTCCGTTCTCGCAGCGGAGGGAGATGAATCTGCACCATGTTCAGGCGGTACCAGAGGTCTGGTCGGAACCTTCCGGACCTCATATCTTCGTTCAAATCACGGCCCGTTGCAGCGATCACCTGCACGTCGACAGGCTGGGCTTGAGGCGAACCTAGCTTCTGAACCTCCCCGGTCTCCAGCACGCGCAAGAGTTTTGATTGCGCCGTGGAGCTCAACTCTCCAATTTCGTCCAAGAAGATGGTACCCCCGTCGGCCCATCCGAACAGACCCACCTGGTCGTTGATCGCCCCGGTGAAGGAGCCTTTGCGATGACCAAACAATTGGCTTTCGACGAGCGTCTCCACCAGGGCGCCGCAGTTGAACACTGCAAATCGCTGCTTTGCGCGGGGACTGAGGTTATGAAGCGCCCTCGCAACTAGCTCCTTGCCCGTCCCGGTCTCGCCAGTGACGAGGGCGGTACGCAGATGCGGCGCCACACGCCGAATCAGGTCGAAAACCTCCAGCATGAGGGGGCTCCTGCCGATCATGCCTTCCAGGTTGAAAACCTCGATAAGCTTATGTTCCAGCGCCGCTTCCTGCTGATCGAGGTTCACAAGTTTTCTAGCTTCTTCAATCAGCGCCCGGAGCTTCTCCACGCTGACAGGCTTGCACACATAATCTGCGGCGCCCTCTTGGATGGCCTTTACGGCGGTTTCGATCGAGTAGTTTCCGGTGACCATGACGACACGCGTCAGAGGATCCCGCTCCCTAATGCGGTGCAGGACTTCCAGCCCGTCGATGCCCGGCATCGTCAGATCAAGGAGAACCAGACCGGGATTGAGCGCACCCACCAATTCCAGCCCATAGTGGGGATCCGCTGAGCCTTCCACACGAACACCTTCCTTGGCCAGCGCAAGCTCATAGAACTTGAGAATCTCCGGGTCGTCATCGATGGCAAGAATCACAAGCTGAGATGAGGGTTGGGAAGCGTTCCTTGACCCGGTCGTCCCGTCTGCCACTGCCGCGTTGGCAGATTCGCCAGAGCTCCTTTTGATCATCGGGTCGGCCTCTCAGACGAAGTTCATTCCAGCCAGGCAATTCTTAACTCTCACCCCTTCCGCTTCCCGGTGGGGTAAGGCGACTCGGATCAGAGTCCGGTCAAAGAGCAAAATTGAAGAGGCACCAACGCATTGGCTCTGCTCGGGGGGCTCGTCCCCCGGGTAACGGGTAAATCCATCTCTGCAGTCCAATTCTACCTCATGTCAAATCTGTTTCTACGAATTCAGAACCTCGCGAACCTTCTGAGCCAGTGTCCTTGGCACAAAAGGTTTCTGGAGAAAGGGCGTACCACCTTCCAAGACACCGTGGCGCACAATGGCATTATCAGTAT
>JAIQEZ010000219.1 GCA_020073545.1 Terriglobia bacterium | reverse complement strand
GCCCGCGCTCGGGGTAGCTGATTCCGATCAACTGCAGGCCGTCGATCATCACCCTTTCGTCGGCCAGGATCCTGACGGGAGTGGTCCGGAGCGCCGCATAAGCGCGCTCCACGCCCAGGAAGGTTTCATGGTTTCCGGTCACAAAATAAATCCCCAACGGCGCCCGAAGCTCGTTGAGCGGGGCGACCAGATCTTCGAGATGCCCGTCCGCGCCGTCAAACAGGTCGCCAGTGATGAAAACCACGTCGGGGTTCTCAGCGTTGACCTTGGCCACAAGGCGCGCCAGGAAGCTCGTCCCCAAGATGTGCCCCAGATGCAAGTCGGAAAGCTGCACGAGCTTCCTGCCTCGCCAGGCGGGCGGCAGGTTCTTGATATGGACGGTAAGGTCTTCGGTCCGGGGATGATAGGCGTTCCATACCCCGTAGGCGGAGTATAGGCACGCCAGCGCCACGGCGGCGAGCCCGAACCGCGCCCGGCCCGGGCTGTGGGCGAAAATCCTCGTGGCTCCCCAGGCGGCCCAAGCGAGCGCGAAGGCGGTGATCAGCGTCAGCCCAACGCCCAGCCAGAGTGAGGAGCAGAAATAAAGCGCGCGGGAGAAAAGGTTGTCGGTCCAATGCGAAAGGAAAGACGAGGCGATAAAGCTCACTGGAAAGAGAAGGAGGACCACGGCCAGGACGGTCCTGCGCGGCGGCGCAGCGATGCCGAAGAAATGTACGAGGGAGTGGTAGAGAAAGTAATGGGCGAGAAAGAGGATCGAGAGGGCGATGAGGATAAAAACCGGAATGACGACCAAACCTCGCGACATAGGGTGTCACTGCGCACCGGCGCAGTTCTATCATTCTACCCGGCCTGAGCGGGAATGCAAAGAATCGGCTCATCGGGTGAATGAGAGGTCGGGTGATCGGGCCATGGGTTCATTGATTTCCTGAGGCGCTGGCGACGTCCCAAAGCTTACACTCATAATAATGCTGTTGGGCGCCCCTGCTCACGCCGTAAAGAAAGTTGATTTGTCCATTGACAAACTCAATTCACCGAACTAGAAGTGCCTTCGAGATTCAGGATTAATGCGGTTAGTTCAGGGCAGTGCCGCGGGCCTCTGAAAAGCGCGGTCTGCGCTTTTGCATCCTGACAGCTGGCGCCCTGTTGGGTTAGAGTTAACCTTGCGGATGAGACCGGCATCCTAATCTTTAACTGACTTGGCCAAGGAGGATATCCAATGATGGGGTTTCACACTTCGCGGTCTGTCGAAGCAGTTTCCCGGAGGTGGATGGTATTCCGTAGCGTCGCTACTGCCTTCCTGGCGGCAGCGACGGTGGGGGCGCTGACCGTTCCGTCGTTCGCCAAAGTCCCCCAAAACCCTGATCCTTCCGCCGTGAAAGCCCAGGTGACGAAGTTCGGGGTAGGCAAGGAGGTCAAGGTCAAACTGGTGGGGGGCGAGAAACTGAGCGGGCATGTCCAGAGCATCGCCGCAGATTCCTTCACCGTGAAGCTCGACAAGAGCGCCGGGGAGAAACAAATCCCCTACGACCAGGTCTTGATGGTGAAAGACCCAAACCCGTTGACCTGGATGTTGATCGGCGCGGCAATCGTCATCGTGATCATCATCGTCGTCCGGTGAGGCCGGCGGTCGCGGTCAGGGTTCTTCTGAGCGGACGCTTTTCTCATTGTGGCGAACCCACGGTCAATTGCCGCCGAGGCGACCGAATCGAGCGCAGCTGCTGCCCCACCCGCGAACCGCCGCTCGTCCCGGGGGAGGCGCGTGACCTGCCGAGTGCGCGTTGCGCCAGCGGTATCGCTGGGGCGATTCGGGAGCCTGAGTCGAGACTCTTCTCCCGTAAATTCTACATGTCGAAATAGAATTCCGCGAGGAATCTACCCTTCACCTCGTGTCGACTGTCTTAGCTAAGTTCTTGCCGGTCAATGCGATAACATCTGGAGAGAGAAATGCTCCGGTTCGACGTATTACAAATCATGGGCATTGAAGTCGGAGGTTGAAGCATGTCCAAATCGGCGATATTTTGCCTGATCTTCACGCTGGCGCTGTCCCTTCCCGCGCGAGCGGATTCGTCTCGTGAGGACGACGTCCGGCGCGTTCAGGAGTCCGCGGAAGTCTTTCAGGAAATCATGAACACTCCGGACAAAGCCATCCCTCAGGATTTGCTGGAATCGGCAAAGTGCATCGCGATCATTCCCGCGGAAAAAAAGTTTGCGTTCTTTGTGGGCGGGGATTACGGAAAGGGTGTCGTGACCTGCCGGACGGGACGCGGCTGGAGCGCACCGCTGTTTTTGAGTGTGGGCGGCGGGAGTTTCGGTCTTCAGTTTGGCGGTTCCTCTACAGACCTCATCCTGGTGTTCTTCGGGGAGAAAGGGCTACACAAACTCCTGAGTGATAAATTCCAGATTGGCGCCAATGCGGCGGCCGCGGCGGGGCCTGTCGGGAGGCATGCCGCAGCGGGCACGGATATCGCGTTCCATGCCCAAATCCTCACCTATTCACGCAGCCGGGGGGTTTTTGCCGGGGTCAGTTTGAACGGCGCCGTCATTCAGCCCGATGAAACGGGCAACGCGGCCATGTACGGCCACGAAGCGAACAGGGAAAATATCCTCAATGGAAAGGTAGCCGTCCCGGCAGAGGCCAAGGCTCTTGTCGAGGCGATTGAGAAGGGAAGTCACGGGCCGGCCGCGAGCCCTGCACACGTGGCCCCTGGAAAAAGCGGCTAGTCCCGTGCCCGCCTGCTTAGGTTCTTTTCGGAAGCGTTCGCAGTCAACCAAAGCGCCGTGTGGGCAGAGCGGGTTCGGCAGTTCTTTTGGCGGTCACGGGACTAGCTTCCCCGCCCCGATGCGTCGGGGCGCTACACGTCCTGCAACCATCTAATTTCGGGCAGCGCGCTCCCTAGTCTTCCCTGGACGCGAGCACGACAACCAGAACCACCAAGAAAACACCGCCTGCGGCAAGCGCGTACAGCAGGCCTTTGCTGACCGCCTTCCGGGTCGTAGCGCCTTCGACCTTCTTGAAGGACTTAAGATCGGTGAAGGAGACCTTTTGGGTCTCGATCTTCTCGCCTTGCGCTGTTGTGAGGCTGAATCCTTCGTTGGTGAGGTCGCCCAGCCGGCCTCTGATTTTCTGCTTGTTCAGGAGGCGCACCTCGATCGTGGTTCCGGGTGGCACTTCCAGAATCCGCTCTTTCAGCGTCAGCTTCCGTTCGGTTCCCGCTTGCCCAGGGGGAACCGCGCCGGCAGCGCCAGCTTTCGCTTCCAATGTTGTGGTAGCAAAAAGCATCGTTGCCAATACGAGGCAAATAATGTTGCGCATGCTAGAACCTCCGAATAGAGAATTGATTCCATCAGCAACCAGTTGGCCGCGCGTCGGGCCATAGTGGCTGATCCTCCGCCCATGACATGCGGAGCGGGTTGCGCAGACCTGCGTCTTCTGGAGGTCTGCGGTTCTTGGACGGAGAAGCCGCGGACCTTCAAAACAGGTCCGCTACTTGCTTCCCATGACTACCTCCTACGGGTGTGCGATTTCGACTGCCGTGCTTCTGCTGGTTATGCGGCACGCTGGATTCCAAACAAGGTTTCTCGTTAACTCTTTCAGAAACAACGCAGTCTAGCGCACGGCCGTGGGAGTCGTGGCTCCGCAGTAGCATGAATCCGCTGACACTGAAGGCTTGCGCTGGCACTCGGGACGCGCATCTCCGCCAAACCGCGATCAGCCTGTGCCAAAGAGAATACCGATTCGTTTCACGACACACCTCCTTTGTATGTTTGCTGTTCTAACCCGATGTAGTCGCGCAAGCCACGGCAAGTTCCTTTTGCCGTGGGTTCGTCACTGAAGAAAACGAGAGCCCACGCGCTTGCGCCAGCGTGTCGCGGCTTGGCCGAGTCACCCACGGGCCGCGCGGCCCCCATGAACTGCCCTGCGCGTACACGATGCGCGGATTTATTTTTCGCGCTTCGTCGTAAC
>JAIQEZ010000003.1 GCA_020073545.1 Terriglobia bacterium | reverse complement strand
ATAATCGCCGCCATGCCGATGTAAGCCGAAGCGAGCGAGAGGCCGAGACACAGGATCACCGAAAGGATGAAAGCGGAGTTCTGGGCCCGCAGCCGCGCCACAGCGGGCCGCATGCGGCCCACCAGGCGCGAGCCAAAGAAAATCACCAGAAGCGAAAAGCCGATGGCTTCGACCGTCACCACGCCCAGCGACACATAGTTAATCTTGCCGGTGGAAATGCTGCTCACAACCGCGAGCACGATCATTCCCAGAATATCGTCCAGCACCGCCGCTCCGAGGATCACGCGCGCCATGCGCGTCGAGAGGAAGCCCGCGTCCGCCAAGACCCGCGCCGTGATGCCCACGCTGGTGGCTACCATCGCCGCGCCCACAAAAATGGATTCCACCATGGAGTTGCTCGTGCCACGCATGTAAGCAAATCCCGCAAGAAACGGAAGCATTACTCCGAGTATCGCGACCAACACCGCAGTCCAGCCGACCGTCAGGAGATCACGCGGTTTCATCTCCAAGCCAACCGTGAAGAGCAGAAAGATGGCGCCGATCTCCGCCAGGCCGCGAGTTAAGTCGCTCGGATGTATGATCGCCAGTAGGGAAGGACCGAGTAGTACACCGGCGAGCAACTCGCCCGCCACCCCGGGCTGGCGCAGCCGTTCGAAGACCTCCGCGAGCAGTTTGCCGGCGGCGAACATCACGAACAGTTCCAGAAGAAGTTGCCCTGAATGCTGCATCGCGCGCAGTCCCTCTTACTCACCTCCAATCATTGCAGGAAAAAACCGTAAAGCCCGTGCAAGTTAAGACTAGCAAAACACTGTGAGGGTGCTCCAGGGAAATCGGTCGCGGCACTGAGGGATTGGAATGCGGCAAGAGCGCCGACACTGCGGGGGGCACGCCGGTCAGCCAGTTGTCTCACCGGCGCGAAAGCCGCTTCACTGGGTCTTATGGGGGCTGCGCAAAAAGAAAGCCTGGCCGGAGCCCAAGACAATCTGCGTGACGTGGTCAGGGAGCGGAATGGGTTTGCTCAGATCGAACTTGTAGCGGGGCTGCAAGTAATTTTCGAGCACGAAATCCACCAGCCAACTCGGCACGGCCATTGATCCCACCGTCACGCTCTCGATCTGGACCTTGGCTTGCCCATTTTCGGATTGAAGTTTGCCCGTGGCGGTCACCCGCTGCGTTCCTTTGAACATCGCCGCCAGGACCTTCGGACCCCAGTCCTGGGGATTGCTGTAAATGCGGCTGAATTCGCTGAAATCCACGTCGGCGAAGCCCCTCACGTGCTCCGGCTGGATGCGCACTCCGGGACCGTGCACGCCGGCCGGTAGGAATTCCCCGCCGTGAACGGTCAGATAGGAGTTCGCCTCGTTCTCAGTGATCACAATCGGCGGGTAGGACTTGGCAGGCCGCGCGTCCACTGTTTGCAGGGTTCGCAGCTTCGCTTCCAGCGCCTGCGCGGCGGCTTGCGTTGCATCCGACCCCGCAGCGCTTCTGCCTTCGAGAGACCCACCGAGCACGAATAGGAACGACGCCAGAGAGGCCGCCGTGAGGGCCCGAGCGGCAGGCGTCAGGACCTTCGCCTGGCGACGGCCCCTTTCCACTGAAACCGTCACGATCTTCTTTTTTCTCAAATTCGTCCCTCGTGGGCGCAGGGCGTGCGTCCTTGCCCGACTATTCGCGGGCGCGCGTAACTTCCACCTGAGGAATCACCACTAGCTTATCAAGCGGCCCTGCCAAATGCACGTCCGCGTAGCGAGCGCTGGGTTTGAATTCATTCTCGCTTGCCAGCCAGCGGCGCCGGAGGTGCTGCAGGTCGGCGCGCACAGCCAAGCTGAGGGTTCCGCCCAGAGCGTACGTGCCGTTCAACTGGAGCGCAGCACCGCTTAAATCCAGTGGGGCGCTTTTCAGTGTCACGCGGCGATTGCGGATCTCCAAGGACATCGCCGCCGAACGGACCGCCACCGGGCTGTGCACGGACTCGAGTGTCCCCCAGCGCGCCTGCCGCGCCAATACTTCCAGGGGATCGAAATCACCGAAGGAAAGATCCTTGAAGCGCAGGGTCACTTCTCCCGCCAGGTTTTCAGCCAACTCCTCGCGACCCAAGCCGCGCGTCTCGAAGTGCCCGGTCGCATTCACCGAACCGCGCGCGCCGTGGAGGGCGACGGGCAAGCGGGGAGTCAGAGCCTGAACGGGAAAGCCCGTCAACGAGAGGTTCGCGGAAAGGAGTGCCGGCGCGCTGGAGAAATCGACCACTCCGCCAGCCTCGCCGTGACCGCCGACCGCGCGGAATCTGGCGGTCTTCATGCGGATCGTGCGGCCGGCGACTTCGAAGGTACCCTGAAAATCCTTCAGGGTAACACCCCGGTAGCTTACGCTGGGAGTCGTGAATCGTCCCTCGGCGTTCAGGCTTCCGAATAATTGGGAGGCTGCGCTGCGTCGCGCCGTGAAGGAGGCCAGGCCGGGCAGGCGTTCCAGGAGCGGCAGAGGCCGGCGGCGACCCAGCGCGTCGAACCAGAGAGCCCCTTGCTCCAGGCTCAAGGCATTCGCGCGAAGCTCAAACTGCCAAGGATTGCGCCAGACACCGCGATGCACCAATTTCGCGTTGAACACACTTGTCCCCAGGACGGCGACCACCGGATCTGCCCTGATTTCGTCTCCCTGGATGTGCAAGCTGGCGCGGGGCAGATTGAGTGGCTCGGTCAGGCCGGGAATCAGCAGCCGGACGGCCCGTAACTCCGCGCGAGCGGTCAAAACCGGGCGCGCCGGAGGCCAGGCTGAACCGGCAAAATGCATGGTGGCCGTTGCGGAGCCGGTGGCGTCAAGGCCTTGAAAAGCGCGCATCCCCAGGCCGCGCCCAAAGGCCAGCGCGTCGTGCAGGGGCACACCTTTCGCAGAGAGTTGTAGGTCAAAGCGAGGCGCGGGGTTGGAGCGCTCAAGGACCCCTTCGGCCACCAGCGCCACGCGCGGAGCCAGCGTCACTTGAACCGGTGCGAGGCGCGCGCCGCGGTTGTTGATGTGGACGGCGAGCTCCGAAAGAGGAAACGAACCGGAGGCCGTGGCCAGGCTGACCCCTCGCGCTCCCACAAAACCGCCGTATTTTCTCCGCGCCCAGGGACCCTGGATGGTGAGCATCCCATCGACCCTGCCCCTCAGGCTCCACGCCCCGGCGTTCGGCCACACGCGCCGGACTACGGCCAGTACGTCCTCCAGGCGCGAACGTTCCAGCGCCACGACCAGGTCTAGCTGCGGTGCGGCGCGGAGATTGTCGACCGAGCCGGAAAGGTGCAGGTGCGAATCGGCAAAGGAGGCTTCCAGGCTTTCCACAACCACGCGCTCACGCTCGCGCTGGCGCAGGAATTGGCCGCGAAACCGGATGGTCCAGGGCATCGGCTCAGACGGCGGGAGTCCCTCCCAGCGGTGGAGCTGCGTGAGGCGAAATGCTCCCTCCACGGTCAGGTTGGGCAAGGAACCGCTGAGCCGGACATCGGAATCCAGCACACCGTACAACTCGGGATTGCGTCCGGTGATAATGGGGATCCAATCGTAGAGCAAGGCTCCCCGCGTGCGCAGTGTGGCCTCGATCGGCCCGCTCAGATCCCGGCCGGGCGCCCACGAGCCCTCTGCCTCCACGGGACCGGGCGTCGGAACCGGGAGGTCCAAGCGAACCGGACTGGCAGCGACCCGGAACTGCACCCGGCGTTCGGCGGGATCGACCTCCAGCCGCGCCCGGACGTCCGTCAGCGCAAAAGGCTTCTTGTTGGCGCCGACCTTGAAATTAATGCGCGCGTTCTCGACCTCCAAGGCTAGTCGCTCTCCTGCGGCGGGGTTTTTAACGCCGGTGGCCGTGCCGGCTGGCGCCGCGAGGCCGCTTTGCATCAGCAGCTTCTCCACATTCCATTCCCCTTGAGGGTTCAAAACCAGGTTGAAGCTGGGACGGTTCAGGCGGAGGCTCGCAAATTCCATGCGCGAGCGCCAGAGGCTTTGCCAGCGGAGGTCACATTCAATGCGGTCCACACGCGCAAAAGGCTCGGAACCGAAATCGGGATCCTCCTCGACCTCGGCATTTTCAATGGAAAACCCCGGGCGCGGCAGCAGTCGGAGGGACAACCCCCCAAACTTGACGGGCCGATGCAACGCCCGCTCGAGCCCCGCCTCCAGGCGGCGGCGATAACGCTCCGCGCTGAAGTAGGAGGGGACGATCCACGCCGCCAGTCCCAAAAGGAGCAGGGCGACCGAAAGATTGCGAGCGCGTCGGCGGTTGCGGGGGTCCATCAGCGTACAAACATGAAGGTACGCCGCCAGCGGGTCTTGGTCGGAAAGTGAACTATCAACCCCACGAGCTGGGAGATGCGGTCGCCCAGGGAGTTGTGCATGTACTCGTCACGCGGAGTCTCAAACGACCAGTAGATCAGAAGCGGCCGGCCACTGACCACGCTGAGCGGAACAAAACCCCAGAAGCGGCTGTCCCAGCTCTGTTCGCGGTTGTCCCCCATCACGAAATACTTTCCGGGCGGCACCACGATTTCGCCGTTACGAACGGAGCTGGCCATTTCGGCGCTCCAGGCGGTGGTGGCGCCGCGCAGGTACTCGGCGTCCGGAGGCGGGAAGTCGTCACCGGGGCGAAGCTCATCGAGAAAAGTGTGGTGAACATACGGTTCGTAAAGCGCCTGCCCATTCACGAAAACCTGACGATGAAAGACTCGAATGTGGTCACCGGGTAGCCCGATCACGCGTTTCACGTAATGCTCGCCTGGTTCCGACTGATCGTCGGAGGGCGGGAACTTGAACACCACGATGTCGCCCCGGCGCAATTCACGGTAAGGAAGGAGTCGGGCCAGGAATCCTCCCTGTGGGGCGAAGATGAATTTGTTCACCAGCAGGTGGTCGCCGATCAGCAGGGTGGTCTCCATCGAACCCGTGGGGATCTTGAACGCCTGCAGCACGAAGGTCGTCCCGAAAACGGCCAGGATCACGGTGACCACCAGCGACTCAAAGGTGTCGCGCGTCGAGGATTTCTTGTAAGGCTCAGCCATCTGTTTCGGTCTTCCTGCCCAGCTCTTCGAGAATGGTCCTGGCCGCTTCCTGCTCCGCGGCCTTCTTGCTGCCGCCACGCCCCCGGGCTAGGCGATTGTCTCCTGTCACGACCTCCACGGTAAAGGTTTTTTGGTGCTCGGGGCCGGACTCCTCGACGACGCGGTATTCCGCCGGCGGCATTCGCCCCGCCTGCAAGTGCTCCTGCAGCGCTGACTTGTAGTCGATCGAGAAGAGGTCATCGGCGCAGGCCTCGAGGTCATCGGGCACAATGAAGCGCTCAATGAACTGGCGGGCTGCCTGGATGCCCCCGTCGCGGTAGAGTGCGGCCACGACGGCTTCCAGGGCGTTGACGAGCAGCGCCGGTTTGTTCCGCCCACCGGTCTTCTCTTCACCACGCCCCAGCCGCAAATGCTCGCCCACGCTCAGGCGGCTGGCTACAGCGTACAGGTGGGGCGCCGCCACCAGGCGGGAGCGTGCCCGCGTCAGTTTGCCCTCCTCCCAATCGGGAAAGGCCTCGGCCAGGATCACGCTGACCACAAAGGTCAGCACCGCGTCGCCCAGAAACTCCAACTGCTCGTTGTCGCGGGGCCGCTCAGCCGACTCTTGTGCAAACGAAGCGTGCGTGAGAGCTTCCAACAGGAAATGAGGATTCCGAAAGCGATAGCCGACGGAAGCCTGAAATTGGTCGCGGGAGTTTTCCGCCATGCTGTCCGGGCGCCGCCTCTTCCGCTCGAGGACAACGAATGGCGCCGCCCCACGCAGCCCGAAAAACGGCGGCGCCCATCCGGGAAATCCGGCTCGTGTCTTCGGCTGGGCGCTAAGGTTTCGCGGGGGGCGTGGATTGCGCCTTCCGCTTCTTCAAGTTTTCAATTTGCTCGTCAGCGATTTGCTTGATCATCGTGCCCTGGCCGAGCTCGCCGGCCTTGGTGAAGGCCGCGATGGCATCATCCAGCTTGCCTTCCATGGCAGTAGTTTCGCCCAGGCGATAGTAGTCGCGACTGTCGGGGTGCTCCGTGGTGGTGACGGCCACCTGGTACTCCTGTTCTGCCTTGGCCAGCTCATCCTTATCCACCCCGGTCAGGCCGAGTTGGGCGCGGTCCAGGTGCACCATCCCCAGCGCGCTGTGAACACCCGCCGCGTATTCGGCTTTGCGCTTGGCAAGGTCCGCATCCGACTCGTTGGGTAGTTTGGGAACCTTGTCGAGTAGCTTGAGGGCATCCTGCGCATAGCTCTCCGCCGCCGTCAACTGTTTCTCCTTATCCACGCGCTGGTTCAGGTACTGAGGTTGAGGGATCATCCCGCTGACCAAAATCAAACTCATCAAGTTGTCTTTATTCAGACCCAAGCTCTTCTCACAAAGGTCAACGACCTTTTCCACGTCCCCTTTCTGCTGGTAGGCTCCCGCCTCAAACGCGTACGCGTAAGTGAGGGCGGAGCTGTTCGGATACTTCTTCGCGAAATCCTCAGCCAAGGCTACGGCCTTGTCCGGGTCGAGTTCGTCCCGAACCGCGGCGAAATCCTTGCTCTCCGCCGGCGAGAGCGGGGGCCCGGTCATTCCCAGCGCCGCGGCTTTGGCGGCAGCGCGGGCTTTCGGACCAGCACTGGTAACCGCCTGGATCACTTGGTCCGTCGCCTTGGCCTTGCGCAGCCGCTTCTCGATCTCCGGGGTCATATCGAAATCGGCACCACGCAGGCTGACCGCCTTAATAAGCTGGTCAGGCCCCGCGCTCTTGAGTTCCTTGACAACGTCCTTCTCCGTCATGGGTGCAGAAGCGCTTGGACCCTGAGCGCGAACGGTGCTCGCGAGGGCCAGGACCACGCCAATTAATAGTGCATGTCGGATTCTCATATTCTTTCTCATCTCCTAAGCATAGCATTACGGCCAAGCGCTCTTTCGCGTCCGCAGCGTTGAGCGTACAGGAAAGGATTCTTACTGTCAATCAACGCCGCCGGTCCATGGCTCTCGCCGCAGCAACTGCAAGCCCCCAGCAAGTCCTCCAGAATGGACCCGCGCACGGT
Source organism: Terriglobia bacterium (assembly GCA_020073545.1). GTDB lineage: Bacteria > Acidobacteriota > Terriglobia > UBA7540 > UBA7540 > Bog-366. Next base: position 86,531 of record JAIQEZ010000003.1, on the reverse strand, counting down.
TCGCCGCCCGAGGGCCGTTTCAACTTGTCTTACCTAACTCTCTTGCCAGGGGACATCGTTCGGGCCGCGCAAAATGAAAGCGCCACAGATTGGAAGATCGAGCTGGCACGGCCCTAGGGTGTTCCCTTCTTCCCTTCCTCCTTCGAACCGAAGGCCCCAGCCATCCCGCTTTGCACCGCGCGCAGCGCCAGCGGGTAAGCAGCGGCGGTCAGGGCGGCAGCGCGGTATTGCGCCAAGGCGTCGTCGCGCTTGCCCCGCAAATCATAGAGCCGTCCCAGATAGATATGCGACCAAGTGACGATGCGCAAATCGCGGGCCGTGCTGAGCGTCTTTTGGAAGTATTCATCGGCCAGATCCGGCTTTCGGGTGTTAGCGTAGACGACCGCCAGACCGTACAGGGCTCGCGCGTTCTTGGGGTCGATCTTCTCCAGCACTGCCTGATACACCGGCTTGGCTTCGTTGTATTTCCCCTGAAAAAAAAGGGCGTCCCCCTGGTCGAGAAGCCGGTCTTCTTCCGAAAGAGCCGGCGAGGCCTTCTCGGGTGGGGCCGGCGGACGGGAAGTAAACTTGACACCGAACAATTGCTTCTCTTCCATCTTCGGGTCAATGTCCAGGATGATCTGCTTGTAGTAGAGCGTCATGGAAGATTCCTGCCGTGCGAAGTCTCCCAGGGCGCCATAGAAGTATCGAACCAGGATCAGGCCGCCCGCAGTCATCTCCGTCAGACTCTTCTCCGCCTCCGCCTGGGGCTTCTTGTCCATGCGCAGCTCCGCGGCGCGAATCAGGCACTCCGTGACCAGCAGTGGAAAGTCCCCCTTGAAGTCCGGCGACAGCAAGGGGGCCTCGATAGCAATGGCGCGAAGGGAACCCTTCTGGTTGATCTCCGTCGCATACTTGGCGGCCAACGGATCGAGGAGAAAGTGCAAGTACTGATGACGGATCTCGTCGATCTTCGGCTCTTTGGAAGGCGTCACCACCAGGTAGTAGTTCAGACCGTAGATCCGCGCCTGGACCTGCTCAGGCACACCCAGCAAGTCGATGTAGATCGTGTACGTCCGACCCAGGTAGCCCCCGGCCGGGAATCGAAAATAGGCGTCAGTCAGCACGAAGCTGTTGCGCACCGCCTCCGTGTAACGTGCCACGGCAACGTCGTAACGCGGCTGGACTTGCGCCCAGAGGACGAGCAGCGTGCCTTGACTGTAAAAAGTCTTGAGGAGCGGAACAAACCCCATCAAGTCGCGCGCATCCGGAGGCAGCTCGCCCGGGGGGACGGTGAACTTGAAATCCGGCGGCGAGCCCAGCAGCATGGCGAGAGAAATGTATTGCCCCAGGTCCGCCCCCGGGTCGCCTTGCACACGATGCTGACTGTAAAACTTCTGGAGTTCAGGGACAACAGCAGCCTTTCGCGTCTCTAGAAACGCGCGCACCATCTGCCGCGTGTTGTCTCCCGGGTTTGCCCCCAGACCCGCGTCGTACCCCGCGGCGTTCAACGCGGCCAGCACACAGAAAAGCTGTTCGCTGGGTTCCAGCAGGACGTTGCCCGGCGTCTGGGACCAAGCCGGGGGGGGTGCAGCCAGCAGAATCAGAAACCAAGCGCCGAGAAACCCCCCACCGGAAGACACCCAGCGAGTCACGCGCCGGCAGGGCGAGGCCGGACAGACAGGACTGCGTTCCGTGTGAGGCCGGAGATGCAAGGACAGGATTGAAGTCAAGAGCAAACGGATTACCCTCGGACTGTGATTCGCCGCAGGGACAGAACCACCTCCCCATCCGTGGGCTTTCCGAATGTCGTGGCAGGCTGGAAGACGCTGAAGTAGATCAACCGGTCCAGGTGCTGCATGAGCTCGGGTGAATTCTGACCTGACAGAACCCGATATCCCTTCACGCGGCCCCCGGCGTCAATCTGGGTGACCAGCACCAGGGGGTTGTCGCCGGTGTTGAAATCCATGGGGGCGAGCTCGCGGACGCGAGGCGGCGTGACAATCTGCAACGGGACGTCCGGGATGTTCGTGACCGGAGCCACTCGCGCCCCCATAAACAGGCAGAAACAAATCATCGCGGTCAGCACGCCACCGGTGGCGGGAATCAACAACGGTTTGAAGATGTTCTCCAGCCGCACCCAGAGCCGGGTGAAGGGGTTTCGGTGGAGGTGTTGGGACATCCGAACCCGCAAGCGGAGGGCAAGGTCGGGCGGAACTCGCCGGCGCGCAAGAGCCCGCAGGTCGGCCTGCAACGACTGCCATTGCTCGAGTTCTTGCCCGCAGGCTTCGCAGTAGGCCAGGTGAAAGCGGATGGCTCTCAGCACCTCCCGCGTGCAACGGTCATCGAGGTAGTCCGAGAAATGGCTCCGAATTTCGACGCAGCTCTCAAACATGTTGCTTGCCCACATAGCTCGCCAGCTTTCGGCGCAGCAGTTCCCGTCCTCGTAAGAGACGGGATTTCACAGTTCCCTGAGCCAAACCCAGCACCTGCGCGATTTCCTCGTAAGGCAGTCCCTCGATTTCGCGTAACACTACAACCGTGCGATACGGCCGTGCCAAGCTGGCCAGAGCCCGCTTGACCACTTCCTCTCGCTCGGCCTGCTCGAGAACCTCATGGGGGTTGCGGTCACCCGAAATAGCTTCCGACGCTGTGGCCGAGCGAGCATCAGTGTCGTCCACAGAAAACGGCTCGCGCCAGTGGCGGCGAATCCAGCTCCGGCGATGATTCGACGCCTCGTGAACGGCAATGCGGTAGATCCAGGTTTTCAGACTGCTCTCGCCGTTAAAGCTCCTAATCCCCTTGAAAACCTTCACGAACACATCCTGGAGAACGTCGGACGCGTCAGCTTCGTTCTCAATGATGTGCGAGACCAGGTTGAAAACCGGGTTCTGATAAACCGCCAACAGGTAAGCAAATGCCTCTTGAGAGCCCGCCCGCAACTCGCCGACAAAGACCGCTTCTTCGCTGACTGGTGGCAGCGTACGCTCGAACGTTATCTCAGCAGATCGCGCGGTGCCCATGACGCCCTCAAGATAACAGTTCCGTCGTCGAACTGCAATACCGCGCTTGCTTACCCCTCTTTCCATTTAGATTGACACCGAAAAATAAAGGTTTGTTCCAAAAAGCCTGGGCCCGGGAAATAATGCACCTCCTGCGGGCGGGTTGTACACCATCTTTGACGGGCATTTTGTCATGACTGGGAAGGCCTAGTCGTTACCCAGAGCGGGCAGGCTGGGAGAGTAGGTCTCCGGCAGGATGCGGTGATCTTCTGTATTCCCGTCGACAAGAGGCAGCAGCGCACGACGGTGAACTCCGGCGATCGCGCGGCAGTCAGCCCGCGCACTCTGTATCACTTCATTGACAGTCGCTGGGCCACATGTTACAAACAGATTAGCTGGCTTCTTCTATGTGGGCCTGTGGCGCAGTTGGGAGCGCGCATGACTGGCAGTCATGAGGTCGAGGGTTCGAACCCCTCCAGGTCCACCAAGCCTACGCGTCGATAGATTGAGATAACCCTGCCGCGACAGAGTAGCTGGGGGACTGTCGGATTCTCAGAATGACCCAGAAACCAACAGGGCGGGACCCTCCACTGCAGAGCTTACAATAAGTACTCCCCACGAAGGACTCCGGATGACCGCCCTGGGACGTTTTCCAGCATATTGCTAAAAACTAAACGCCACCTGGAAGTCGATATGACGGTTCCCGCCGGGAGCACCGAAGCCTCCCCCGAGCGAATTGGACGTGCCGAACAGGGACGAACTGAGTTGGCCGATGGGCGTCCCAAGATTCACCACATTGAAGACGTTGCGTGCCCCCACGCTGAACGTCAGGCTGTAGCGAGTATTCGAAGACAACGACCCGAAAGGACCGCCTGGGCCGCCCCCACCGCCACTCAGCCCTCGTGGGCCAAGCCCGCCGCCACCCGGCGGAGGTCCACCACGCCCTCCGCCAGGAGGAGGTCCTTGCATACCACTTCCGGCGGTTGTGCTCTCCGCCTTCCTCCCAAATGTAAACGTCTTACTCAGGCGTAGGTTCATTTCGAACTGGCCAGGGCCTGTTCCGTAGTTGATCGGAATGATTTTCTCACCTGCTTTCGGGTTCGTGTCAAAAGTGCCCCACTTTGTCACGAAGATGTTCGCTCCTGTTGCCCCGGCAGGAGCGAAGGCGGGACGATCGTTGAAGATGGAATCGCCGTTCAGGTCCTGGCCGACGGTGATGTTGAACGGAGCCCCGGAACTCGTCATCATAAACTGGCTCAAGCGGAATCCCTTGGGCAGCGAAAAGGAACCCCCTAAGAAAAGGCGATGCCGCACGTCGAATGCGGCGCGTCCGTAATCCAGCGCGATGTCATAGGGGTCGGACGGGAAAGTGCCAACCCCGGCCGTGTTGCTATCGGCAAAGCTGAGGGAATAGAACCCGAAGAGGGAGAGTTTGGTGCCCTTGCGGAGACTGAAATTCGTAATCACCTGGTTCTGATTAAAGAGGCCGTCGGACTCGTACTGATAGATATTGCCGACGTCTCCGCAGGGCCGCACACCGGCCGATGGCGTGCAGGAGGAATCCCCGCTGGAGCAGGAAACGTAGGTTCCCGGAAGCGGCGCGTTGATATTCCTCGTCATGAGCTGGTGAACGCCGTGTGAATCGACGTAGGTGACGGAGACCGTGGCGTTCTTGGAGAGTTGCCGCTCCACGCCCACCGCGGTTTGGATTGTGTAAGGAGCGCGCAGCTTGGGATCGATCTGGTAAGCAGTGCTTACCGACTGACTCACGGCTATCTGCTGTAACTGGCTGAGGGATGGAACCAGTGGGAAAAAGTCAGGGTCTGTAACTACATGTTGCGTCTGGTTGACGCCGTTCAACCGCTCGGCTTGCAGCACCGGACTCACGTCGAACCGGTCGTAGAAGACACCAGAACCAGCGCGCAGGACGGTCTTGGCGCTGCCGCCACGGCCCAGCCCCCAAGCGAATCCCAGGCGGGGAGCAAAATCCGCGTGATCGTGAATGGAGTTTTGCGTCTCGTAGCGGAGTCCCAGGTTGAGCGACATGTTGGGACGAAGGCGCCATTGATCCTCGGCGTACAGCCCCAAATCTATCCAATTGACGTTCGCGGCGGGATTTCCACTCGTGATGGTAAACTGGCTCGCCCCGCTCACTTGGCAGTTGGTCTCGCCTGCCGCCTGACAGGCCAGGAGTTGTACCTCTGCGGCTTGGAAGGCATCCATAGACGGGAATGTAAAGGATCCGTTATAATTCCCGCTGGAACTGTCCCACACTCTCACCTCTCGCAACCTCCCGCCGAAGGTCAGATAGTGCTTGCCTAACGACATGGATGTGAGGTCATGCACCTCGTAGTGATCCTGGTCGTCCAGGACCTTGCCTTGGGGATTACCTCCTCCTGTGAACGCCCCCAGAACCTGCAGAGTGGGGTCCCAGATCACGGGAGCCTGGCTGTTACTCCGCTGTGCAAATTCCAGTCGCAAATCGTTGACGACCCGCGCGCTGAAAACTTGCGAGTCGCTGATCTGAAGAGTGTGCTCGGTCTGGTGGGTGTCATAACCCTGCGAGGCCAGTGAAAACTGGCCGATTCCACTGTTCTGGGCATTGTCGTGCCAGAACTGATAGCGGGCGGTCAGCGTGTTGTTCGAGGATAACTGGTGGTCCACACGAGAAGTAAGATTCGTGTTCGTGCGGGGGCTGGGCACGGCTTGGCTGAACGCCGCCTGCTGAAGATCCGAGTTGAGGACCAAGGCACTGACAATGGAATTGGTGTCCATCTTCCGGTGCCCGCCATCGAAGAAGAAAGAAGCCTTGCGGCTGAGCGGCCCGCCGATGCTTCCGTCAAAGAGCTCGTGATGGTAGCTCGGCTCCTGGCTCACAAAGGGGTTTCGCGAGTTGAGCGCGGAGGAGTTGAAGATGCCGAATCCCTGCCCATGCCACTGGCCCTGACCCGGTCGGGTAAGAATCTCAATGCGCCCGTATCCGAGCTTGTCGTACTGAGCCGAGAACGGATTCTGGTTCACGCGAATCTCGCGGATGGCGGATTTCGGCGGAAGCTGACCGCCGGTGAACCCGTCAACATAAATCTCGCCGCCGTTCGGCCCAGCCGCGGGACCTGCCAGGGCCTGGAGTTGGGACTGCAACTCGTCCGGGTCATCCGACAGCGCCTCCAGGTCTTTTCCCTTCAACACGAGGGCGCTCGCATTGTTCTCAGAACTGAGGCTAAGACTCGTGATGCTGTCCGCGACTGTGACTTGCTGCTTTTCCAGCGCTACGACGAGTTGCGCATCGACAATCTGGACCTGACCGGCCGCGACGACAACGCCCGCCCTCTCAAAATCCGCAAAGCCTTTCAATTGGATCCGGAGGCTGTAAGTCGCGGGAGCCAGCTTCGGGAAATCGTAGCGCCCCTCTTCGTTGGTTTGGGCCTGCTGCGGGGCGCCATTCGCACCGACCACCGTCACCGTGATTCCCGGGACTACCGCTCCCGATGGGTCGGCTACCTGACCCCGTACGCTTCCTGTACCCGACTGTCCAAAAATTTGAGTACTCATCAGGAGTAGGCCGATTATCCCCAGGAAGGCGCCTCGCCAATGTCTCCGCAACATAGAGCTTCTTAAGTCCCCGAAAATGGCCATTCCGTTGTGTCTCAATGTGCACCTCGTCACGCGGGAGCGGCTCGGGGTTGTTGTGCTGGTCCGTTCGGTTTGCCGCAACACCCGCGTTCGGTTCAGAGCGCGGCGGCGCGAGCCTCTCGCCGCAAACCAAGTTCAACACCGGCCAGTAAAGAGGGTGTGTGGTGGAAGGGAGAAAATTGTAAAGCTCTGGTAAAAGTCGGCTGGGGCGAGCGCGGCCCGAGGTTGGAATACACAAAGGATTACCCGGCTCGTTCAGGTGACTAATCAGGAAGAAAAGTAGCATTCCCTCCGACGTGAAGGCGTGGCCGCCCCGGCGACCCAATCCGTCTGCGGGTCTGAGACGGGCTTGGCTAGAATTCGAGGCGCAGCATGAAGCGAAACGTTCGTCCCTCGTTCAGGGTGTTGTTGATTTGTCCAAAGCTCGGGGAGGTCAACGACTTGATAGGCGCGTCAAATTGGGGAGTATTAAGGAGATTAACAGACTCGGTGCGAAAGGTGATCCGCATTTCCTGGCGAATCGTCCATGATTTCCACAGGGCTGCGTTGAGGTTCGCGATAGGCCCCTTGCGGAAGGTGTTGCGGCCCAGCCTGCCAGCCATTTGCGTTGGTGCATTGATGAAGGCAAAGGCGGATCGGGCCAAAAGCTGCTGGGAGGTGTCAGGGTCACCAATCGTCCGACCGAGGATGGCCGGGTCTAAGATATTCGGCCGATCGCCGCCCTCGCCGTCCACGTTTCCAAAGCCCGGCGCGTCAGAACCCGCATCGACCATGAAGGGAGTGCCCTGTTTTGCCAGCCACACGGTTGAAACGTTCCACGATCCCAAGACCCGTTGCTCCCAGCTCCGCCCAACACTTAGGCGGGGCGTCTGGTAAGAACCCCGGAGCAGGAACGCGTGGCGCTGATCGAAGTTGCTCAGCCCCTTCAGTTCGCCGTGTGAGTTGAATTCCGTCTGGGCGATGGCCACCCGCGCGTCCGGACCCGAGGCGGTGTTGGCATAGTCGCTGCCCAAGTCGATCGCCTTGCTGAATGTGTAGGAGGCATCGAGCGTTAGCCCCCGCCAGGAAGGCAGGACGAATCCGACGCGGCCCGCATCGTAATATCCCATAGATGCATTCTGAATCAGCAAGTGTTCGAAAACAGCCTGATCGGGGCGCCGCCCGCTGATGGTCGCGGTGGTCAGCGGGACGCCTTCCATCGGTTGTGCCCGGTTGAGAAACCAAGTCTGGATCAACTTAGGGGAGCGGCTGCCGACATAGCCCAGTTGTACCCTCCACCGCGAGACTGGCTCAAACTCCCAGCTGAAGTCGTACTGATGGGAGTAGGGCGTCCGCAATCGCGGGGAGACCTCGATAAAGGTCGAGCGCCCGTACGGGTCCAAATCTTCGAAGCGAAGCCCGTGCAGTGGGTCAGCGAGGTCGGGTGCGGGTACGTCGATCCTCAGGCTGTAAGGGGCATTCAAACGGTCTTGACCGTAAGTGACCGGAAAGATCTGCCCGTACTGCAAGCCGTAGGCGCCCCGAAGGGTTCCCCACCGTGCCGGCAGCCGGTGTGCGAAACCGAAGCTGGGAGCCCAGTTGTTCAAGTCTGAGCCGAACCGCAGGTTACTGCGACCGCTGACATCAATCGGGCGAGTCCCCGGTTGATAGCGAAGCCCCCAGTTCAAGGTAAGATTCGGCCTGACCTGCCACCGGTCGCCGACATAGAACTGCATGTCCCAGTTCCGGAAGGCGCGGTAGGTAGTACCGAGCGCCTGGGTCAAGCCACTGGGAGTTCCCCTCCGCAAGTTGGTAATCGCGTCCCGTCCGAAGTCATCTGCGAACGTAAGAATGCCGCGATGCCCGTCAGTCTCTTGCCCGTTGTATTGGAGGCGGTTCAGCGCGAAGCCGGCGGTTACCAGTTGGCTCCCCCGAGTGCGTCTCAACCCAGCCGAGTAGCGAAACCGGTTTTCGACGCGGTCAATTGGGATGTTGGGGCTTGGACCCAAATCGGTGAGTGCGAAGCTCATCATGACGGGGCCCACAGCATCCTGCGTCGGCACCAGGAGTGCCCCGAGCCGATCAAAACCCAGCGAAAAGTCCGCAACGGTCGCGGGCGACCACACGCGGTTCCAGGTGATGCGCGCGCTGTGCGACCGGATGAGCGTGTCGGGATTCTGGCCAACCACGAACTGGAAGGCGTGGACACTCTGCAACGTCAGGCCGTATCGCAACGTCAGGCGATCGTGACTGCCGAGGTTCTGGTCGAGCTGACCGTTCGCCACATCGGTATCGATGCGTTGAGGGGAATTCGTGTTTAAGGCGCGGGCAGATATATCGGTTCGATTTGGGGGCTCCTCAGGGTAAGCACGCAGGAATCGCTCCACAATGGGGCGGAGTTTTGGATCGTCGGTCAGGGGCGTTCTTTCCTGAGGTAGAGGGACCAGGACGTTGCCGTTGACGCTGCCGCGAATCTTGTCCTGCAAACCATCCAGCGACAGGAAGGCACGTCTCCACAGTGGCAGGCCTAAGTTGACACCGTAGTTGTTTTCGTGCGCTGGCTTGACGTCCCCGGCTTGAAAGAAAGAGCGGGCGCTCAAGATGCTGTTCTGGTGCGTTTCAAAAACACCCCCGTGAATCACGCTTCCGGCCCTCGCCTGGGCATGCGGCGGCGGCATCGGAGGGTTTCCAAATTCGCTTCCGAAATATCCGCTATCCACCCGAAACTCCTCGACAATCGTCGCCGTTGCCCCCAGCCGTATGTTCAAATCCTCGAGGGCATTGTTGTCAATCAGATTGAACTGGACGTTCTCGTTGCGGTGGCTTTCGCCCTTTTCGGAGTCCGTTTGGCCGAGCAGGTTCAGGGAGGTGCGTTGTTGGATCGCCGGGCTGCCCGTAGGTTCAGTGGCCTTCTGACCCATTTCCTCCGCTGCCGACTGAACAGTCTCGGCGGGGACGCGCTCTTGAGAAGAGGCGCTCGCGGCGCCCTGCGGAACACAGCGCGGTTCGGCCGCCGGCGAACTCTCTGCCCCCCGAGCCCATATGGCCAGCAGCAAGCAGGCTAACGCCAAGCACGTGCACAGCCTCGCCGCGCGACGGTCAGCCCGGCATCCTAGGGTGTTGGGGTTCATGTCGGAAATGCTAACAACAGGTTGTCTTCGCTAGACTTGCCGGCCACATTCTAGAGGCTCGTGAAGCCACGGATTAGGTAGCCTTCGGCGTCCCCGTCCGGGTGCTCGCAAAGGTCGTCAGCGGTCGATGCCGGGCGTGAGCCCGGCCACGGGCAAAGCCAAACTGGTTGATAAGAATCTGCGTCGCAAGGAGCTTGCTTGGGAATCCACGAGAGCGACTCCCTTACGTCGGAACGGTACACACTAATCTACCATGGAACGCTAAATCCCATTCGTCTTAATGTACACCTCTTCACCCGGCCGTGACTCGGTGTCGTTCTCTCTGTTTCCTCCGCTGCGACGGCCGTGCTCACTTTGAGCGCGGCGCCGCGAGCCTCTCGCCGCAAACCAAGTTCAACACCGGCCAGTAGAGAGGGTGTGTGGTGGAAGGGGGAACATTGTAAAGCTTTGGTAAAAGTCCGCTGGGGCGAGCGCGGAGGGATGCTAAAATGCTCCAAGAATGACCATGCCGGCTCGTTCGGAAAACGCCGCGGATTCCCGGCTTCGGGTCCTGGTCGTGGATGATGACAGAAAGCTGTGTCGCCTAATCCATGACTACTTGGAGCCGCTGGGGTATGAGGTGACGGCTGCGTACAACGGGCCTGAAGGCCTGGAGATTGCGCTCCAGGAGTCCTTTTCAGCGGTCATTCTCGACGTCATGCTGCCGGGCATGAACGGCTTCGATGTATTGCGAGAACTGCGCGCCAAGTCTGCCGTGCCGGTGTTGATGCTGACCGGGCGTGGCGAGGAGCCGGATCGGATCGTAGGGCTGGAACTGGGCGCTGACGATTACCTCCCGAAGACGTTTTCGACCCGCGAATTGCTAGCGCGACTTCGCGCGGTGATTCGCCGTTCCACCCTGGTGCGCGCTCCCGAGGAGCCGCGCGCCCCGCAAGTGGTCGTAGGCGATCTGCACCTCGACCCGGAGGCGCGCGTGGCGGCACTGGGTGATCAGCCGCTCCCCTTGACCGCCATCGAATTCGATTTGCTGCTGGCGCTGGCCAAAGCAACCGGGCGAGTGAAAACGCGCGAACAACTGCTCAATGACGTGGTGGACCGGAATTTCGACGCCTTCGACCGCTCCATTGACGTGCACATCTCGTCGCTGCGCAGAAAACTCGGGGATGACCCCAAATTGCCTCGCTTTATCGTCACCGTTCGCAGCGCCGGTTACATGATGCGTAAGCCAGGATCAGAAGGACTTCCATGAAGACGCACGTATCCCTTTCCGTCAAGATACTGTTGCTGGCATCCCTGAATGTCCTGCTGCTCGGGCTGGTTTTTGCCCTGTTCGTCCGCACTCAGTACCGCTTCGATCTCGGCTCGCTGCTGCTTTCTCCGGGACGGGACCGTATTCTCGCCACCTCGCGGCTCATTGCCCTGCAGTTGCCGGATACGGATCGTGCCCAATGGAACCAGTTGCTCGCGCAATATACGGTGTCACACGCTTCGGCTTGCCTATTCACGAACCAGGGGACCCAACTCGCGGGGCCCCCGGTGAATTTGCCCCCAGCCGTACTGGAAATGATTCGCCGCGACCCGGAGCCGCCGTTTGAAAACCACGACTCACACGCTGCGAGATCCGGCCAGCCGCAGCGCCTTTCTCCTCCACCCCCGCCACCCCCTCCGCTGTTCCTGATCATGTCCAGTGCGCCGACGCGCTATTGGGTGGGCGTTCGCGTTCCGATTCGCAACGAGACTGCCGCCAGGCCTGGTCACGGCACGCTGGTCTGGATGTCCTCGTCTCTATGGACGAACCCCTTTTTCTTCGAGTACAAGCCTTGGTTGGCCGTGGCCGTTGCGGTGATTCTCGTCTCCGTCATCTGTTGGTTGCCCCTCATCCGAGGCTTGACGCACTCGATCTCTCAACTCACCGCGGCCACCGGAGCGATCGCCGAGGGGCGGCTCGAGACTCGGCTGTCGCTCCACCGCCGAGACGAACTCGGCCAGTTGAGTGAAGCGATCAACCGCATGGCGGAACGCCTGTCCGGTTTCGTGCATGGCCAACGGCGCTTTCTGAGTGACGTTGCCCACGAACTCTGCTCTCCCCTTGCCCGCATTCAAGTCTCACTCGGGATTCTGGATCAGCGCGCGCTGGACAACCAGAAGAAGTACGTTGAAGGTGTGCAGGAAGAAGTGGAACACATGTCAGGCCTCGTGAACGAGTTGCTGCTCTTCTCCCGGGCGCAGATCAGCGCCTCCGCCACCCCGCTCACCCGGGTGAAACTCGCTGACACGGTCCGGCGCGTCCTCGAGAGGGAAACCTCCGAGAAAGCCATCATCGAGACCCACCTTGAGGAGCGGACCGAGGTCATGGCCCACCCGGAATATCTCTTCCGCTCGCTGGCCAATGTTGTGCGCAATGCCGTTCGTTATGCGGGAGAGTTCGGCCCCATTGTGATCTCCGCACACGAAAAGGAGGGCATGGTTTCGATCACGGTCGCCGACACGGGACCCGGCATCCCGGAAGCGGAACTCGAAGGAGTTTTCAAGCCCTTTTATCGTCCCGAGTTGGCCCGCCAGGGAGAGACGGGCGGCGTGGGTCTCGGCTTGGCCATCGTGAGAACCTGCATTGAAGCCTGCGGCGGCACGGTCCAATGCCGCAATCGTTCGCCCAAAGGTCTGGAAGTCGAAATTCGCTTGCCCGCCGCGAAAACTTGATGCCCCTATACGGATAATGTGGGATTCGAAAGCCTCCCCTGGGCCAGAGGCAATCCGAAGGCCCCGGAAGAATCGGATCGCCAGGTGGAGGAAGAGCCGGACTATGTTTTCTGCCGGCTCTAAGATACGATCTGCCACGAGGACATCCGCGCTCATGCTTGCGAACTGGCTGAGTCGAACCAAGCGGCACCGGGAGTGGAGGGGCGCGAGCTCTGCTCGCTGTGGGGCGGCTCTGCTTCTGCTCGTCTTGCCGGTTCACGCTGCCTCCGGACAGACCGAGCCCGGACGTCTTTACGACTTCTCGGCAGTCACGCAACGGGTACAGGGCTGGGTTGACCGCAGGTCCTATCCCGGCGCCGCAGTGCTGATCGCCCGCCACCAGCGGGTGATCTATGAGCGGTGTTTCGGCACGTACAATCCAGAGACGAGCGTCTACATCGCCTCGGCGGGAAAATGGTTAGCTGCTGCCGCCGTCATGTCGGTCGTAGATGAAGGCAAGCTCTCTCTGGATGACCCTGTTGCGAAGTGGCTTCCGCAACTCAAGGGTGCGAAGGGCCGCGCCACGCTTCGACAATTGCTCTCGCACACTTCCGGCTATCGGCCTTATCAACCAGAGGACCAGCCCCAGGACGCCTATCAGACACTCGAAGAATCCGTGGCACACATCGTTCCGCTCCCCGCGGTTTCATCGCCGGGCGAGCGCTTCGACTACGGTGGGCTAGCAATGCAGGTGGCTGGGCGGATGGCCGAGATCGCCACAGGCAAGGAGTGGGAGGCACTATTTCAGGCAAGAATCGCGCGTCCTCTTCACATGACGAACACCCACTTCACCCCGGTGGACTCCGCCGGAGGGCACAACCCGATGCTCGGCGGGGGGGCACGCAGCACTCTCCACGACTACGCGAACTTCCTTTCCATGATTGCCGCGGGCGGCCTGTTCGAGGGGAGGCGCGTGCTCTCCGCGAAAGCCATCGCGGAAATGCAGGCCGGCCAGGTCCGAGGAGCCGTAGTGCCGAGGGACAACTTCGTCGAGCGGGTGCGCGGCGGCACGCACAACGGAATCTACGGGTTGGGAGAATGGCGCGAACGGGTGGACGACCGCGGGAACGCCCTCTTGATCAGCAGCCCCAGTTGGGCTGGAGCCTATCCCTGGATCGACAAGGCAGCGGACATTTATGGCGTTATCCTCGCGCACGTGAATGTCGATCAGGCACAGCGGGCACATTTTTCGGGTTTCTTCACCAGCCCCGTACTCGCGATGATGGCGCGCGAGGTGGTCGCGCAAGGAACCGTGACCCTGCCGCACTTCGCGGCCAGCATTGTCCCTTCGTCCGCGGCCGACCTGTACTACGAAGCTGCCGGCCAGGGTGAACCGCTCGTTCTGGTGCACGCGCATTCGGTGGATCGCCGCATGTGGGACCCACAGTTCGCCGAACTGGCTAGGCACTACCGCGTCATCCGATACGACCTTCGCGGTTACGGCTTGTCGGATATGCCGGAGGAACGGCGGCCCTTCCTGCATGTCGGAGATCTTCACCGCCTGCTTCAGGAACTGGGCATTCCCAGAGCACATTTCGCGGGACTTTCGCTCGGTGCCTTTGTGGTTGGGGATTTTCTTGCCCTCTATCCTGAGGCGGTGCTTTCCGCCACGATCGCTTGCGGCGGCATCCAGAACTCCCCCGGTCCGGACACTCCTCCGACCGACCAGGAACGCGAGCAGAGAATCCGGAGAATCGACGCGCTTCGCAAGCAAGGCATCGAAGCCTACAAGCAACGATGGCTGGAAGCGGCTCTGCGCTCGTGCGGCCCCCGCCGGAATGCGATTCGCGCGGAGCTATGGACCATGATTGAGGACTGGTCCGCGTGGCAACCTCTGCACCTGGAAATCCGTTCCCTGCTGGGCAGAAAGGCTGCCGACCGGCTTTCCGCCGCTCGGGTAAATGTCCCCGTTATGATCGTGGTCGGCCAGGACGACACCGAAAGCGCCCGCCGGTCATCGGAGGAGCTGCTGGCGCTAATACCGGCCGCCAAGAAGGTCGTAATCCAGGGGGCCGGGCACTTCCCCAACCTGGAAACGCCAGGGGAATTTAACCATGCCCTGCTGGAATTCCTGGACGAGACGCACTCGAAATGAGATTGCAGCGGAGAAGGCCCCTGGCGTCTTCTCCCCTGCGGCTACAGCTGTTTTCCCCCCCGAGCCTTCTACCGGGATCTGTCTGTGACCAAAGCCTCACTCCCCCCGGGTTGCGCGCTTGGCGGCTTGCTGCTCGTAGCCGGGCAGCACGCGGTCAAAGACCGCGAGGAATGCCTCCGGGGCCTCGCCGCTCATCCTTGCCTTGAGTACCTCGAGGTGCGTGTGCCAGCCGGCGCCGAATCGCGGTATCAGGGCGGACGGCAAGCGGCGGTGGGTGAGCACGAGCAGCACGTCCTGGCCGCGCGGGTGCAACTCGAAAGTGACGATCGTATCGGGCACAGGCCCCTCGGCCGACGGGGACTCAGCGGGCGCGGGAACAACCCAGGTGTACTCCAGCAGGCGCGGCGGCTCGCAACGGGTCACGACACCCCGAATAAGGCTGCCGACTTTCTTGCGTCCCGGCACCTCGTCGACATCAAAGTGCAGCTCGACGCGCCCGCCCACACGGAGTTCCACCTCCGCCTGGGCGAGCCAAGTGGCGAGGTTTTCAGGCTTGGTGAGGAAATTCCACACACGCTCGAGAGGGCCGGGCAGCAGCCGTTCAAAACGGATACTGTGCGAGCCCAGCATCGTGCCGAAGTCACTCATGTTTTTTCCCTCCTGGGGCTGTACGAAGCTGCCGCTCCAGCAGGTCGAGCCGCCGGCGCCAGAACCGTCCGACGCGCGCCAGCCAGCGGTCGAGCTCAAGGAAGCCTGCGGGATCGAGCGCGTAAATCCGGCGCTGCGCCTGCCGGCGAACGCGCACCAGCCGCGCCTGACGCAACACTTTCAGATGTTGCGAGATGGCGGGCGGGCTGACCTCGAAGCCGGCGGCGATGTCACCCGCGCTGCGTTCCCCGGCGGCCAGCATCTCCACGATGCGTCGCCGCGTCGGGTCGGCCAGTGCGGCAAGTGAAAACATGCGGCCATTATTAAGTCTTTACTTAAATACGTCAAGACTTAAATTCTAGCTCGGGAACCATGGACTCTGGAATCCGCAGACCCGCGCAATACGTGTTGCGTATATGCCCCAAGGTGGGCACTCAACCATCGGTCGTCTGCGCTGGTATCTTGGCAAGAAAGGTGACCGGCCAATTCCCGCGCAAAGCGTCGCGCCAACTTGCCCCGGCCAGGCAAATTCGTCGGGGGGGAATTAACCCCCGTGCTATAATCTTGCTGCTTGAGGGTTGCGGCTCGCGTCAAGCAGTGAACCGCGCGAAATCCTAAACCTCCGGGGGCAAGCTGGAGAAGAACTCATGCCGATCGATAATTACGAAAAAGTCTGGCACAACGGAAAATTCATTCCCTGGTCGGAGGCCACAATTCACGTGGCAGCGCACGTGGTCCATTACGCCTCCAGCCTGTTCGAGGGCATTCGCTGCTACGAGACACCACACGGACCCGCCATCTTTCGCCTGAAGGAGCATACCGACCGCCTGGTGAACTCCGCCAAGATTTATCGCATGGAACTGCCCTACACATGCGGGCAACTGGCGCAGGCGACGATCGAGCTGGTGCGCGTCAACAACGCCCAGCACTGCTACATTCGCCCCGTAGTGTTTCGCGGCGTGGGCGAGCTCGGCGTCAACCCCATGAAGAACCCCATCGAGATTTACGTGCTGGCGTGGGCCTGGGGCAAATACCTGGGTGACGAGGCGCTGCGCCAGGGCGTAGACGTGTGCGTTTCCTCCTGGCAGCGGATCGCGCCCAACACCCTGCCCGCCATGGCGAAGTCCGCGGCGAACTACATGAACGCCCAGCTCATCAAGATGGAAGCGCTCACCAACGGCTACACCGAGGGCATTTCACTCGACACCCACGGCCAGGTGAGTGAAGGCAGCGGTGAGAATATCTTCGTCATCCGCGAAGGCAAGATCTTCACGCCGCCCCTTTCGGCTTCCGTGCTGCCGGGCATTACGCGCGACTCCGTCATGACGCTGGCGCTCGAAATGGGCTGCGCGGTGAGCGAACAGAGTATTTCGCGCGAAATGCTGTACATCGCGGACGAGGTCTTCTTCACCGGGACTGCGGCGGAGATCACTCCCATCCGGTCCGTCGACCGCATCGTGGTCGGCAAGGGCCAGCCCGGCCCCGTTACGCGCGCCTTGCAGGAACGCTTCCTTTCGATTGTGCAAGGCCAGGCGGAGGACAAGTACGGCTGGCTGACCTTCTGCAACCAGCCGGTGGCAGCGAGCCGCTGAGGCACGCGGCACCTGTGTGGATGCCGCCGGCCGTTCGTCCGCACTCTGAGCCCCTCCGAGACGATTAGCGCGAAGACGTGCGCCTAGCCCTTTGACACCTCCCAAGGCGTGTGTTAACTTGAGCGCAAATCCCGGAAACGTCTCAGTGAGGTTTCCAAATGAGTAATGGCGCCGATAATCTGAACATTGACACACTGCTTCGGACCGCCTGCGAAAATAAAGCCTCCGACTTGCATTTGAAGGTTGGGAACTATCCCTACGTTCGCGTGGATGGCGAACTGCGCGCCCTGACCCAGTACTCGCGCATCTCGAGTGAGGACATGCTGAACATGGCGTTCAGCATCATGACGAACCGGCAGAAGCAGAAGTTCAAGGAAAACACCGAACTCGACATGGCGTACGGCGTGGCGGGATTGGGCCGTTTCCGCGTGAACGTCTTCCAGCAGCGGGGCAACGTGGGCATGGTGCTGCGCGTCATCCCCACCAAGATCCGCACGTTCGAGGAACTTTACCTGCCGCGCGTGATGGACAAGGTCTGCGGGGAAGCACGCGGCCTGGTGCTGGTGACCGGGACCACGGGAAGCGGCAAGTCCACGACCCTGGCCGCCATGGTGGACCGCATCAATTCCACCCGCACCGACCACATCGTGACCATCGAAGACCCCATCGAGTTTCTGCACCGCGACAAGAAGGGCTTTGTAAACCAGCGCGAAGTGGAAGTGGATACGCCGAGTTTCGCCATCGCCCTGCGCGCCGCCCTCCGCCAGGACCCCGACGTGATCCTGGTGGGCGAAATGCGCGACCTTGAAACCATCCAGACGGCGCTGCTGGCCGCTGAAACCGGCCACTTGGTGTTCTCCACCTTGCACACCACGGACGCCACGGAAACCGTCCAACGCATCATCGCAGTCTTCCCGCCGCCGGAGCAGAAGCAGATTCGCATGCAGATGGCGAGCACGCTGAAGGCGGTCATCTCGCAACGCTTGGTCCGGAAAGCGGACGGTATCGGACGCGTTCCGGCGGTGGAAGTGCTGGTGACCACCGAATACATTCGCGATTGCATCGTCAATCCCGACAAGACCCGGCTGATTCACGACGCCATTGCCGCCGGTGTCTCCCAGTACGCGATGCAGACCTTCGACCAGTCGCTCTACGACCTGTACTCCCAGGGGCTGATCACGCTGGAGGAAGCCCTGATCAATTCCTCCAACCCCGACGAGTTCAAGCTGCGCATCGCCGGCATCCGCACCACGACCGACGCCGCCCGCGAGGAAATGGAGCGAAGCAGCCAGGTGGACCGGATTGCGAAAAAGTAAGCAGGTCCCCTCCGACCCCCTCGCCGCGGCACTGCGGATGTTGGCGCGCCGCCCCTACTCCGTGGCCGAGCTGCGACGCGCGCTGGAAAGGAAGTTCCCGCAAGCCGGGCCGGTGCGTGAGGCCCTCACCCGGCTGCGCCAGCTCGGCTACCTCGACGACCGCAAATTCGCGGAGCAGTACGCTTATTCCCTCGCCCAAAACCGCGCCTTTGGACCGCATCGCGTCCGGCGCGAACTGAAAGCCAAGCTCGTCAACTACAAGTACATCCAGCCGGCGGTCGGTCAGGCCTTTCAGGAAACCCCGGCTCGCGAGTTGCTGGAACAGGCCCTCGCCAAGAAGCTCCGCACTCTTCGCCTACCCCTTACGCGCGCCCGGTTCCACTCGCTCTGTCGAAGTCTGTTGCGCCTGGGATTCAACGCGGATGATATTATAAGGGCTGTACGCTCTCGAACTGAGTTGCGGCCCGTCGCGGATGACATTGAGCCATTGGATCTGGAAGCGTCGGGCGAGGAGCCAAATCCGTAGCGACCCAAGAACATTTAACACAGAGTCCGCAGAGGACACGTGCCGACATTCCTCAGTGGACTCTGTGTTAAGGTCTTTTCACAAATGACCGAGCAGGAGCGGTTGAACAAGATCACGGAGACGATTATTGGAGCAGCGATCCAAGTTCATCGGGCACTGGGTCCCGGGCTGCTCGAGTCGGCTTACGTGGCATGTTTGGCACACGAGCTGGGGAAACGAGGACTTGCTGTAGAACAACAGAAACCCGTGCCACTCGTTTATGAAGAGGTGAAGCTTGAATGCGGTTATCGAATGGATTTGTTGGTGGAACAATCTGTGGTTGTAGAGGTCAAGTCCGTTGAGGCTTTGGCGCCGATTCATGAGGCGCAGACGCTGTCCTATTTGAGGCTTTCGGGATGCAAGCTGGCGCTGCTGATTAATTTCAACGTGACTGTGTTGAAAGACGGAATACGGCGGCTCATCAACGGAAAGGTCTAGAAGCTTTCACCAGGGAGGACACAAAGACTCCGTGTTCTCTGTGTTAAATCTTTCTTCGTCTCGGCAGTTCACCAACGGAAAGATCAAAAGTTCTTACTACAGAGGACGCAAAGATTCTGTGCTCTCCGTGTTAAATTGTCCTTTATGACTGCAAACGAAATCAGGACCCGATTCCTGGACTTTTTTGCGAGCCGTGGTCACCGCGTGGTGCCTTCCTCGTCGCTCGTGCCGGCGAACGATCCTACGCTGCTCTTCTCGAATGCGGGCATGAATCAGTTCAAGGAGGTCTTCCTGGGGCGCGAGCGCCGCGACTACACGCGCGCTTGCTCGTCGCAGAAATGCGTACGCGCGGGCGGCAAACACAACGACCTGGAACAGGTGGGCCGCACCACGCGTCATCACACTTTCTTCGAAATGCTCGGGAACTTTTCCTTTGGCGACTACTTCAAGAAGGAGGCTATTCCCTGGGCGTGGGAACTCATCACCAAGGATTTCGCCATCCCCCGCGATAAGCTCTACGTGACGATTTTTCTCGGTTCTGGGTCTGGTCCTGAGGACCATGACCTAGTTCCCCACGATGACGAGGCACACGACCTTTGGGTCGCTCAGGGGGTGGGCAATGATCGCATCTTGGAGCTTGGCTTGAAAGATAACTTTTGGCAGATGGGCGACACGGGGCCGTGCGGCCCGTGCTCAGAGATTCATTACGACCTGGGGCCTGGGGCGAGCGACCTCGGCCACACGAACTGCAAATTCCCCTGCGATTGCGGGCGCTTTGTCGAAATTTGGAACTTAGTGTTCATGCAGTACAGCCGGTATTGCCGCTACGAACGCGACGGCTATCCCGCGCACTGGGATGAGAAGGCTAGAGCCGACCACAAGCATTCGGATGACAGGTACGCCTGTCTGGCACTTGATCTGCTCCCCAAGCCCTGCGTGGACACCGGCATGGGCCTTGAACGCATCGCCGCGGTCCTGCAGGGGAAGAAATCGAATTACGATACCGACTTGTTCCGTCCCCTAATCGACGAAGCAGCAGGCCTCGCCAACGCGGAGTACGGCGCAAATCACGATGCCGACGTTTCCCTGCGCATCATCGCCGACCATGCTCGCGCCGCAACGTTTTTGATTTCTGATGGCGTCCTGCCTTCCAACGAAGGCCGTGGCTACGTCCTGCGCCTCATCATGCGCCGCGCGCTCTACCACGGCCAGACGCTCGGCCTGAATGAACCGTTCCTCTACAAGATGGCCGGCCACGTCGTCCAAATGATGAAGGACGCGTACCCTGAACTCATCGAGACTGAGCACCACATCGCCAAAGCCATCAAGATTGAAGAAGAGCGGTATGCGCATACAACAAAGATCGGATTGGAAAGGCTAGACGAGATGACGGTGCAAGACGCGGATGGGATGCCCCACACTGTCCGCAACTGGAAGCGCGAATACTCACGTCAGCCCCACAGCGCGTTCGGGGGACAAACAGGGACTATCCCTGGCGATGTAGTTTTCAAGCTACACGATACCTTCGGGCTACGTCCTGACTTCATAGAAGATATCGTCAAGAACTACAGGATTAAGATCGACCGCAAAAGCTACGAAGACGAAATGCAGATCCAGCGCAATCGGGCACGGGCCAGTTGGAGAGCTATCGAGAAATCCCTCGCGCTTCCGGTCTACGTCGAATTGGCCAAGCGGCACAAGAGTGAGTTCTTAGGGTACTCGGCCACAGAGGCGGCGGATTGCACTGTGGTTCAAATCTCTCCTAGAGGCGAGGATAGGACGGTCGAGCAAATAACCGCAGGGATGGCCGGCCCCGTCGAGTGGGAGATCGTGTTAGACAGGACTCCATTCTACGGCGAATCAGGCGGCCAAGTTGGAGACACAGGCTGGTTCTATATCAGGAATGCGATATTCGCACGCGTCAAGGAGGCTTACTGGCCAGTTACGGGCGTGATTGCCCACCGAGTGACTAGAACTGACCCGGCCCCCCTGCGCATTGGAGACAAGATTAGAGCAGTTGTGGACGCGGCGCGGCGGGATGCCATTCGCCGCAACCACACGGCCACGCATTTGCTACACGCGGCGCTGCGAAAGACGCTGGGGACGCACGTGAAGCAAGCTGGCTCGCTCGTGGAGGATAAACGGCTGCGATTTGACTTCACGCATTACGCCGCGCTTGACGAGCAGGACTTGCTCGACATCGAGGACTTGGTGAACGAGCACATCCTGAAGAACGAAGTTGTTGCGACGGAAGAGAAAGACCTGGACTCGGCCGTCGCTAGCGGCGCTATGGCGCTTTTCGGTGAGAAATACGCGGATAAGGTGCGCGTGCTTTCGATCGATGACTTCTCGAAAGAGCTCTGCGGCGGCACGCACGTGCAGCGCACAGGCGACATCGGGCTGTTCAAGATCGTTTCCGAATCGAGCGTGGCGGCGGGCACGCGCCGCATCGAAGCGTTGACCGGCACCGGTGTCCTCGAGCAGATGAGAAAGTCCAGCGAGACGCTGGCAATGCTTTCCGAGGCAGTACGCTCAAAACCTGACGAACTGCTTGAGGCCATCGAAAAGCTCACCGAGAGTGAGAAGCGGTTGCGCAAGCAACTGGAAGCGCAACAGATGAAGCGCGCGGCTTCCGAAGCGAGCGACTTGGTCGAGCAAGCGCGCGAGGTAAAGGGCGTGCGGGTGGTCGCCGCGCGCGTTGAAGTGACAGACCGCTCCGCCATGCGCCAGATGATGGACGACCTGCGCGTGAAGCTGCAATCGGGCGTGATCGTACTCGGCAGCGTCGCGGACGGCAAAGTCTCGCTCATTGCTGCGGTCACCAAGGACCTGACGGACAAGCTTGACGCGGGCAAGATCGTGAAGCAGGCGGCGACCTACGTGGAAGGCTCGGGCGGCGGGCGCAAGGACCTGGCGGAAGCCGGCGGCAAAAATCCCGCCAAGCTCGACGAGTCCTTACGGGCTGTGCCGGGCATCATTGAACAGATGCTCTAGCCCGCAATATCCCGGAACTCCACGGGCGCATAGGAGGACGGCTCGCCGTCCCCGAATTAATCGTCGCGACCAGCCAGCGTGGGGTGGGCCCTACCCCTGCAAGCCGAGACGGGGACGGCAAGCCGTCCCCCTACACGGCGGAAAGCTCTTCCATAAGCATGCGGGGATGGGCCGGCCGGTTGTCGGGGTCTTTCTGGATCATCCTCATCACCAGGCTGGCGACGCTAGGTGGGATATTTAGTTCGGGGCGAACGCGATCGACCGGGGCCGGCATTTCCCGCACCTGCTTCATGGCGATTTCAATACCGTTTCCTTCGAAGGGCCGGCGTCCGGTCAGCATTTCATAGAACACGATTCCCAACGAATAAATATCGGACTGCGGCAGGTAGGGCTGCCCGGAAACCCTCTCCGGCGACATGTAATGCAGCGGCGCGAGCCACTCCGAAGGGAGGTCCGGGTCTGAGAGTTCGGGCATGGCCTCCTTCACACTGTCGAGACTGAAATCCAGAATCTTGGCCAGCTCGGTCTTGCGCAGCCGTGCGAGCAGGATGTGTTCCGGCTTGATGTCACCATGTACCATCCCCAAATTCTGGCCGGCGTCGAGCGCGCTGGCGATTTCCCAGACGATACGGCAGGCGCGTGAAAGTTCCAGCGGAGCCTCCTGCTCGATCACCTGCCGCAAATTCTGTCCACTCACATATTCCGTGGCGATGAACAGCACTCCGTCTTCGGCCCGGCCGAGGTCGTAGGTCCGAACCACGTGCGGATGCTCGAATCGCTGCATTCGCCGGCAGTACTCCATAAGCCGGTTGATGAGTTCCGGCCCGGGCGGATTCCAGGGGGTGACGAGCTTGAGGACGCACACGCCGCCCGTAGCGGAATCCAGTGCGGTGTAGACGGGGCCCAGCCGGACTTCCGCAATCTTCTCGAGGATTTTATACCTCTCCGCGATCAGACTCCCTCGCTTCCAACCTTCGAAAAATGCCGGAGCGGTGGTGGCCTCGGGAGAGGCTCGCTCCACCTGTGGCCGGGAGATCGTCATCGGCGGGAAATTGAGAGACTGGATCTCCTCTTCGCAGGCTTCAATCCACTCAATCACCGCAGTGGCGTTGGGCGGACGAGAGTCGCGATCCTTCTCGAGCATCGCCATCACGAGGTCGGCAATGCGCTCGGGGATTTGTAGGTCGGCGGCGGATTCGTGCAGCCGGCGCGGCGTCTGCCCGACGTGCGCCAAGAACCACTCGGCTTGCGACTCCGCGTGCAGCGGCAGCTGGCCCGTGAGCATCTCGTAAAATACGACTCCCAGTGAATAGAGGTCCGAGCGGCCGTCCGGTTCCCATTGCTGCACCTGCTCCGGCGACATGTATTCGGGGGTGCCGATGGCAAAGAAGGTCCCGGGGCCCGCCAGGGCCATGGCGCCGACCTCATCCTTGAGCCGGCCTTCGCGGAGCTTGGTGATACCGAAATCCAGTACCCTGACCCACTCGCCCGCCTCACCTCCCACCAACGCGATGTTTTCGGGTTTGATGTCGCGGTGAATGATGCCCAGCTCGTGCGCAGCGGCGAGGGCCGAAGCCACCTGCTTGACGATCGCACAGGCGCGCCCGACGGCCAGCGGCGCATCGCGCTGGATGACGTCCCGGAGGACTCGCCCGTCAATGAACTCCATCACGATGCAGGGGCGGCCGTCCTCGGTCTCGTCCACGTCCTCCACATGGACGGCGTTCGGATGCCGCAGACGGCGGGCCACGAAGGCCTCGCGCAGAAAACGCTGCACGAATTCCTCCCGCGCCATGAGCGAGGGATACATTACTTTCAGCGCGCGCACCTCGTTGAACAAAAGGTGCAGCGCCTTGTAGACGTGACCCATGCCGCCCTTGCCGACCTTCGCCAGGATGCGGTACTTGTTACGAATCGTGGTGCCCACCGCGTACACGGAGGGGTCTTCCAATTCCGCGCCGTCGAGGGGGCAGAAAGCAAATTCATCCGGGTACGGCGTTTGACACGAAAGGCACCGTTTCATGGCTGGAATCCGGCGTAATGCGCCCAGTGTATATCACGACACTCGGGATAGCAAACCCAGACCCTTTCTCGCACAGCAACCTGCGGGCCCGGCCAGGAGGAACCTCGAAGCCGCAAAAGAGGGGCGCCTCACCGCCGGCTGCGACGATGTTCACCCATCGGCAGCGCTCTTCGCACCAGCAGCGGCGAAGGCTTGACAGGCTGGGGGACGCAGCGCATCATGAGGGCTTTAAGTTCCACCTGCGAAGCGGTATAGCCGGGCTAAGATCGCCTTCGTTCACGAATTATGGCCAGTGCTTCCATTCCTGCGGATTCTTCCGTCAAGCCTTCCCATGAAGTCGAACTGCGCCGCGATGTGACGGTGTGGGGTTCGTTCATGTGGGGTTATGCGGACGTCGGCGCGGATATTTACACGGCGCTGGGCTTGGTGATTGCCGCCGCGCAGGGCGCCGCCAGCATGGCGTTTGCTGCCGCGGGCCTGGTGTACATCATGATCGGCCTGGCCTACACGGAGCTGGCATCGGCCTATCCCGTGGCGGGCGGCGGGCAGTACTATGCGCTGCGTGGTCTTGGCGATTTCTGGGGATATGTCGCAGGCGTGGCGCTGCTGCTGGACTATACCATCGACATCGCGCTTTTTGCAGTCGCCTCGGTGGGGTACCTGAATTTCTTCTACCCTTTCATCTTTCACCACGAGTTTCCGAGCCCGGTTTGGAATCTGGGATTGTTTTCACTCTACAAACCCTACAATGTCGTCGAGGCCATCCTACTCATTGGCTTCCTGGTGTGGCTGAATATTCGCGGCATCCGCGAATCGTCATTGTTCAACGAAATCCTGGGCGCCATCGATATCATTACGGAAAGCGGCATTATCATCTTCGGCTTCTGCGCGGCGTGGAAACCGGAACTGCTGGCCAGCCAGTGGCGCGCGGCCATGCACACCGTTTCGCTGAAGCAATTTGCTTACGGCTTTTCGCTGGCTATTATTTCGTTCGTGGGGCTCGAGTCGATCTCGCAGGCGGCGCAGGAAACGCGGCGGCCGGCGACTATCATTCCGCGCACGAGCCTCACGCTGATCTTCACGGTCTTCATCTTTGCCGTAGCCTTCTCGAACCTGGCGCTGGGTGTTTTGCCCTGGAAAGAGTTCGAGATTCACATGGACGATCCCGTGGCCTTGCTGGCGCATAACATCCCCATCTTGGGATTTATCGCCGGCCCCTTCGCGGCGTTTCTGGGCATGACGATCCTGGCGATTTCAGCGAACTCGGGGATCATGAGCGCCTCGCGACTGACGTTCTCCATGTCCCAACTCGGCCTGATCAGTCCCTGGTTCAAAGCCGTTCACCATCGGTACCACACCCCGGTGCGCACGATCATATTCTTTTCGGCCGCGGGCGCGCTGGCAGTGATGCTTTCCGGATTGACTCCGCAGCTCCTCGGCACGCTCGGCAACATGTACGCCTTCGGCGCGACGCTCGGTTACATTCTGGTATTCATCTCGCTCATTCGCTTGCGCTTCCTCGACCCGTATACACCCCGGCCTTACAAGGTGCCGCTCAATCTGCCCTGGAGGAAAGGCGAACGCGTCGTCGAAATACCGCTGCTCGGTTTCCTGGGACTGCTGGGCGTAAGCACCATCTTCTTCACGGTCATCGCGACGCACGCCATCGGCCGCATTGCCGGACCCTCCTGGGTGCTGCTTTGCCTGGGTTACTACTGCTTCTACCGGAAGCGGAACCAGATGCCGGTGATGAAAAGTCTGCCGCGCGAGTGGGAAAAACTGCAGATGGAAGTACTGACTTCCGCTGAGGAGTTCGACTTGCTCGAGCAGTACAAGGTCGCACTGGCAGGCCGCGACCATCAGTTGCGGCGTGAGCGCGGACTGAAGCCCCCAACGACTGATCGCGCCGACAACCCGTGACAGCTCCGAAACAGGCTGGACACAATCCGCCAAGCTTGGCAGAATGATCCCTGAGACCCATGCGGGGCGTGGCGCAGCCTGGTAGCGCGCTTGCCTTGGGCGCAAGAGGTCCGCGGTTCGAATCCGCGCGCCCCGACCATTCTCTCCATAACAGCCGGCTTGCTGTGCCCAGCATGCCAGCGCGTCCCGATCCTGGATCAGGAAGGTTCCGCGGTCCAAATCCCCGCGCCCCGACCAACCTCAGAAAAGTCCGTATAGCTGAAAACCTGACTTAGCCCCCGACGCCTTCCCAGCGACTACTGTTCCAGTGGCCTCGCTTAGAACGATTTTTCTCCCTGCAACTTATTGTCTGGTTGGGGCCAGAGGGGCGCGCTTCCAGAAAGTCGGACACCCTGTGGGAATCACCCGGCACGCCCGTGAGTCCCAGAAGCACCCTGGAAGCCCGTCTTCATGCCTGTAATTCAAATCACACGGAATACGTCTATCCAGGAAGGAAGCGAGCATGCGGTGATGCCTGACTATTCTGGAACTGGCCAGCACCAGCACGACCCCGACGCACAGGCCCCCTTGACCGCGGTGGGCGGCATTTCCGACCCGGGGTACAAGCGGGTGGGGCAACTCGAGAAGGAAGACATCGTTATTCTCGTCCTTTCGGCAATATTGGTTGTCGCCACGTTCTGGCTTGCCGCAAGGATTCTGTAATCCCCGATTAGGTCCGCCCTGCCGAAGCGGCGTGCGCTTGGGAGCGCTCGCGAAATCCACGTTTTTCCAGATACTGCCAGCAGATTGATCAACTCAGCGAATGCGGGCGAACCAGTATTCCTGTGGACCCGCCTTGTTCCAACGCCCTACGGGCGCCGGACGATCTCTTTGAGCACTTCCTCTGAAGCCTCGAGCAGGCGGTCGATATGCTCCTCCGTGTGCGCGAAGCTCAAATGGCAGCGCTTGAGGTTAGCCGGCATCTCGAAAATGCCGCGATCCAACAGGCGTCGTCGATAATCGACGAAGAGCCCGGCGTCATTCCTCAACAAATCGCTGTAACTCTCAATAGGACCTTCCATAAAGTAAGTCGTAAATATGGACCCAAAACCTGCCACGGTGGCCGGGATGCCCAGTCGCTTGTGGATTTCGGTCAATCCTTTGCGCACCCGCTCCCCCAGTTGGAACAAGTATTCGTGAACGGGTTCGCGCTCCAGCGTCTCCAGCGTGGCAAGCGCCGCGGCACACCCCACGGCGTTGCCGTTGAAGGTTCCGCCGAAGAAGGTGTCGCCACCTGGCCGGGTATTGAAGTGGTCCATGATCTCTGCCTTCCCGCACACTGCGGCCAGCGGGAAACCATTGGCCATAGCTTTGGCGAGCGTCGTCAAGTCCGGCATCACTCCGCAGATTTTCTGGTAGCCGCCCAGGTGATGACGAAAACCGGTGATGACCTCGTCGAAGATCAGGATCGCCCCGTGAGCAGTGCAAAGCTGCCGCAAGCCTTCGAGAAAGCCGGGGCGCGGAAGGATGCACCCCACGTTGTGGGCAAGGGGCTCGATGATGATCGCGGCTACCTGCCCGCGCTGCTCGTGGAGTGTCGTCTCCACTTGCTCGAAGTGGTTGAACTCGCAGACCAGCGTATTTTCGAGAGCTTCCGGGAGCATTCCCGCCGAGCCCGGATCGAGCTTCCCCACACGATCCGCGGGGCTCGCCACATTCCGTAGAACGTAATCATGAACCCCGTGATAGCAACCCTGAAACTTGATGATCTTCTTGCGGCCCGTGACCGCGCGAGCCACACGCAGAGCGTGCAAGGTTGCCTCTGACCCGGTATTGCAGAGCAGCACCTTCTCCGCCGAGGGGACATGTTGGGTGATCTTGCGGGCTACTTGAATTTCCAGTTCCGTGACGCCGACTCCAGGCAGCCAGCCGTCCTGCAGAGCTTCGATCACCCGGCGCCTGACCCCGGGATGATTGTGGCCGAGCAGCGGCGGACCGAACGCACCATGAAAGTCCAGATACTCATTGCCGTCGGCGTCCCACAGCGTTGCGCCCTCCGCGCGCTTGATGACGAGGGGCGGCATGAGGTTACGGACGGCGCTGTTCACGCCGCCGGGAATGACGCGACAAGCCTGCTCGTAGAGTTTCGAGCTGTAATCCGACCGGCGCTCGCGAGTGAGCATGGCGCTTCCTCCTCAAACTCAGACACCGCAGGTGGCAGGAAAGCAGCAAAAACTGCCAGTTCAACGGTCCGCGCAGTCCGCGCGCGGTGCGCAGTCACGTCGAGCAGTATAACCCCGATCCGTCGATAGTGAGGCGAAGAGCGGACCATCCGAGGCCTCCAGCCAGCGAGGACGATCAGGCATTTTACCTTTTGGCTTCCTCGGCGCGATCATCTGCTCCCCTAGTCAATTGCCGCCTACTATTTCTGACGCACGCTTCCAGGTTCCGGCAAGGTGAACTGAGAGCCGGGCCGCCTCACGCGCAGAGAACGCCTTCGCGATGACGAAGTGCTTTTCAGCCGCCTGCGCCTCTTGACCCTCTCCGCGCGCGGTGCTAGGCTCACGCGAGTTTCAAGGAGAGGTGGCACGTCGAGTGGATTGAGCCTTCGACAGGGGGAGACCTTCCATGCTGGGACCTGAACTGGAGACATTCAGAGGCAACAAGATTGTCATGGCCTTGGTGGCAATCCTGGGGCTAGGAGCAGCCGCGCTCGTCTATGCCGCCTTCACCTCCCTGGAAAAAGCTATCCCAGACATTGCCGTCAAGATCTTCACCCTGGCGCTCCTCGCCCTGATGGTTTTCTTTTTCCTCTCGCTCAGGTCCCTCCGGGTCTCTCTTCACAACGACGGCATCTCATATCGGTCGCTGATCAGCGAGAAGGAAATGCGTTGGGAGGCGGTGGAGCGCTTCTACTACGAAGCTATCAAGCGGAGCATCAATTTCATTCCCGTCGGGACGTACTACCTCTACAGGCTGGTTGACGCCGAGGGGAAGAAGATCCGCGTCGGGAACCGCATCGAACACCCGGCCCAACTCGGACAGAAGCTCATCGAACTGACCTATCCGGCGCTCTACCGGAAGATCGCAGACTGGTACAATAATGGAGAGGATCTGGATTTTGGCGCCATCCGTGTGAGCCGGGCTGGCGGTATCGAGGTCAAGAAGCTTTTCGGCTACAAGGGAATTCCCTGGGACCAGGTTTCCAGCTACGCCATCCAGCAGGGTAACTTTTATATCTGGCGCACCGGGGAAAAACGCACGACCGGGTGGGGGCTGCACCACGTCCCCAACGCCTTCGTGCTGCTCGGACTTTTGAATTCCATCTACAAACCCAGCGCGTGATGCCCGCCCCTCGTCCTGCGATCGGGCCAGAACATGCTCCGGTGCGGGCCGAACTAATATGAACGCAGCAACATCAGCTTGCCCCAAACTACGTTCACAGCCCTCGGTCGCCGCGGCGACAGAGGGTGCCCGAGGGACGAGGGCGGGTGAGGGGGTCACGATTGCCGGTGCGCAGGCGTAACATCTCTTAATGCTTTCGTATCAGTCCGCTGAAAGTTTCAGACCCAGGCCCGGCCAGAGGGCATCCACTTTCTTTCTTACTTCCGGGTCCATGACAATTTCATCCGGCCAGGGCCGCGTGAAGCCTTCGGAAGGCCACTTGCGCGTGGCGTCCACGCCCATCTTGGAGCCGAAGTTCGGCAGGCGCGAAGCGTGTTCAAGCTGGTCCACGGGCCCCAGCGTGAATTGGATATCGCGTTCGGGGTCGATGTGGTTCAGGGCCTTCCAGGCGACTTCGCCGGAGTCGTGAACGTTGACGTCGTGATCCACGACCACGAGGCATTTCGTGAACATGGCTCCCGGCATACCCCAGATGGCGTGCATCACTTTTCGCGCATGACCCGGATAGCTCTTGCGAATTGACACAATCAGCAAATTATGAAACACACCTTCGGCGGGCATATGCACGTCCACAACTTCCGGCATCTGTTTACGCATCAGGGGTAGGAACAATCGTTCCACCGCGTAGCCCATCCAATAGTCTTCCATGGGCGGGCGCCCGACGACGGTGGAAACATAGATCGGGTCGCGTCGCCGCGAAATGCAGGTGAGGTGAAACGCCGGAAACTTGTCTTGGAGTGAGTAGTATCCCGTGTGGTCACCGAACGGCCCTTCCGGGCGGATGTCGTCAAGATCCACGTAACCTTCCAGCACGATTTCGGCGTGGGCGGGGACTTCCAAGTCTACGGTCTCGCATTTCACCAGCTCCACCGGGTCCTGGCGCAGGAAGCCCGCGAAGAGAAATTCATCCAGGTCTTGGGGCAGTGGCAGCACGCCGGAGAGCATCGTGACGGGGTCCGCGCCCAACGCCACGGCCACGTCCATGCGGCGACTCTTCCCTTCCCGCGCCAGCCAACGGAAGTGTTCCGCCCCGCCTTTGTGAACCTGCCAGTGCATTCCGGTGGTGCGCTCGTCATACACCTGCATGCGATAACAACCCACATTGCGACGGCCGTTCTTGGGGCTGCGCGTGATCACCAGAGGGAAGGTAATAAACCGGCCGCCATCCTGCGGCCAGCATTTCATTACCGGCAGGCGTGCCAGCGAGAAGTTCTCCCGCTCGATCACTTCCTTCACCGGGCCGCTCCGCACGTTCTTGGGGAAGAACGACCCGAGTTCGGAAAGTCTGGGAAGCAGCTTGACTTTGTCGAAGAAGCCTTCGGGTGGCTGCATGTCCAGCAAATCCTCGATGCGCCGCGCCACGTCTTCGAGCGAGCCGACTTCGAGCGCGAGTTCCACGCGCCGTCGCGTCCCCAGCAGGTTGATGAGCAGCGGCAGCGCGTAGCTCACCCCGTCGCTCGCGGAGCGAGGCCTTTCAAACAGCAGCGCCGGCCCGCCGGCTTTCGAGACGCGGTCAGTGATTTCGGTGATTTCGAGATCGACGTCGACTTCGGCGGATACGCGCTTGAGCTCGCCCGCCCGCTCCAGCCGGGCAAGGAAGTCGCGCAAGTCTTGGTAGGCCACGGTGAGACCTCGGGAAAAAAGCTTTGGAGAGCGATCAGATATCGGCTCTCCCGTTGTCCGGTGTCCGTTGTCCGTTGTCCATCGTCCGTGGTCCGTTGCTTCCGAATCCCAATCTGCTCAGCACCGAGACCCAGAACAGGCGCAAATCCCCGGCGCGACGGGCGACTTACAACTGCGTTGAAGCATTGCAGATTGGGCGCCTCAAATCAAGCTTTGTCGCATCCGCCAGAGCAGCCCACTGCGATTCCCTGCGCAGCGGCCGGAACCATCTGACTGGCGTTTGTCCCGATACCGGGCCTCGCGAGGGGCAGACGGCCACAGGCTGCTCCACCCTCCAGCTTCCTTGTGCTTGACATTGAACTCCCTGAGCCGGAAACTAAGATCACGACCCGGTAGGCATCGACCTGCATGCGCTGGCTCTCTGCGTGCGGCGAAGGGAAGGGTCCCTACGTTCGATTACACCGGGCCAGGATTTATGTTGTCTTCGTTTAGCCTCGCGCGTCGGGCGGGACCTGCATCGCCTTTGAGACTGTTGGCCGTCCTTCTAGCCGCCTGCGCGTTCCAGGCACCCTGGACACTGAAGGCCCAAAAGGAGAGCGCCGAGGAGATTTCCACGCGCGACGTGGAGCCCACCTTCAAGCTCCAGGTCGAGCGCAACCTGGTGTTGGTCCGCGTGGTCGTGCGGGATGCGAAGGGCGCGGCGCTTGACAACCTCCGCAAGGAGGATTTTCAGCTTTTCGACCGCGGCAAACCCCAAACCATCTCGCACTTCTCGGTGGAGAAGCCGGCTCCCAAGCCCGCCGAGAAACCGGCAGAGAAGAAACCCCCAGCCGAATTGGAAGCCGCCGAGGAGACCGAGATCTCGCCCTCCGCTGCCCGCCGCTTCCTGGGTCTGTACGTCGACGACGTGCATACGACCTTCGAGAACTTGGTGCGCGCCAGGGACGCTGCGGACCACTATCTGACGGCTTCACTCCAAACCGGAGATCGCGTGGGACTATTCACGGCCTCCGGCCAGAACCAAGTGGACTTCACTGATGACCTCGCCAAGCTGCATCAGGCGCTCTTCCAGCTTCGTCCCCGTCCGATCACCGGAAAGGATCTCTCCTGCGCGGCTATTCTGCCCTATGAGGCGTACCTGATCGTCGAACAGCACGACCCCGATGCACTGGATGTTGCGACGAAGGAAATCTGGGATTGCGAATTCGGCGGTGACCCACGCTCCCTCCAACAGGCTCAAAGCGCGGCGCAGGCTTACGCCACCGGTGCCAACTCCATGGCCGAAACGGAGTCGCGTGCGGCGTTGCGGGGGATCGAATCCCTCGTACGCCACATGAGTTCCCTTCCCGGCCAGCGCAGCGTGGTGATCGTCTCCAGTGGATTCCTGACCGAAGCCCTTCACATCGAACTCGGCGAAATCATCGATCGCGCCCTGCGCGCAAACGTCGTCCTCAACTCCCTGGATGCCCGCGGCCTGTACCCCGACCCCGGGGTGCCGGACGCCTCGCAGGCTAGGGTCGCCAACACGAACCGGCCCGAAGTGATAGGACGAAAGACCCAAATGTTGAGTTTTAGTGCCAAGCTGGAGAGCGCTGGCATGGAGGCCCTCGCCCTCGATACGGGCGGCATTTCCTTCCAAAACAGTAATGACCTCGAGGCGGGTTTCCGTCGGGCTGCGGCGCTTCCAGATGTGTATTACGTTCTGGCTTTCTCACCGCAAAACCTGAAACTCGACGGCGTCTTCCACCCGATCAAGGTCAAGCTGGTTTCACGACTGGGCCTCACACTGCAGGCGCGCCGGGGCTACTACGCTCCCAGGAAAGCGGATGATCCCACCGTGCGGGAAAAGCAAGAGATTGAGGAGGCGGTCTTTTCCCAGGACGAGACGCATGAACTGCCCATCGAAGTCCACACTCAGTTCTTTATGAAGAGCCAGTCCGACGCGCAACTCGCCGTCTTGACGCGCCTGGATTTACGCCAGGTACATTTCCGCAAGCAAGAGGATCGCAACCTCGACAACCTGACTTTCGTGACGGCCCTGTTTGACCGCGATGGCCACTTGGTGACGGGTCAGGAGAAGCTTCTCCAGTTGCGCTTGCGAGACGCGAATCTGGCGAGATACATGCAAACCGGCATCACGCTCAAAACCCACTTCGACGTCAAACCGGGGACTTACCTGGTGCGCGCCGTGGTCCGGGATTCCGAGAGCGGCCAAATCTCCGGCCTGAATCGCACCGTCGAAATTCCTTACTAGGAGATCGACCCATGTCTCGACATCAACTGATTCTGACTCTGGGCCTTTTTACCGCCCTGGGCTGGCTGGGTCTCGAGAGTGCCACGGATCCCGCCGCCCCGGCCGGCGCGCAGAATCCTTCCCCCCAGGCCGTCGCGAGCACGCCGGTGGTGATCAAGACGGAAGCCAACCTGGTTCTGGTCGATGTGATCGCGACCGATAAGAAGGGGAACTACCTCAAGGATTTGGAACAGAAGGATTTCCATGTCTTTGAAGACGACACGGAGCAGAAAATCTCCAGTTTCTCGCGCGCGGCGGACATCCAGCCGAACGCCCCCGAGCAGCAGCGCTACATGGTCCTGTTCTTCGACAACTCCACCATGGCGCCTAGCGACCAGGGCCGGGTGCGCGAGGCGGCAACGAAGTTCGTGGAGAGCACGGCTTCCCCGAATCGTCAGATGGCGGTGGTGGACTTTGGTGGAGTTTTGCGCGTGGCTCAGAACTTCACCTCAGACGGGGATCAGTTGAAGCGCGCCATCGGCGGCGTCAAGTTTGCATTGGTTCAGCCCGGCGCGTCGGGCCAGAGCATGCAAGTTGCCTCCCTGGGTGCGCCGTCTCTGAGCCTGCGCCAATCCGACTTCGCCGCCCGTAGCGTTCTGCTCAGCATTCGCGAACTCGCCAAGACGCTACGCGCGGTCCCGGGTCGCAAGACGCTCGTCTTGTTTTCGAGCGGATTTGCACTGACCCCAGAACGCCAGGCCGAGCTCACGGCGACGATCGATGCGCTGAACAAGGCAAACATCGCGGTGTATCCCGTGGACGTGCGCGGTCTGACACCGACTGCAAACCCCGGGATGGACATATCTAATCCCTCGGGCCGCTCGGGATTCCCACCCAGTTCATTTCTGCACGACACGGATTCTCCCTTCCTTCACGAGCCAGGTCTTCTGGCTGCGTTGATGATGCCTCCTGATCCCGATCCGCAGCGGCCAGGCGGAGGGAGTGGCGGGGGCGGCGTACCCGGGGGGGGTGGTGGCGGCGCTGGGGGCGGCGCTGGTGGCGGCGCTGGTGGTGGCAGACCCGGGGGTGGCGGCGGTGGGAATCCCGGAGCTGGCGGTGGTGGCAAGCCTGTGGCTGGTGGTGGTGGCAAGCCTGGGGCGGGCGGCGGGACTAACCCCAGCGGTGGACGCGGAACTGGTAATCCCCCACCCAACACTTACAACCCCAACCTTAACCCCGCGTCGTGCAGTGGCACCGATGCTTTCCAGAACCCCCTCTGCGCGGGTCGCCAGATCATCCCCACCATGCCGGACTCGGTAGCCACGAACCAGCAGGTCCTTTATGCGCTGGCCGCAGGCACCGGCGGCCTCACGATTTTCAACACCAACGATTTCCTCAAGGGCCTGGAGAAAGTCGCAAAAGAGATGAACGAATACTACATTCTCGGTTATGTCCCGCCCAACCAGACCCACGACGGCAGTTATCACAAGATCCGGGTGAAAGTGGACCGCGGGGGCGTAAACGTTCGTTCCCGTAACGGCTACTTTGATGTGAAAAGTCCTGACCTTCTGGCGGGAAAGCCCGAGGGCAAGGTATTGGAGGAGCGCGCCGCAACCCCGCAGCCTGGCGATATCCCGGTCTCGCTCCGGGCGCCCTACTTCTTCGTCGCCCCCGGGGTGGCGCGCGTGAACTTGGCCCTTTCAATCCCTGGCTCCTCCGTCGATTTCGAGAAGCAAAAGGGAAAGTTCCTTTCAAAGGTGAACGTGCTGGGAATCGCCTACCGCGAGGACGGCTCCGTGAGTGCACGCTTCAGTGACACGGTGAAGCTGGACTTTGAGAAAAAGGATATCAAGGAGTTCTCCAAAGGCTCTTTCGATTACCAGACTACCTTCAACATTGCTCCGGGAAAATACACGCTCAAGCTCGTCCTGAGCGCGGGCGGCGAGAAATTCGGAAAGTACGAAACGCCTCTGGTGGTGGACCCGTTCTCCGGCAACGAGTTCACCCTGGGCGGCCCGGCTCTCAGCGACAAGCTCGTTCCGGTATCCGAGCTTACCGCGAACATGGACGAGGCTTTGCTGGAAGAACGCCCGCCCCTCGTTTTTAAGGGTATGCAGGTCGTTCCCTCACCCAATAACCGGTTTGGGAAAAGCGCCCACCCTGTTTTCTACGTGGAAGTCTATGATCCCGGGTTGCGAAACCCGGTTGTTCCACGGGTGGGAATCCTTTACAAGATTGTGGACCGGAAAACCAGCCAGCCGGTCTACTCCTCCAACACCATCCTGATAAACGAATTGGTGCAGCAGGGTAGTCCACTGGTCCCTCTGGGCCTCAAACTGCCCATTGACCAACTCCAGGCGGGCGACTACCGGCTGGAAGTCCACGGACGCGACTCGGACGGCCACGTTTCACCCGTGCGCAGCGCCGATTTCTCCGTCGAGTAATCGGCGTGCCACGGAAGATCCCCCTGAAACCCCGCGACCGGAGGCAAGACCCTCCGGCCTCTTCTCCTGTCGCGATTCGCCGCGCGCTACTCGCGTGGTTCCGCTCCCACGCACGCGCCCTCCCCTGGCGAGAAACGCGCGACCCCTACGCAATCTGGGTTGCGGAGGTCATGCTCCAGCAGACGCAGATCGCGACGGTAATCCCTTATTATCGGCGCTTTCTCGAAGTCTTCCCAACCGTCTCAGACTTGGCGAAGGCGCCGCTCGAGCGCGTGCTGGAATTGTGGTCAGGTCTCGGCTACTACCGCCGCGCCCGTCACCTGCATCAGGCTGCACGTCTCCTCACGGCGGAATTTGCCGGGCGGTTTCCCGAAAACTACGCGAGCCTTCGCACTCTTCCCGGCATCGGCGATTACACAGCCAAGGCCGTGCTGAGCATCGCGTTCCATCAACCCTACGCCGTGCTGGATGGAAATGTGGCGCGTGTGGTCGCCCGCCTGTTCGCTCTGCGCGGGAATTTGCATCAGCCCCAGTTCCGGCGGACCGTCGGGACTGAACTCGCGGAGATCTTCTCACGCCTGCGGGCCGGGGATTTCAACCAAGCGCTGATGGAGCTTGGCCAAACCGTTTGCCTGCCGCGCGGCCCGCGCTGCTCGGCCTGCCCACTCAAGAAATGGTGTTGCGGATTTCGCTGCGGCGATCCGGAAGCCTTCCCGCTTCCCCGTCCTCGCCGCGCCACCGAATCCCATTATCTCGCCGCGGCCCTCCTCCGGCGCGGAACGCGTGTGGCTCTGGTGCGCGGACTCGATGAGGGATTACTCGATGACGTTTGGAATTTCCCCGCGGCTTTCGGCCGCTCGCCAGCGGAAGCGCTGGAACGCCTGCGCGAAAAACTTCATCGTCTCACTCGCGCCTCGTTCTCCTTCGGCGAGCCGGTGGCGGAATTCCGCCACGGCATCACTTTTCGAGCCATCCAGGGACGGGTCTATCCCGTCGAAAGCTTCCCCGGAATGCCGCGCGGCTCCTGGCGCTGGTTCGAACTCGCACGCCTGCCGCAGGCCGCCATCTCCCAACTGGCCCGCAAGATTGTCCATCGGGTGATCGGGTAATCGGATCATCGGTTCATCGGATTACCCAGGAGAGCCATTCGCTATTCAGCATTCCCTGCCGGCGCACAGCCATTCACGTCGCGTGCGGGGGTTTTCTGCAATAGTGCCGTTCCAACTTAATGGACCAAAAAGGCCGGTTGAAGGCGGCGGCAGGCCTCCTTGGGGTCGTCGCTCTGGAATTCTGCTCCGGAGAGTTGGAACGGCACTAAAATAGGACCCTGAAGTGGGGTATCCGAACCGATGAGCAAAGGCCCACAAGTTGTCGTCACTGACCTGAGCCAAAAGCAGGCGCACGTCAGCGTGCAGCGTTACTTTGAGATTTCCCTTCTGCTGATGCTGGCCACGGGCTTCCTCACCGTGGCCACGACGGGCAAGCTGGACCTGGTTTCTATGGTCGGGATGTTCGGCGCGCTGGCCATCAAACTGTGGAGCTACGTCCGCGAAACCGATTATTCCCTTTCCCCCAAAACGGTCACGCGAATTTCCATTTTCTACATCTTCTTCTATGGTCTGGATTTTCTGATTTTCTCTTCCGGCCCCAGCCCGCTTGACCGCATGCTCTCCGCCACGGTCCATCTGGTGCTCTTCACGGCGGTCATGAAGATCTTTTCAGCTCGGACTTACCGCGACTACGGCTATCTGGCCACGCTTTCGTTCCTGATGATGCTGGCGAGCGCCGTCCTGACCGTGGGGACCACCTTCCTGGTTTTCTTCACGCTCTATGTTCTCTTCGCCATTTCGACGTTCATCAGCTACGAAATCAAGCGCGCCGTGGAAGCGGCTTGGCGCGCTCCCGAGGGACCTTTCCGTGCCGCCGAGCAGAATCGCCGGGCCATGGAAAAGGCTCTGATGACCGCGGCGGTCGGCTTGGCCGGGGGGATCATCCTTCTGGCTGCCGGGCTTTTTTTCGTTATTCCCCGCTATCGGACGGGGTACCTGACCGGCCTTTCCATGCAGGCCCAGAACATTACGGGCTTTTCCGAATCCGTCAATCTGGGAGACATCCGCAAGATCCTGCGCTCACCCCTGGTGGTGATGCGGGTGATGCCGGAGGGGGATCCCCGCCAGTTCGTGGGGGTCAAGTGGCGGGGCGTCAGCCTGAACAGTTTTGACGGCAAGCACTGGTTCAACGACAACACCGAGCAATTTCCCCTGCAGCCCGCGTCCTATCAACGCTTCATGATCCCGCCCCCCAAGGGCTGGGAGCACCGCCCAAAGCATCCGCTGCGCTACCGCATCCTGCGCGCGGCCCTCTCCACCGACGTGCTCTTCGCAGCCGCTGAACCACGTGAACTCAGCGGCCAAATGCGCCTCCTGAGCCTGGACCAGACCAGCTCGCTGCACAGCCCGCCGAGCACCAACGTCCCTTTCGTCTACACCGTGGTCTCCGAAACCGGCCTGCCGCCAGCGGGCGAGCTGCGTCAGGCCCCCGCCGAGTATTCAGGCGGAATGCGCTTGGTTTATCTGCGCCTGCCCCCCATGGACCCGCGCGTCGGCGAGCTAGCTCGCACCCTTACCGCTTCCGCAACCAATAACTATGACCGCGCGGCCGCCATCCAGTCCTATCTGCGCAGCAATTTCCAGTACACGCTTGACCCGCCGGCCATCGAGCCCAGCGATCCTATCGGGAGTTTCCTGTTCAAATCCAAGTCGGGCTACTGCGAATATTTTGCCGCCGCCATGGCGGTGATGTTGCGGACGCTCGGCGTCCCCGCACGGCTCGTCAACGGGTTCCAGACGGGCTTCTACAATCGCCTCGGCAAGGATTTTGTGGTGCGCGCTCGCGACGCGCATAGCTGGGTGGAGGTCTACTTCCCCGGGTATGGCTGGATCCCCTTCGATCCCACCCCGGCCGATCCCCATCCCGTCCTGCCAAGCGGATGGGACGACTACGTCGACGCCGCGGCTCTTTTCTGGAATGAGTGGATCATTAACTACGACTTCAGCCACCAGATGCAGTTGGCGCGAGAGGTCGAGCAGGAATCCCACGACTTCCAGCAGGCTTTTCGCTCTCGGGCCGAAAGGTTTAAGCGCCAGGGAATTCGAGCCGCCTATCGCGTCGAGGGTTGGCTGATGTCGCACAAGCTCCTGGTGCTCGTGATCATGCTGGCAATCCTGGCAGGCTTG
The DNA here is from genome assembly GCA_020073545.1 of Terriglobia bacterium. GTDB lineage: Bacteria > Acidobacteriota > Terriglobia > UBA7540 > UBA7540 > Bog-366. Next base: position 47,557 of record JAIQEZ010000003.1, on the reverse strand, counting down.
ATTGTTTCCGACAAGAGCGGGTGGCTGGCGGAAGTCCGCTTTCTTCTGGCCTGGAGATTTGCGCGGCGCGACACGGCCTTAGGCCGGCGTGAAGCCACGCTCACCTATCAGCGCCTGCTCAACGCGCTGCGAAAGAAAGGGTATCGGAAAAGGCCCTCCCAAACACCTCGGGAGTTCGCGTTCTCTTTTCTGGGCACGCGCCTGTGGCCCGGCGTAGGGCAATTCACACAACTCTATAACGTGCTGCGCTTCGGCCAAGCGTCCGTCCCGCTCGCCCGCCTGCGTCGGATTATCGAAGAGATCACAAGGGGGTAGGAACCGGTTTCGCGGTAGGCGTCGGGCAGGCGCTGCCTCGCCTGGAATTGTGGGGGCGCGTGGCGCTCGCCCCCAGCAGGGCGAACGCCGTTCGGCCCTACCGAGAGCCAAGCGCTGAGCGCTGATTGCTGAAAGCTTCTCTTACGGAATCGACTTCCCGCCATCCACCACGAAGACCTGCCCCGTGATGAAATCGCTACGCGTGGCAAGATACAGCACCATTTCCGCGATGTCCTGGGCGGCGCCGGCTTTCCGAAGCGGCGTCGCGCGGATGATCTTCTTGAGAGTGGCGTCGCGTTTTTCATCCGGGAAGAGAATGGTCCCGGGCGCGATGCTGTTCACACGGATGCGCGGGGCCAGCGCCTTCGCCAGCGAGCGCGTCAGGGAGATCAGCGCCGCCTTCGACGCGCAATAGTGCATGTAGTTCGGCCAAGCCTGCAGCCCGCCGAGCGAGGAGATGTTGATGATATTTCCCCGGCCCTGGCGCACCATCAGGCGCGCGGCAGCCTGCGCGCAGAAGAAGGGGCCTTTCAGATTGATTCCCAGAATACGATCCCAATCTCTTTCCGTGAGCTGGTCCCAGCTCCCGGCAAAGAACGTGCCGGCGTTGTTCACGAGAAGGTCCAGGCGGCCAAAACGCTTTTCGACCGCGCGGAACATCGCCGCGATTTGCCTCGGCCGTGAGACGTCCGCGCGGAGGGCCAGCGCGCGGACCCCGAGCGCGGCCATCTCGCGCACCGCGGCCAGCGCTCCCTCACGCGACTCGTGGTAGTTCACGACCACGTCCGCCCCGGCCCGCGCCAATGCCAAGGCTATGGCACGCCCGATCCGTTTCCCACCGCCGGTCACCAACGCCACCTGGTCCCGAAGAAGTTGTTCGCTCATAGTCTCTCGATTGATAACACGCCCATCGCCATTGTCAAGGGGAGTGCACACGTGGTTTCTTGCGGCCAGGCGCCAATTGGCATAGAGTCTCGTACGAGGCACCCACCATGCAGGATGGATCGCTGGACGACATCGGGCATTTTCTCGCCACCAAGAGACTCGCCATCGTGGGAGTCTCTCGTGACCCGAAGCACTTCTCGCGAGCACTGTTTCGCGAATTTCTGGCCCAGGGGTACGACGCTGTCCCAGTGAATCCGCAAGCCAAGGAAATCGAGGGCCGTACGTGTTTCGCCTGCGTCGCCGACATCACCCCGCCCGTGGAAGCCGCGCTGCTGATGACGCCAGCAGCCACAACCGATCAGGCCTTGCGCGAATGCAACGAAGCTGCCGTCAGGCGAATTTGGATATACCAGACCGGGCGAGACGGAGAGGTTCATGAGCGCGCGGTGGAGTCCTGCCGCAAGCGCGGCTGCAGCGTGATCGAAGGTTACTGCCCGTTCATGTTCCTTCCGAAGGCGGCGTTTTTTCACCGAGTGCATCGCTTCTTCATGAAGGTGGCGGGGAGTTATCCCTCCTGACAGCCTCGCGCGCCGCGCGCGTGTTTCCCTAAACCGCCCGCGCTACGGCATAAGTTCCAGTCTAGCCGTGAAATGCCGCAAGAACGGAGCTTCGTAAGTTAACCGTAGCCCGCGAATCTGCTCCCGACGCTTCCAGACATTCAGGATCACCTCGATAACGTAATCGATATGGCTCTGGGTGTAAACGCGGCGCGGAATGGCCAAGCGCACCAAGTCCATCTTTGCTGCCGCGCCGAACATGAGCGAGCCGATCTCGACGGAGCGAATTCCGCCTTCCAGGTAGAGTTCCGCGGCCAGCGCCACGCCCGGAAACTGCTCTGCGGGAATGTGCGGAAGGAACGCACGCGCGTCGAGATAGACGGCGTGCCCGCCGGGCGGCTGCACGATGGGCACGCCCTCGTCGGAAATGTGCTTCCCGAGATACGCCGTCGAAACGATCCGGTAGCAGAGGTAATCCTCTTCCAGCACTTCTTCCACCCCCACGGCAATCGCTTCCAGATCACGTCCGGCCAGCCCGCCATAAGTCGGATAACCCTCGGTCAGAATCAGCAGGTTCTTTTCCTGTTGCGCAATCGCGTCGTCGTTGGTGCAGAGGAATCCGCCGATGTTCGCCAAACCGTCTTTCTTGGCGGACATCGTGCAGCCGTCGCCGAGGCGGAAGATTTCTTGCGCGATCTGCTTCGGCGTTTTGGATTCGTACCCCTCCTCGCGTAGTCTGAAGTAGGCGTTCTCGGCAAAACGGCAAGCGTCAAAGTAGAGCGGAATACCGTGCTTGCGGCAGACCGCACTCGCCGCCCGCATGTTCTCGATCGAGACGGGTTGGCCGCCCCCGGAGTTGTTGGTGATCGTCAGCATCACCAGCGGCACCCGCTCGCGCCCGACGCGCGCGATCAGTTGCTCGAGCGCGGGCACGTGCACGCTGCCCTTGAACGGATGCACGACCGACGGCTGCCTTCGGCAATCGGCAAGTCCACGGCCTCGGCACCCACAAAATCCACGTTCGCGCGCGTGGTGTCGAAGTGCGTGTTGTTCGGGACCACGTCACCTTTCTTGCACATCACGCTGAACAAGATGCGCTCCGCGGCCCGCCCCTGGTGTGTTGGAATCACGTGCTTGTACGCGAAGATATCTTGCACGGAGCAGCGGAAGCGGTCGAAGCTCTTGCTCCCCGCGTAGCTTTCATCGCCTTCCATCATGGCCGCCCTCTGGCGCGTCGACATGGCGCCGGTCCCCGAATCCGTCAGGAGATCAATCAGCACATCCTCGGCCGACAGCAAAAACAGGTTGTAGTGAGCGGAGCGCAGCAACGCCTGGCGCTCTGCTCGTGTAGTCCAGCGAATGGGCTCCACGCTCTTGATTTTGAAAGGTTCGATAATCGTGCGGATGGGCATAAGGGGCTCCTTGAACTGACATCTTGGCGGTCCGTCTTGTACGCGTTGGCGATGCGTCGCAACGTGATTCTACTCCATCGCCGCGACGCGTGCCGGTCGCTGTGCCGTTGCCGTGCCTTGAATCTGATCGCATCGGGGTTCGGTTTCCACAGTCCGACCTACTGATGGAAAGAGGGATAGTCACAATGGAGGCTATCCGAATTCGGGATCGGGGTTGACGCTTCTCCACCCTTCCCCTTAGAATCCAGAATTGCCCTGATGATTGAGGTTGTGCTCTATACTAAACCCGGCTGTGGCCTGTGCGACCGGGTGAAATACCAGGTTGATGGTGTGTTGTAGCGCTGAGCTTTAGCTCAGCACCTGCCGACCTAAAGGTCGGCGCTACCATGTTTTTCATCAACATCCTGGAAGACGGCGACGCGTACGCGAAGTTTAAAGAAGAGATACCCGTGGTTTTTATCAACGGCCGTAAGGCGTTCAAATACCACCTCGACGAGCGAGAATTCCTCCGGCGGCTGAAGCCGCTGCGGGAACAAGGAGACAGACCGGAAAATGGAAGTTGATATTCTGGCGATCGCCGCGCACCCGGACGACGTCGAAATCACCTGCGGGGGCACCGTTATCAAGATGGTGGAAGCAGGGTACCGCGTGGGCATTCTGGACCTCACCGCGGGTGAAACGGGCACGCGCGGCAGTGCGGCTCTGCGCAAGAAGGAAGCGCGCCGCGCCGCGCAGACGCTGGGGGTCGTCTACAGGGAGAATCTCCATATTCCCGATGCAGGCGTGGAGAATACGCGCGCGAATAAGTTGAAGATTGCCCAGAAGATTCGCAATCTGCGCCCGCGCACGGTGATCCTGCCGTACTGGCAAGGCCGCCATCCGGACCACTACACGACCGGGCGGATCGGGTACGAAGCCTGCTTCCTGGCGGGCCTCGCTAAGCTGCCGCTCAAGGGCAAGCCGCACCGCCCCTTTAAAATCATCTACGCCTCGCAGTACGTGCCCACGGTTCGGCCTACCTTCGTCGTGGATATTACCGAGCAGTTCGACAGGAAACTCAAAGCCATCTTCTGTTTTGCCTCACAATTTTCCCCGCCCAAGGAGATGCAAAACCTCTTCCCTTCCCGAGCCGACATCCACGCGCGCATGGGGTCGGAAGCTCGCCATTTCGGGCACATGATCGGCGTGCGCTACGGCGAGCCCTTCGTAACCCGCGAAACTGCAGCGGTTGACGATATTGTGAAGATGCCGGTGAAATCCGTGTAAGCGCTGGGGCCGCGCCCGGCTCATGCCGCGCGCAAGCGATTCTTCCAGCGGTTGTGGATGAACCAGACCGCACCTAGGACGATCAAGACGCCCAGAACGGCATCGAAGCGGTGGAAATACTCACGCAGGGTCGTCCAGCGCTCGCCCAATTTCAGTCCCGCATAGGCAAGCGCCAGGCACCAAGGCAGAGATCCGAGGAAGGTGTAAAGGTGGAAGCGGGGCACGTTCATGCGCGAGACGCCCGCCGGGAAAGCGATGAACGTGCGGATCACGGGAAAGAGGCGCGCGATGAACACGGCCCAATCGCCATAGCGCGCAAAGAAGCGGTCGGCCGTCTCCAGGTCGTGGTGAGTGACCAGCACCCAGCGCCCATATTTTTCCACCAGCGGCCGCCCCCCCAGCGACCCTACGTAATAGGCCACCAGTGAGCCCAGATTGCATCCCAGCGCGCCCGCCAGCGCGACCCAGCCCAGCCGGAAACGGCCCGTGAAAACCAGATACCCCGAAAAGGGCATGATAACTTCCGAGGGCAGCGGAATGCAGGCGGATTCGATTCCCATCAGCAGGATGATCCCGAGGTAACCGCCCTGAGAGATCACCCAGATGATGAAGGCCGCGAGGGATTCAAGGATGAAGGAAACCATAGGAAGACTGTTTGAGGAGATCCGAAAGTGTGCGCGCGCACGAAGAAACCGCGCTGGGCGTCCCGCGAGGTGGGACGCTGCTAGTGCCGTCCCGGCTTATCTTGTGTAACCCTTCCAAAGCGGTCTTTCGTGTGGCCGCGCACGGTGCGGGCACTGCAACACTGGAGATTGAATTGACACGGCACTAGAAATCCTCCACTTCCTGAGTAAAGACAAAACCGGGGAGCGAAACGCCTTCCCCCGAATTCTCGATCTTCACCCGGAGAAGATCCGCATCCGTCCCTCCCACTTTCCTCAGGATTGCATGAGAGGCGAAGACCTCCGAGTAGACCTTGGTGACCAGCCATCTTTCGCCGGTCTCCTCCCACTGCCAGAGTTGTCCCGACTGAACTGTGGAAACGATCACAGGCTCAAACTCCTCGGACGGGGGATGGCGAGCCGTCACGGGAAACTAACTCAAAGGCCTCGGCTGAAGACCGATTCAGCTAATCTAGCTGTCCTCACATGCGGAGTCAATAGCCGAACCCGCTTGCCCTCCCCCAAGTCACAGCCTTCCTCCAGCGAGTGCGTACTCGGTTTGCGAATCGCTGAGCCGGGCTTGCGCAGGGGGTGGCGCGCTTCCTGCCTTGCGGGCCCATCCCTTTTCCAGCTTGAGGGGGAGGTCAACGTCCACAACACCCTGATATCCAATAAGTTAGCCCTAGAAGGCCCCCCGCCCGGGCAGCAGTTTGTTACGGTCTCGCGAGTTGTCCTCTTCTCCCGCCTCAGCGGCCCCTTCACGGGCGCTGGGCCAGTTTCCACATGGGGCGCCTTTCTGGACGCTGGATTCTGCCGCCTTGGGCGGTGAGGCATGCAACCCCCTTGCCTTCCGGGCAATCAAAGAAACAGGTGGATTCAGAATGGGTCCGGGAGGTGGTCCAGGTCTGCCGAAAGCAGGCTGGGGGTCACCCATACGAGAGTGATGCCAGGTTCCAAGGCGCCGTGGAGGGAGGAGTGGTCCGGCCCACCCGCAATGGTATAATAGCCAGTAAGGAGCATTGCCATGAGGAAGCCGCGCTTCACAGCGCTATTGCTTGTCGTTATGCTGGGCTGGGCCTCGCTTCCCGTTCGCGGCGACGATAAGAAGGACGTCGACGAGATCGGGAATCGCAAGGTGGCGCATCGCAGCATTATCTCCCAGGAAAAAGAAATCGCCATCGGTAAGCAATACTCGACGGAGATCGAACGCTCCGCCAAGATTCTTACTGATCCGGTCATCAACGAATACGTGAACCGCGTGTCCCAAAACCTGGCGCGCAACTCCGACCTCAACATCCCGCTGACCGTCAAGGTGATCGACGACCCATCGATCAACGCCTTCACCCTGCCGGGCGGGTTCATCTACGTCAACACCGGCGTCCTGCTGGCTGCAGACGAGGAAGACCAGATTGCCGGCGTGATCGCGCATGAGATTGGTCACGCGGCGGCGCGCCATTGGGCCAGCCAGATGACCAAGGCCACCATCCTGCAATACGCGATGATCCCCATGATGATCATCCCCATGTCCGCAGCCGTCTACTATGGCGTTCTGGAAGCTTATTTGAATGGCGTGCCGTTGGCTTTCCTTAAGTTCAGCCGCAAGGATGAGGAGGAAGCCGACTTCCTGGGCCTTCAATACATGTTCAAGGCGGGCTACGACCCGAATTCCTACGTCGGCTTTTTCGGCAAAGTGATGGATGAAGAGCGCCGAAGCCCGGGAAGTATGTCGACGGTCTTCGCCAGCCATCCCCCCACCGGCGACCGCATCATCAAGTCGGAGCAGGAAATCCAACAGATTCTCCCCAAGCGCGACCAGTATCTAGTCTCGACTTCGGAATTTGATGACATCAAGGCCCGCCTGCAAACCGTGATCAGCCAGCACAAGAAACAGAGGGGCGATTCCGGGCCCACCCTCCGCAAGCGCGAGTCCACGGATAAGACGACTTCGCAGACACAGCCCGGCCAGCAGAAAACCGATCAAGGCGATGACCAGCCACCGGTGCTGAAGCGTCGCGACTAAGCGCGATACAGCTCCAGACCAATTCCAGGCGTCCAGTTCCATCGGACGCCTTTCCTGTTTTCTGCGCGACAGCGAGGCGCCGGCCCGAGCGGAATCCGGCGCGCGTCGGCAGGGTATCAGGAAGATCACAAGAGGCTGAGGGAATCAAGAACGCGGGGGAGCATTGAAAGCGATGCCAAGCTTGCGCAGCTCGTCGGAGTAATATTTCCGGTAGAGGATATCCCACTCCCCGCCGCCCTCGGGGATAGTGCGCTTCTGAGAAGTGATACGGGCCTTGGCGGCTTCGTCGATTTTTTCTTCCTCATGCATCAGGTCGGTCAGGATCTTGACGGTTTCTTGGCGAATGGCGTTGGGCTCATCGAAGATTTCCACTTCGTCCAGAGCTTCGATCGCACCCACGATGCGGTGCGATATCTGGATTAGTTTTTCATGGCTTAATTTCATCGCGGCGGTGCACCTATCCGGGTCAGAGAATGACTTTTCGATCCCGCACGAGCTGTTTCTTGACGATTTTGAAGGCCTCTTCGTAGGTCGCACCCATCTGCTTCATCTCGTCGCCATACTGTTCCAGAATTTTCCGCACCTCGTCATTAATGCGGTCCTCGACGCTCAACTCATCCAGCATCACCTGGGCCATTACCTCTGTGACGTAGTCGGGTTGGTCATATTGGATCAGGTCGGCCTTAGTGAGGCGTTTGAGAACCTGTTTGGCCATGTAGGCCACGTATTCACGCGGGAACTGCATAGGACGGTAAGCGCTCTTCCTTGACGCTCAAAGCAGGCTAGTGTATATTCCATAGATTGGAACTGTCAAGATTCGCGTGCTGAGGGCTTGGCAGAGGAGTTCAGCCTCCCTTCGAATCGGCGCCGGGCGGTTAGCTCAGTTGGTCAGAGCGTCTACCTTACAAGCAGAAGGTCATCCGTTCGAGCCGGATACCGCCCACCAGACCCAAGTGGGCAGTAAGCGGAAGGCAGCCGGCAGTGGGTGAGGGTCGCTTTCAGTAGGCTCAGAGAGGGTGGCGTCTGCCTACTGCTTCCTGCGTACTGCCTACTAGTTGTCAGCGGGGACGTAGTTCAGTTGGTTAGAACGCATGCCTGTCACGCATGAGGTCGCGGGTTCGAATCCCGTCGTCCCCGCCAGCTTCTGAGTGTTTGGATTCTCGACTCGCCATTTACCTCCAGTGGCCCCTGGGACACCCTCCCCGGTCACGTCAAAAGAGTCCCCCACCCTACAAACAATTTATGTTCTCTTTGCAGAATCCTTATTTCTTCTCTATGCCTTCTTTATGAGAAACCTCCTACTCTTCACCTATGAGGGCTCGCAGCAAACTCGCGGAGGCAGTGACGGAAAAAGGCTCTGCCAGAGGCTCCTTGATATTTGCCGTTCGTTCGATGTCACGCGAGGCACGTCCGGGCGAGGGACTGGAGTGATGTCCGCGGAGAGGGCCCGAGGAAAGGACCACGGAGATGTTTATCAATTTGACCTTCCGAATGTTTGTGACTGTGATGTTGGTTTATGCCGGAATCGCTTGGAGTCTTCCCGCACCCCAGGCGATTGCAAACAAAAAAGAGCTGAGGTCTGCTCTCAAGACCGCTAGAACTCCAGAAGATCATCAGCGCATCGCCGCCTACTTTCAGGAAGAGGCAAAAAATCTCCGGGAAAAAGCAAAGCAAGAACAAGACCTGGCCAACTACTACTTGGAACATGCGAATAACTATCCGAAGAAGTATCCCACCCCTTACCAGAACGCCAACCAACTCGCGGATTATTACCAATGGGCATCAGACCAAGCCTTGGCAAAAGCTGCAAAGCACTTGGAACAAGCCAAGGAAGCTGAAAGGAGCACCCAGAAGTGAAGGAGAGCGTTACATCTCGAGACAACCGTCGAAGTCGGGCTTTGCAGCACAAACCCGGCGAGTCCGATCACGCCAGGGTTAGGTCTGGCTCGCATCCACTGGAAATCCAAAAGGGAGACCACTCTATGAATCGCAAACTGCTACTTACCGTGCTTTTGCCGGCCTGCATCGCGTTCCAGGTTGCCGTGCAGTTGTCCGGTGCCGCCGCCTTCGGCCAATCGACGTTCGGCGATATTCGTGGGGTCACTAGAAACCGTAGTGGGCTGCCACTGCCAGAAGTGCAGGTTGTTCTGCACAGCGTGGAAGAAACCACGGATCGCACGGTGGTCAGTGGAAGCGACGGAGCCTTTATCGCCGAAAACCTTACACCAGGACATTACCAATTGACAGCGAAGAAAGAAGGAGTCGGGAGCTCGCCAGCGACGACGGTAGCACTCGCGGCTGGGCAGAGTCTTCACAATGATATTACCCTCGCATCAACAAACGGTTCCAAGGCGTCGAGTGAGCCGTCCTCGCCCGCAGTGACCGGGAACTCGGACAGGACATCGCTGACCGAGCGGGAAAAACAACTGCTCGATCGCATCGACCGATTGGAGCAACGGCTGGCGGCTATGGAAGCCAAAGAGGCTAAGGAGGTCACTCAGGCTTCAATCCCGACTCAGCCCACGCCTATGGTTCGACCAGACAAAGGGGCCACCCAGGCTGCTGCCCCGGCAATGCCCGTACTCGTAGCTTCACTGGATGGACCTGCAGCCTTGCCGCCGACAGAGAACCCCAATGTGCTTTCAATCACCCCCATGCCGGGGACAGCGGCCGCCAAGCCAGCCGGGGCTTCCCTCGCCGCTGTCGCTGTGCAAACGGCAGGTGCAGAGACCAAACCCGAGAAGCCAGCCAAGGCTGAGCCTTTTGCGTACGCGGACTGGACTTGGCTAAACGGCACCGCCCGCAACAAAGACGTCGTGTTCGATTCGAAATTCTTCACTCCGGAAATCAGATTCGACACTCACTTTGTGAGTAGTTTCAATCATCCGAAAGATGACACGATTGGCGGGTCGAGCGAGATCTTCCGGTCCAACGAAGTCCAGGTGGAGCAGATCAGCTTCGGCGGCGATTTCCACTGGCAAAACGTTCGCGGCAGGGTCCTGACCATGTTTGGCATGTTTGCCGTCACGACGCCACGGAACGACGCCAGCCCCGGACGAGGCCAATGGGACCTCCGCGGCGCCTACAAATACGTATCGGAGGCCTATGGCGGGTACCACTTCAACGTAAACCATGGGCTGAACCTCGACGCCGGAATCTTCGTGTCGTACATCGGCCTTTTCAGCTATTACAACTTCGATAACTGGGCTTACCAACCCTCGTATGTTTCCTCGAACACCCCATGGTTTTTCAATGGCGTGCGGGTGCAGTGGTTCCCCACCGACAAGCTGAAAATTGAGCCATGGTTCATCAACGGATGGCAATCCTATGCCAGGTTCGGCACCACACCGGGCCTGGGAGGGCAGATTTTGTGGCGTCCGAAGCCGTGGCTTTCGACGGTCTTCAACAATTACGGCATGGGCGAAGACACGCTGGGTCTGATCGGCCGCTCGCGCCTGCACACCGACGACAGCATCGAGGTCAAATATTATGACAGACCGAAGAAAACCCTCGACAAGATGGCGTTCTCCTTTACGGGCGACCTGGGATGTGAATACGGTGGAGGGGTGAGTTGCCACGGCGGGAAAGGTGGCCCCAAGCAGGCCTTTCTGGGTTGGATGGCGTACAACCGCTTCTGGTTCAAAAAGGACCTGTACGGCATAACGCTCGGCGGCGGCCAGATGAGCAATCCGGGGCGCTATCTTACACTGCTCCCGCCCATTAATGGAGCGGATGCTATCTCCGGATCGCCCTACTTTCCAGCGAATCCCGGCTCCAGCTTCCATGCCTGGGACGGCACGGTAACTTTCGATTACATGCCCAAACAGTACATTACTTTCCGCGCGGAATATGGTTATCGCCACTCGGATGTGCCGTATTGGTCGGGCCGAGGTGGGATTACGCCTCCTGGCGGCAATAACGGTTCTCCCCAGTTTTATGCCTGCAGTAGCGGTGCCGCGTCGGGGACATCGGACCTCGGGGCTGCGGAAGCGGCTTGCGGCGGTGGGCTGGGCAGTGTCTGGTTCCCGGATCTTCGGAAGAACGAAGCAAGCCTCAGACTTGCCATAATGGTCAAGTTCTAGGGGCTGATTAGATGAGTTCGCGTGCCTATCTTCGAACGCAAGGTCCGGGCTTTGGGGCAGCCGCAACGGTAATCCCCTCACCTATGAACTGGGCGTATCGCCCTGCGCCTCGGAGGAACACTACCGCCTGGATTGCCGGGAGCGTTCGAGTGATTTCGGAGGCGGATTGGACTTCCTTATGAAAAGCCAAGGCCTGAAAATTAGTCTTCTCCTCATCTCTATCCCTTCCCTCCTGACTCTTGGCGGCTGCAGCCGAGCGCACGGAGATCAGGCGGCGGAGGCGCCACCTCCCGCCCAAGTCGTTCCCGGCGTGGACGTCAGCTTCTTAACCGTAGACCATCCTGAGCAGTATCCGCTCGCCGCCGCAATCGCGCGGGCTACATCCTCGGAGTTAGTGGTCACGGGCACGGTAAACCCCGATATCGCTAGGAACGTTCCTGTCATCTCGCTGGCTTCCGGCCGCGTGGTGGGGATTTACGCGCGGCTCGGCGATACGGTGCAAAAGGGCCAGTTGTTGCTGCGCGTTCGAAGCGACGATGTCTCCAGCGGCTATTCTGACTACCGGAAGGCTGTGGCCGACGAGGTCCTGGCGCGCGCGCAACTGGAACGCGCTAACGATCTGTGCGCGCACGGCGCCATTTCGAAGAGCGATCTTGAGGTCGTCCAGGACGCCGAAGACAAGGCCAAGGTCGACCTCGAAACCACGGCTGAGCATCTCCGCTTGCTCGGCGACGACCCCAATCGGCTGAACAACGTTGTGGACATCAACGCGCCGGTCTCGGGAGTGATCACCGACCAACAAGTCACGAATGCGGCGGGGGTGCAGGCTTTAGGCACCAGCCCTTTTACAATTTCTGACCTGTCATACGTTTGGGTGGTCTGCGACGTTTACGAAAACGATCTTCCGAACGTCCACGTTGACGACGCGGCCGAAATCACTCTGAACGCCTATCCGGACAGGATGTTTACAGGTCATGTCAGCAACATTGGAGCGATTCTCGATCCCAATATTCGAACCGCAAAGGTCCGCATAGAGGTGCAGAATCCTGGAATGATGCGCATGGGCATGTTCGTGACGGCCAAGTTCCATGGCCGGACGAAGGAGATGCACACGGAGGTTCCGGCTACCGCGATCATGCATCTGCATGACCGAGACTGGGTTTTTGTGCCCGCGCCGGATAGAAGGTTTCGCCGCGTGGAAATCGTTAGCGGCGACCTATTGCCCAACCAGATGCAAGAGGTTAAGTCCGGACTGGAACCGGGCCAGCAGGTTGTCTCAAACGCAATCGTACTGCAGAACACCATCGATATTCAGTGAGGGTGTTAGGAACAGGAAGTTTCGACCGGGGATAGAAAATGATTCGCACGCTTGTAGACTTTGCGTTAAACAACAAATTCGTGGTGATATCGCTTGCACTTTTATTGCTCGGTTGGGGTGCGATCTCCTTCCACAACCTGCCCGTAGAAGCGTATCCCGACATCGCGGACAACTATGTGACGGTCATTACCCAGTGGCCGGGTCGGGCGGCAGAGGAGGTAGAGCAACAGGTAACAATCCCCATTGAAATTCAGATGAACGGGATTCCTCATCTCTCGCATCTCCGATCCGAGTCCATTTTCGGCCTCTCCTTTGTGATCATGATCTTCGACGACCAGTCGGACAACGACTGGAACCGGCAAAAGGTTCTGGAAAGGCTGAATCAAGCGGATCTGCCTCCAGGCATTCAGCCCTCCATGGGTACGGACTGGAGCACAGTTGGCCAGATCTACTGGTACTCGCTGAAAAGCACCAATCCCAAGATCGACCTCATGGATCTAAGGTCCATCCAGGACTGGACCATCGTAAAGGAACTCAAATCCGTCCCGGATATCGTCGACGTGAGCACCTTCGGTGGCACTACGCGGGAGTATCAGGTTCGCGTCGATCCGAACAAATTGGTGTCTTACGGGTTGAGTATCGGCCAGGTGGAGCAGCAGTTGGCCAGTAACAACGTGAACGCCGGCGGCAGCTTTGTGGAGGTCGGCTTACAGCAGATGAATGTCCGCACGATCGGACTCTTCACTAATGTGAAAGACATCGAGCAGACCGTCCTAACGACCAAGTCAGGGACAGCTCTTCGGGTGAAGGACATCGCGGAGGTAACCCAGGCTCCAAAAGTTCGATTGGGACACGAAGGTAAGGCCATCCTTCGTGCCGACGGAAAAATCGTCGACAACGACGACGTCATCTTCGCCCAGGTGATGATGCGCAAGGGCGCCGATGCAACGCCAACGCTTGTGGCACTTCACGCGAAGGTGAAAGAACTCAACGACCACATCCTTCCTCCCGGTGTGAAGATGGAGCCGATGATCGATCGTAGCGATCTTCTTCATTTCACCCTGCACACGGTGTTGCATAACCTGACCGAAGGGATGGTCCTGGTGACGATCATCCTCTTCCTGTTTCTTTTGAATGTTCGCGCGGCGCTTATCGTCGCGTGCACAATTCCATTCTCTTTGCTGTTTGCCTCTATTTGGCTCGATCTGAGCAAAATTCCCGCCAATCTTCTCTCTCTGGGCGCACTGGATTTCGGCATGGTCGTGGACGGCGCAGTAGTTATGGTCGAGAACATCGTTCGGCACATGACCCGACGCCAAAACGGCACTGGGTCTAAAACGCTCGTAGAAACCATCCGCGAGGCCGCTCACGAGGTTCAACGCCCGGTTTTCTATGCGATTGCGATCATTATTACCGCCTATATGCCGATCTTCACGTTGCAGCGAGTTGAGGGGAGGTTATTCAGGCCCATGGCTTGGACGGTTGCCTTTGCTCTTCTCGGTGCCATGACGTTTTCGATACTCATTACACCTGTTCTGGCAAGCGCGTTTTTCCGCCAGGGGGTCAAGGAATCGCACAACCCAGTCATGGCCTTTCTGACTGAGTTCTATCGAAGGCGACTGCGCTGGGCCATTGAGCATCGTTGGGTCACAGTGGGTGTTGGTTTGGGTGCCCTGGGGGTAGCGGGCTTCTTGGGCTTCAGCGGAATCATTGGTTCGGAGTTCCTACCGCATCTGGACGAAGGCGCAATCTGGGTGCGTGGCACCCTGGCGCCCAGCACGAACCTCACGGAAGGCGTGCGCTTTACCACCCAGACTCGTTTGATTCTGGCGTCATTTCCGGAGGTGATCAAAGTCGTTTCAGAGGTAGGGCGGCCGGACGACGGAACCGACACCGGAGGATTCGGGAACACGGAGTATTTCGTTGACCTAAAGCCCAAGGAACAATGGAGGCCGGTGTTTCGTCAAGACAAAGACGAGTTGATCGCCGCAATGAATCGCGAGCTTGAAAAACTCCCGGGAGCCACCTGGAATTTCTCACAGCCGATTGAAGACAACGTGGGTGAAACGGAGAGCGGCACAAAGGGCCACCTTGCAGCGAAGCTTCTCGGCACCGACCTGAGGACTCTCGATGAGAAGGGCCAGGAGGTGGCAGATGTGATGTCGAAGATTCCCGGCATCAAGGATCTGAAGGTCTATCGTTTGGTTGGCCAGCCGAATCTCAATTTCACGGTCGACCGCCGCTCAGCAGCGCGCTTTGGGATCAACGTCACCGACATCCAGGACGCCATTGAGACCGCCGTGGGAGGGAAGGCTGTGAGTGAAGTGCTTCAGGGTCCGGAGCGATACGATGTGGTCGTGCGCTATCAGGAGCCCTATCGCAGGGACCAGAAAGCAATCTCGAATATTCGCCTGCTTTCCCCGACGGGAGAGCGAGTCTCCCTGGCACAGCTCACCATGGTGGAGGTTCGGGATGGCGCCTATGACATCTACCGTGAGCAAAACAGCCGCTACGTGGCCGTAACCTTTAGCGTCCGGGAACGGGATCTGGGGAGCACGGTCGGAGACGCCATCAACCAGATCAATCAGAAGGTGAAGTTTCCACCAGGTTATCGCCTCGAGTGGGCGGGAGAATACGAGAGCGAAAAGCGTGCCGAGGCGCGACTGGCCGTCATCGTGCCGTTAACTATCCTCGCCATCTTCATTATTCTTTATACGATGTTCCGCTCGGCAAAGTGGGCTTTTCTCATTCTTGGCGTCGTGACTGTGGCCCCCCTGGGTGGTTTACTGGCCCTGTTGCTGACGGGCACGCATTTCAGTGTCTCCTCAGGGGTAGGGTTCCTGGCGCTCTTTGGCGTCTCCGTCCAGACCGGCGTCATCATGCTCGAGTATATCAATCAGCTCCGTGCTCGCGGTTACACCATCGTGGAGTCCGCGATTGAGGGAGCAGTCCTCAGACTTCGTCCCATCATGATGACCATGCTTGTGGCAACCTTTGGACTGATACCCGCGGCGATGTCACACGCCATCGGATCCGATTCTCAGAGGCCATTCGCCATCGTCATCGTGGGAGGGCTGATCGCCGCTCTTGCGATGAGCATCTTTATCTTGCCCACGCTGTACGTATGGGTCGCGAGGGACACGGACAAGCTCCCGGACCCGGAGCAATCCCATGAGACATAAATCTGTGAACTCCCCCTTACGGAAGGGGTGGCGCAGCGTACTCGGTTGGATGGCCTTCGCCATGATGACGGGCACGGCATTTGCTCAAGGCCCCATAAAGATCACGCTTGACGACGCCATTCGACTGGCGCTGCAGCACAACCATAGCTTGCTGGCCGCTCGCACCACGATCCAGCAGAGCCAGGACCAGGAAATTACAGCGAATCTACGCCCGAACCCCGTGCTCTTCACCGACTGGGAATACCTGCCATTTTTGGCACCGGGCTCTTTTAACTCCACCTACCTCCACGACTCAACGGAGGCCGACCTGGGCCTCAGCTACCTGATCGAGCGTGGCAAGAAACGTCAGCACCGCCTTCAGGCTGCCAAGGACCAGACGGCCGTCACAACGTCACTGGTAGCAGACAACGAGCGCACCTTGACCTTTCAGGTGGCCGCGCTCTTCGTCAACGTACAGCTCGCGGGATCGACGTTGGATCTGGCCCAAGAAGACCTGCAAAGCTATCAGCGCACCGTCGACATCAGCGAACTACGTTACAATAAAGGTGCGATCAGCGAAGATGACTATCTGAAAATTGACCTGCAGCTGCTCCAGTTCCAAAACGACGTTTCGCAGGCTCAGCTCGCGAAGGTTCAGGCACTTTCGGACCTACGGAATTTGCTGGGGTACGAATCCGTCCCGGCGAACTACGATGTGGCGGGGACCTTTGAATACAACAAGGTGCAAGGCAACCTCGAGGATCTCCAGTTGAGGGCGCTCCAGCAACGCCCGGACCTTAAGGCGGCGACGCAAGGGGTCACGGCGGCAAACAGCCAATACCTGCTGGCCAAGGCGAATGGGAAGCAGGACGTCACGGTGCAAGCCAACTACTCGCATGTGAACAGCATCAACACGACTACTTTTTATGTGAGCGTCCCGCTCCCCATTTTCGATCGCAACCAGGGCGAAATTGCACGGACCCGCCATGCGGTCACGCAGTCCCAGGAATTGGAAAAGTCGGC
Organism: Terriglobia bacterium; assembly: GCA_020073545.1. Lineage (GTDB taxonomy): Bacteria > Acidobacteriota > Terriglobia > UBA7540 > UBA7540 > Bog-366. The sequence continues at coordinate 30,856 of JAIQEZ010000003.1, read as the reverse complement.
AAACAATCAAGTGATGACCGACGTGCGAGACGCCTACGAAAACCTTCAGACCAGCGATAAGATCGTGGTGCTCTACCGTTCGGGATATCTCGATCGGGCGAAGAAAGACCGGGACATCAGCGAATACGCGTACCAGCGGGGTGCCGTCAGCCTGCTCGATTTTTTGGATGCCGAGCGCAGCTATCGCGCCACACAACTTGCGTATCGCCAGGCGCTTGCCGCTTGGCTTCTCGCGGTGGAGCAACTGCGCGAGGCGGTGGGCACCAGAAGTCTTCCGTAAGGAAAGGAAATGACCAAGTGAAGAAGCACGCGGTGAGGGGCTGGATCGAGGAAACCGGCATTATTGCCGCGGTTCGCGTGTCCTCGGAGGAGGACGCCCTTTTTGCCGCTCAGGCGGTCGCGGAAGGAGGGATTGTCGTCATAGAAATCCCCCTGACCCTGCCCCAAGCCACCAAGGTCATCTCGCACCTGGTGAAGAACCATCCCCGCATGGTCGTGGGGGCGGGCGGTGTGACACACGCGGCAGGCGCACTCCATTGTCTTGAGGCCGGAGCACAGTTCTTGACCTGTGACGGACTCCATCCTGCCGTGATCGAGTTCGCGGTGAGTCAGAGTGTCGTCGTGGTTCCGGGGACACTAACCCCCACGGAGGTTATCACCGCCTGGGGGGCGAATGCGGATTTCGTCAAGGTCGTTCCGTGCGCCCAGATTGGCGGTGAAAACTACATAGGATCCCTCCATCGGATGTTCCCTCACATTCCCCTGATTGCCTCAGGGGGCGTGAATCAACAGAATGCGTCCAATTTTATCCTTGCGGGGGCAGTAGCACTCGGCGTTGGCCGGGAACTGATCCCTCCTGACGCGATCCACCGTCGCCAGCAGGACCGGATTGGCGAACTGGCCCGCCGGTTCCTGGGCTTTGTAAAGGCCGGCCGGGACCATTTGGCCGCGCGCGCGGCAAGAAGAACTGCCATCGATGAAGACTAGCGGGCAGGACTCTCCGGGTAGGATGAGTGTCGGGGCAATCGATCGGAAAAACCGCCGCTTCGGGTTTTCTGATTCTCAGGGAGAGGCGCAACTCCCCTTCTCCGAGGCCGCTAGAGCCACCCAGCGTGGAGAAGCTGGGTTGAAGCGTTGCACACGGAGGCGGTCTGTTGTATATTAAGGGGGGCAGGAAATCACAATGCAAATTCCGGATAACATTTCGGGGAGGCCTCTGAAGGGGGGCACGACCCTCATGCTACCCTGGGTTTGTCGTTGGGCCTGAGGAGAAAAGAACTGCGTTACCCATATCTTGAGACCCGGATAGAGAAACCAACTCCTGGGAGCGGCGGTCGTCGGCCCTTGCAGGCAAAGGCTCGCCTCGCCGCCCTGCTGCTGGCGCTCGTGCTTGGGGCAGCCTGTGGGGGATGCTCGCACACAAATCCCGGTCCGAGCGGCCATTACGTGGTTCTAACGTGGGTTGCGAGCGCGACCTCAGGCGTCACTGGCTACAACATTTACCGCGGCACTACCTCGGGAGGGCCGTACCCGACAAAGCTGAATTCCTCGCCGGTCAGCGGGACCACCTATACGGACGACACTGTGCAAGCAGGGGAGACGTGCTACTATGTGGTCACGGCCATCGCGTCGGATGGCGTCACCGAGAGCGCGTATTCGGACGAAGCCTCAGCGACCGTGCCATCATCTTAGCCATCGCTGCGAGGCCGAACACCCCCCACAAGTCATTCCTGCCACCCCAGAGGTTCCGGTCTCCAAACGTCTCAGGAGATCCCGCTCGTCGTTCCTGGCTTGTCCCTGCTGACTTTCAAGTCTGCATCTCCAGGGAAATCCGGGAAATACATAGGACGTGTGGTTCTCCCGACATTTAAAGCCATCTCACGGCGAATTAACTTTCTGGTATTGCCAATTTCATGAATTCGCGCTATGTTAACCTCGTGAATCATCTGAAACGCAAATTCGGCCGGGTCGTAGGCCCTTTGGTTCTGGCAATCTGTGGAATAGCTCTAAGCGCTGCGGCAGGTCCATCGGATTTGGCCGGCTCGGGCGGCGGCCCTGCCATAAGCGAAGCGCTTCAGTGGCTTAGTGTCCCGGCCCGCTTCGACGCCAACTACGATTTTGAGATGACGGTTCAGATCCGTTTGCTCCTCTTCTGGATCGGGAAAGATGACGTGGGAGGCGGCTACATCAAGATCGGCCAAGCCGCCGACGACTCGAGCCTGGAAGTCATCCGGCTCCTTTTCGGCTCCGATCCCGCCAAGGCGCACGGGATTAATCGCTGGGGCGCGGGGACGGAGGTGGTCAAGCGCGGGGCAGGCGGCGCGGCGCAGTCGAGCGCTTTCTTGGGGTTCATGAAATCGTCCAAAGGCGAGTCCATCGGCGCCATGCGGCAAGAACTATCGAAGGAAAAGAAGGAAGGCCAGCACGGCTTCGAGGCCATCATCAGCCGAGTGGATCCCGGCCGCGCCGTTTCCACCACGATCCCTTTCTACTCGGACCACGATTTCGACTTGCGCGAATTGGAGCCTGCCGAGAAAGTGGTCCTAGACCAGCTCAAGGAAGGGCAAGGACGTAAGTTTCACGCGCTGGCAGGATCGTCGGTGGGCTGCAACCGGGGCCATGGTTTCCTTTCCACGGTCCAGGAGCTGGCCAACAATGCGTTGGAGGGACAACACCCACCGATTTCGCTCTGCTACGTCTACAATTCCAGCCAATACACCGTGACTCTGGAGAGCACACGGCCCGTGCCCGAAAAGACCATCCACTTCACCCTCAGTGACCCCAAGCGGAAGATCGACCGGACGTACCACGATCTCCAAGAAGCGCGATTCCAGGTCGTCAACCACACCACGGGGAACAAGAGCGGGTTCGCCATTCTGCTGGGCACGAGCGACGGGCTGCGCGGGGCTCCTGTCCAGATCAACTATCAGCCCAATTGGTGGTTTCAGATCACGCTGAACCTCAAGCCGGGGGCCGGCGAACCCGCTGGCGGTCGCTAGAACGCGACGGATCGCCCGGGCGGGCTGGCTATTTGGTGCAGGCGAAGGCGAGGGCGGAGACATAGGCGGCGATGGAATTTTCGGGAACGAAATTGATATTCGTCGAGGCAGTGCGCACGTGGAAACCATTCTGGCGGGAGGCGACGCGCGCGTTCTTCTTGATTTCTCGAACCTCGGAGCAGGCAATATCCAGGGTGTCGATTCGCTGGCCTTCCGACGCGGACTGTCCCACGAATTTCAGGTGTCCAGCGGCGACGCTGAGCATGCCGAGGCAATACGGGCCATGGTCAGCCGGGGCTTTTTCGGAATGCATGTGGTAGGCGCGAAAGGCAACTAAAGGAGCAGCCGGTTTGGGCCGGCGCGCCTCCGCGTCGGCCCTTTCCGCGCTGGCGATGTCTTCCTTCAGCCCTGCGATGTCGCGCCGGCCCGGCAGCAATTGCGCGAGCGCGTCGGCGACTCGATGCGCCGCAACAAAGTCCTTCTGCACGATGGCCTGTTGCACCTGATACTTTCCGCCGTTCGCGCTGTCTTCGAGAAGCGTCTTGGCATAGCTGTTAGCGGGATCCAACGCCAGAGCCTGCTTCAACAGGGCAATGGAGTTCGCGGCCGGCGGCTCCGCGTAATTCCCTTTCGCATACGCGTCTCGCGCCTGATTTTGCAGGCTCGCGATTTCCTGCGCCCGGGGGCTGGGGGCAGGCGCAGCCGGAGCAGGCAGCGTCGCGGGCTTCGCGACGCGCACTTTCTTGCGCTGGCCAGTGGCGGGGGCAGGCGTGGCTGGCTTCGGCGTTTCGACAGGCGCGGGAGACTCCGGCACCGGAGCGGGTACCGGAACAATCTCAGCAGGCGGAGGCGCAGTGGTTGCAGGAGCTGGTGCAGCAGCACGCTGCGGCGGGGCTTGAACCACGGGATGCGATCTCAACAAGTACCATGTGGCCACGCCACCCGCCACGACGACCACTCCCGCGGCTATTCCAACAAGAGCAATTCGAGAGGATTTCCTGCCGAGTGCACGGGCCAAGGCAAGCAAGACAGCAGTTTCTTCGGCAAAAAGGGTCCCGCCAGGAGGAGCCTCAGGTAGGGTTTGAGCCGCTCCCGGGGCCGCGGCAGGCGCGACCTCAGGGGCTTGCCATGGCTCAGGAACAGGAAGGGGGGGCTCGGCAGTTTGCGGAGGTAACGCCGCGGGTGGTTGGGCTGCCGCTATGGTCGGGGCGGCGGGCGGCGCGTCGAATTTTCCCGGCGGCGTGGGTTGAATAGGTGATTCCCTTAGCAACACAGTCGCCTCCGACGCACCCCGCGTCGGAGTGGGGGGCGTCGCAACGACGCTCGGCGGCGCTATCGGGGCGGGCGACGGCACGGGGGGTGGAGTCGAAGGCTCCGAAGACACAGCCGGAGATTCTGGCGCAGCAGGTGGCTGAACAGCAGCGCCCTGGGGCGCCTGTGGAAACCTGACGGTCGTTACCAGCGTGGCTGTGGGCTGAGGCTGGGCCTTGATTATCCTTGTTGGCGCGGCCTCTTCCACCGGCGCGTCGAATCGCCCTGGCGGTGCGGGTTGAACCGGTGATTCCTTTAGTGACACGGTCGCCTCAGACGCACCCCACGTCGGAGTGGGCCGCGCCGCAACCACGCTCGGCGGCACCATCGGGGCCGGCGGCGGCACGGGGGGTGGAGGCGAAGGCTTCGGAAGCACGACGGGAGGTTTCGGCGGCTGAACTGCAGCCGCCTGGGGCGCCTTTGGAAACCCGCCCGTCACTGCCGGCGCGGCTGCGGGCTGAGGCTTGGGCTTGATTAGCCCTGGTGGCGCTGCCTCTTCTATCGGCGCGCCGCATTGTTCGCAATAGGTGCCCGTCAAATCCAGAGGCCCTTTGCAGAAACGGCAAACGACCGTTCCCTCCGGGACTGGCTGCTTCAGGTACCTTTCAGCCAATGCCGCGTCGAGGTTAGGTGTATCCTCCAGGTCGGGCGTGTCCTCAAATTCGCCAGGCTGGATCTTCGGTGGGCGGGTGGGGAGTACGGAACCTCTGCCGGCGGCTGCGGGCTTGGCGACGGCCGCGCCGGGCTCAGTTGCGGCACGCCCAGGAGCGACGGGCGGGGGCGCGCTCGAAGTGGGGCGCGCAACTTCCTCCGCAGGCGTTCCGCATCGGGTGCAGAAGCGCCCTCCTTCAGGGAGATTTGCGCCGCACTCTCGGCAAAAAGGCATGACCGCCACTCTTGCGGATTCAGTCCTATTCAGGATCCTCCAGCCGAATCATATTACAGGCTCCACAACATCTCAAGTCAGCCCGAATTTCTCACCACGGACGAGGGAGGGCGGGGCTTCAGCCCCGCCCTCCTAATCACCGGGAAAAAGGCATCGTGTGGTGAGAAATCCGGGTTCGTGGCCCGGGATTTCTCAGCAGGCCGAACGATTCTCACCGAGCGGTCGGAGGGGCAGCGGATCAGCCTCGCCATCCGCCGCACCGGCGGAATGCGCCTTCTGCCGTCACTTTGGTTTCCCCATCTGCCACCCACCACCTTCGACCTCCCGTGTGCCGCCTGCCGTCTGCTGTCTCCCGTCTTCCTACTAACTCCCTTTCTTTTCATCAACATCATGGCAGGAGAACTATAACTCGTGTTTTTTCAGTAACATCTTGGCAAACCCACAAACGGGGATTTTTTGACCATTTGTTTTCAATAAGATCGTGAGACTTACCTTCATTTTGGGGCCCCCTTTTTTTCGTCACCCTCGCTGCCGCAGAATCAAATACCTATTTCTTTTCAATGACATAGATTCTGCAAAGTCTTCGCTTTCCATCGCTAACCCCTTTTGTTTCTGGTACATCGTGGAGAACCGCGCTGTTTTCTAAAGCTTCCATCTGACGCACTTGGCGTTTAATCTTCAGGAGCAGGTTGGCGACCCGCCAGACTTGCCGAAAGTTGGAATCCTCCATCCTCCACGTGAGCGTTGCCTTGCGGGAGGCTTTTGGCCTCGCACGTCGTACCGTGGGCCGGTTCGAGTCCCTTCGCCGTCACCTGCCCCCTGCACTTCGCACCTCGGACTTCGGACTTGCTCTTCCTGTTCCCTGTCACCTGCTCCCTGCTCTTCCGGCTCCGGACTTCGGACCCCGGACTCGCTCTTAGCGCCCCTAACACCTAGCCCCTGCTCTAGGATAGCAATAAGCGCCGGTGACATGTCAAGAGCACGAAATACGATTGTGGCTACCGGTAGACAGAAAAGTGTGTAGGGGCGATTTTACATCGCCACAAGGGGTGGTAGGTGGGATGTGGCATGTGGGGCACGTCGATTTGGGGCTACCGGTAGCCCGAAAATGGCCCGGGTGGAGCCTGATTATCCTGGAACTCTCCTGCCGGGGGCTGTCATCCTGACTCCTGCTTTTCTCTGCCCCCCTGCGCCCTGTGCATCGTAACACGCAGCCGTTTTGCATTGCTGTTCCGGCGGTGATATCCTCGCGAGCAATGATAGTTGGTTCGCAGGAAATTACCGGTGCGCACAGCCGGGAGGCAATTGGGTGATGGTTAAAAAGGGCTTTTTCTTGTTGATTCTCTTTCCCCTCACACCCTGGGCACTCGGGCAGGACATGTCAGGGCACGGGAGAATCGAGAGCGCGCTGCGCACCATGCTGACGAATGACTGGGTCATTGTTGGCCGCGCAATCGACATGAAAGGAAATCCGCTGGGAGGCGCCACAATTCGCGTCGACGTCGGTCTCGGTAGCGGTTCTGTGCGAGCCCTGAGAACCAACCTGCAAGGTGAGTTCCAGAGTGAATATACCCTCGACGCGACCATGCAAAGACACTTCACGGCCAGGCTGGTCGCTACAAAACGCGGCTACACCCAAGCCCATGAGACAGTCGAATTCGGGGCGGCCGAAGCGGCAAGTGGCATCGAAATGGTCCTGCGAGAATCGACGCAGAATCCGGACGAGCTCCCCCTGGCAACGCTGGTTAGCACGCTGGCGCCACGGCTCCGCGAGGATGCCGGCAAGGGTTTAGGAGCTAGAGCCGACCACAAGGAAAGGGATCTCGTCCGCGGATGTGAGGAGCTGATCGACCGTCACCATCCGGCGCGGGCAGTTCCACTGCTGTCCAGAGGCGTCGAGCGCGCGCCGAGTTGCGTGGGGTGCCGCCTGCTTCTGACCCTGGCACTGTTTGAAGCGGGAAGCTGGACAGGCGCCAGCCAGCACATCGACAAAGCTATGAAACTCAATGATGCCGCCACGTCGAAGCGACCTGAACCGCCTCTGATTGCGGGCGTGCTGGAGGCCTGGCGGGGCGAAACCAGCATCTCGGCGGGCTTCTTTCAGAAGGCGCTAGCGATCGATCCCCGCGATGCTCTGGCCCTTCAGGAGATGGGTCGTGTCCTGATCGTGCAGAAAAATTGGGCAGCCGCCGACCAGTATCTGGAGAGAGCGATCCGTGCCGGAGCCAGTGATGAAGCGCGGCGCCTGCGGGTTCACGCTCTGCTGGAGGAAGGCGACATCGACGAGGCTGGACGCGAGATGGATCAATACACTGCTAGCCGCGACGTTAAGAATCTTCCCCCCGAGGCTCGCACGCTGTACCTCCAACTGCGGGAACGCCGGGATTATGGACGCTATACCAAGGTGATGTCGGTGCTTAGCGAATCGCCTCAGAATCTCATGAAGGCCATGCCAGAGTTGCAGGGGATACGCGTGGCCTCGGACCAGGATGAGCTCAAGGGCATCCTGAAGAAGGTGGGCGAGGGGGTGGAATCGTTCTTTAAGGACTTCCCGAACACACTGTCGCTCGAGCGGGTCCACCAGGAGCTGCTCGGCAAGAACGGGAAGGTCGCACGGTCGCTCGATCAGGATTTCCAGTACCTGCTGCTCGCCCAGCCCGATAAGTGGGGCGTGGGGATCGAGGAGCATCGCGCGACGGCGCAGGGCAAAAGTAGCGCGCTCGGCGGGTTGGATCAGGGCCTGATGCTCACGGCGGGTTTCGCCTCTATTTCCCTCTTCTTTCATCCTGCCTATCAGAACGGCACGGGTTTCCGCTACCTGGGACGTCAAGCCCTCGACGGAAAGGACCTGCACGTTATTGCCTTCGCTCAGAAACCCGAAACGGCCCAGCGGACCGAACGGTTCAGGACGGATGATGGCTCTGCGTCAATTCTGATCCAGGGAGTGGCGTGGATCGATCCCACGAACTTACAGATCCTTCGCCTGCGCACCGATCTTCTGGCTCCGCAACCCCAAATCCGGCTGCAAAGACAGACTACAGAGATTTACTTCCGGGAGGTTTCCTTCAAGGAAGTTGCTAACGCGCTTTGGCTCCCGCAACAGGTTAGTGTCACGGTGGACTGGAGAGGCCGGATTTACCGCAACTGGCATCGCTATTCGGATTTCAAGCTCTTTAATGTCGACACCAAAGAGCAGAGGAAACCCCTCTCGCTTCTTGCGCCACCTGACCAACAAAAATAACGAGTTCCCCGAGCCACATTGGCACGCTGGCAGTCCAGAAACCATAGCTGCCAGTTGCTCGTGACGGTTTCCTCACAGACGGCCTCGGGTTCCGCGGCCCGCGGGCTGTCATCCTGCGACCCATTCGCGGAGTTTACCCTGAGCGAAGCGAACGGGCTCAGGGTAAACTCCGCAGACAATCCCGGCATCAAATCGAAGAGATTCTTTTCCACTGGACGAGCGCACTGCCGAGATCCTTCGTCGTCCCGAAAAGATCGGAACTCCTCAGGATGACAGCGTGGGCGGGCACTCCTGAATCCTAACTCCTGACTCCTGCTCTTCCCTGCCCCCCCTGTGACCTGCGGTGGGCGACGGGCCGCGGCCGCAGGTTCGCCCATCTTAATGGCCTACGGGCCTCCCCCGGTACACATTGCGTAGACCGCGATGTACCTGGCCGATGCGCCAGGAGCGCCACCTGCGAGAAGTCAGACGACCGGCGTCGGTGACGCACCTATCGCGGGTCCGTGAATGAGGATCCGGAGAGGCTTTTCGATTCGGAGTGTGAGGTCGAAGAATGTGAAGGATTTCGTGGCGTTGATTTCGTTCCAGTATTCCGACGCGCAATGCATGACAGCGTGACGGTTCAGCGTGCTTGAGGGGGATGTCGAGGTAACGGTGTACCAGCTGTAGTATGTGTTTGCGAACTCCACGAACGAAGACAAGAACACACCCGGTAGCCGAAGGTCCTCTTCGAGCGTGGCAACCAGCGCATTCCCGGAAGTAGGCTCCCGGCGGCCGTTCCAAACGGCGCGACCAGGTTTGAGGTCCTTCGGCAGGATTTTGGCTGCCTTAAATGCATCCCGCAGTGTTTGGATAGAGAGGCGGAGTTTGTCAGAGCCGAAATAAGCCCGCATGACGAGATCGAGAAGCGGCAGGACCGTGGGCACACACGCGGCCCAGAGTTCCTTTTCGTAACACCGCTTTAGGTCACCGACGACCACTCGCCTGGACACCAGCAGGGGGTGGTCATGCCAATACCTGAAGACCGACTTCGCGTTCCGCCGGAACAGTCGCACCATCCGCGCGTCGAAGAGAGCACGTGCCTTCTCCTTGCCGGACGTGACACCTGCGATCACGGCGGATGAGAACAGGCTACAATCTCTGCTGAAAATGTTGATCAGGAAGCGAAGTCGGCTCTTGAGCGCGCTGTGCTCGTTTCCTCCGAGCTCGCGCCGCAGGTTAGCATAGCCTGGAAACGGCCAATCGAAATCTGCAATTACCTCGTTGAGCGCCAAGACTAGGTTCACCGTGCTCGTCCGCGTGTAGAGCGAGAAGGCCTCGTCGGCGGTGCTCGCCCATTCAGGGGTAAACGCTGCCGGCTTCCGCGCGATTTGTGAGGCGAGGAATTTGATGTTCGCGGGCAAATTAGTGGCGAAGTCTCTAGCCGAATCGGGCACTCGCGCGTGGCTCATACATAGTGCATTATGCCATGTGTCCGGCGCGAGGAGTACCGTCCACAACCCATGCCCGGCTTAAGCCGACCTCTACATTGGCCGCGCCGCCCACGGCCGCGTCGCGGTGGAAGAACCGCAAGGCTGGAGAGCGAGCCTTGCGCTACATCTCTTCCGCGGGTCGTGGATGCATCGCGGCTTCCGCGATGTCTGCGGCGGACAGCGCGCGGGCGGCCGGGTTTTCGCACAGGCCTAGTGCCCGATGACCTCGAGGATCTGCTCGTCTGGTACTGTCCATGCTGGGGCTCCCTCGCGGCTCAGCCCTTGCGCAAGGTCATCCCAGTGCAGACGGGTGATGCTGCTGGCTCCCGTTTCGTAGGCGTAAGTCTTTCCATCGTCCCGGTAGAGCGTGAAGTCGCCACTCGCGCCAGGATAAATACGCACCTTGGCGATCTTCTGGACTTGGTGGGTGCTTTCGATCGGCTCTCCGAGCGGCAGGATCGAACCCGCGCGAACAAAGAGCGGCATTGTCTCGATGGGTGCATCCACCTTGATCGTCTGTCCACCCTGGAGGCGTTCGTTTGTCCAGTAGTTGTACCAATCCACGCCCGCGGGCAGGTAGACCATCCGACTGGTGGCTCCTTGCTCGGTGACGGGAGCCACCAGGAATGCTGGGCCGAACATATATTCGTCGCCGAGGTCCGCGACCTTCGGGTCGTCGGGAAAGTCCATGAACAGCGCGCGCATGAAGGGCGCACCGTTCCGGTAGGTGCTGTAGCCCAGCGAATAAATGTAGGGCATCAACTGGTAACGCAGCTTGAGGTACTTGATCAGAATCGGCTCGGCCTGCTTGCCGTAAGACCAGACTTCGTTGTAGAGGCGGCTGCCGTGGGTCCGGAAGATGGGAAGAAAAGTCGCATACTCGAACCAGCGAGTGTAGAGCTCCGGGTAGTCGTCGTATCCCCCCACATTGTCGCGGGCGTCCGAGGGATCGAGTAGCGGCGGGTGAGCGGGATGATGCTCTGCGGGCAAATACTGCCAGCCGCCGGTGTCGTTACTCCAGTAAGCCAGACCGGAAGCGGCGAAGTTGAGGCCCGTGGGGATCTGGCGCTTCAGCGTGTCCCAGGTGGGATAGATGTCCGAGGACCAGAAGATCGTGCCATTGCGCTGTGCGCCCAGGTAGGCGTCGCGCGAGAGGATGAGGGCGCGATGGTTGGTATCGCGACGGAACCCGTCGTAGAGGGCCGCGGTGTGCAGCAAGGGATAGACGTTGAAATAGCGGGTGCCGGGTCCGATGTGGAAGAAGCTGCCGTTGGGCGGCAGGTCGGGTTCGGTTTCATCCGCCCAGAGGGCGTCGAAGCCCTTGCTGATGATGTTGTCGCGAATGACGTCCCAGAACCAGCGAGCCGCTTCGGGGTTGGTCGTGTCGATGTCGGAGCCCGCACGATCATAAGGCAGGCCGTTGGTGGGTGTGCCGTCCGCGAGCTGCTCGAACCAGCCCTTCTGAACGAGGAAGTCGTAGTAGCGCGAGCCGGGCGTGAAGCGGGGCCAGACGCTGATCATGGTCTCGAAGCCCAGGTCATGAAGCTGGCGGTTCATGGCGATCGGATCGGGCCATTTTCCGGGGTCGAAGTCCATCTGGCCCATCTTGGTGTAATAAAACCAGTCGACCACGAGAACGTCAGCGGGGAGATGCCGCTCGCGATAGCCCTTGGCGACGCCGAGTAGCTCCTCCTGCGAGGCATAGCGTTGCTTGCATTGAATATAACCATAGGCCGCTTTCGGCAGCATCGGCGTGGCCCCGGTAAGCTGGCGGTAACCCGAGTAGATCTCATCGGTGCCGCCACCGGCGATGACGAAGAAAGACACGCGGTCGCCGACTTCAGACGTCCACCGGGTCTGCTCGTTGAAGCCCGGCTCGATGGTGGTCTTCGAGGGGTTGTCCCAGATCATTCCGTAGCCACGATTGGTGACCACGAAGGGCACACCGATCGAAGCTCCGCCGGCAGCGTTGTAGTCATGCCAGCACTTGACGGTATGACCGCGATGGTCGAGGAACCCCTCCTGATTCTGCCCCAAACCATAGTAGTGCTCGTCATCGGGCGACGTGAAGGTCGCGCCGACCTGATAGAAGGGCGCATCCGAAGGACGCTTGTCGTTCAAAATGCCGGCATTGGCGTCCTTGTGATTGGGTACGGACATCGACCAACCCGTCAACTCCAGGAGGACCTTGCCCTCGGGCGTGCTGATCGTGATGTGCGCGCCTGGGGCGGAGCCGCTGAAAAACTTACTAATGTCTACCTGCGTCGCCACAGGTTTGCCCGGACGATCAATCGCCACCGCGACGACCAGGCGCGGGGACCGGTAGATGTCTCCGAAGTTGCTCTGCTGGTACGTCCAGCCTTGGGCGGACGGATTGGCGATGAAACCGTAGCCGGGTCCCGCTTTGGCTTGGTCTTTGAGGAGGCTCAGGCTGACGCGGATGATGTTTGGTGCGTAAGGCTCCAGCACGACGGTACTGCCGCCGCGATCCAGGACAATCTGCGACTGCTCGGCATGGGCAGGACCAGTCTGCAACCCTACTGCAACCACCACCATGGCGAGATATAACCGCGCGAAAACCCCGGCCCTTCCTTCTTGATTGCGCACAGTCCTCCAAGCCATGACTCTCGAAACAAACGCATGGAGATTCAACCGCTGCTGCCTTCTTCGCGCTACCGCTCCTCGATTCTCTTGGTTAAGATCCATCATCCTCCAGCTCCTGATAAGAGGTTCAACAGCCGTGTCCAGTGCCAGAGTGTACCGCCTGCCCAGACCTGGCACCAGCCGAATTCTCGTCAAACCCATGCGGCTGGCCCGGTTGGCTCGCTACGGCGAAATCAGCTATGATGGGGGGCTTGATCAATCTGGTAAGGGGGCGCGAGTTCCATGCCGAGGATCGACCCGCACGACCGGAAACGCGCCCGGACAGTAGACAAGCGCGACCCGCCGCTAGGTCGGCGATAGGAGGATGGTTCCAATGGCAGACCCAACCAAGGAAGAGTTGATGGCCCGGATTGCGGAGCTTGAGAAGCGAGTCGGAGCGAAGCAAAGTGGGAAGCTGGAGTTCAAAGTTGGCGAAAAAGGCGGGGTGAGCGTCTACGGATTGGGGCGCTTCCCGGTGACGCTCTATTACGAGCAGTGGACCAGGCTGCTTGATGCCGAAGAGGACCTGCGCGCTTTCTTGGAAGCAAACAAGAGCCGTCTGAAGCTCCGGCGTGAGGCTTGAAGCTGTCGTTGGGCCGCTTCATAGTTGGACAGTCCAGGTGGCGCGCAGGCCGCGGGGGCGATCAATACAAACTGGAACTGACCCAGATTCCTCTTTACCCGGCCAGCGATCCACTGGACGAGTGCAGGGACTTGACCCCGAGGTTATGCGGGGAGATACTGTGCCTGCACGACGACGGGCCGCTGGGGAGAGGGGCTCCTTGGTTCGCGGTGCGGGAGAGCATTGAGATCGGCGAGGCCGGAAGCGTTGCGTTGTCAGTTTGCGGACGAGATTAGCAGGTCTGGAATCTCGCCTTTTCTCCTCAGTACGTCTTAGGCGTCCGTCGCCGCGCGTGAAATGACCTGAAAGCCCCACTTACCCTACCACAACGGAGGTGACAGACATGCGCCAGTTTACCCTTTGGACTCTTAGCGTCTCATTGCTCGCGGTGGCGCTTGCCGCCAGTTGCTCGAAGAAAGAGACGGGCCCAGTTTCGGAGATGCGGAAAGACGGTGTCTCGGGCGTGCCGGCCCCAGCGGAGCGCGCGACTGATATGTCACCGGTGGACCTGCCGCTTTCGGGCGCGGTCAAGGAGGTCAAGGCCAAGGTCCTTGACAAGGAAACCGACGACAAGGCCAAGGGCCTCCTACGCATCAAGGTCCTCGGCCTCGATGGGCCCGTCGATGTCTCCGAGAATACACGTTGGGACCTTTGGAAGCCGGGCTCCGATTCGGAGGAGCAAAAGCCGGAGATGGGCGCTTGGGCCAGCCGCGAGGAGGCGGTCCCCGCTGGAACCTGGGATATCCGCCTCCACTACGAGGAGGGTGCAACCTGCAAGGTTGAGGGATGGATTAGAAACGTAAGCCTCGTGGCTGGGAAACTATGGAAGGCGGAAGTTGTACTGGCGGCGCCGATGCAGTACGTTCGCATCTTCGGCACGCTCGACGGGAAGGACGTCGGCGACAACATGCACGTCGAGATCTTTAAGGCGGGCGCGGACCAGGAGGAGTTCCAATCCCTCGCGACCTTCTGGAGCACCCAGAAGGAGGCCATCGCGGCCGGCAACTACGATCTGCGCCTCACCTACGACAAGGACAACGTTAAGGCGAAAGCGGCACTCAAGGGCTTCGCCGTCGGCGGCGATCATGGCATCCAGAAGAAGACCATTGCGCTTGCGAAGCTGTAGCGACGTGTAGTTCCGTTGCTCCGCAAGAAAGGTGCGCTCAGCGACCCCCCATAGGTATCTTCCGCAATAATTCCGGGGGCGGCGCTTCCACCTTCTACCGACCAGCGCTTTCGCCCTTCGTCCGGCGACTACTCAGCCTTTTCCAGGATCACCACGGTGCTGTCGTAATCTCCCCGCAGGTTCAGGTTGAGCCCGTGGTGCATCAAGAAAGAGCCGCTCAGCACCTCCTGCTTCTCAACCAGCTTGCCGTCAAGGCTCTTGATCCGGTACGCAGCCTTCCCGTCGAGTCCCCGCAGGCAAACCGTGGGAGCCGGGCGCAGGTACTGCTGGGAATGGAGGAAAGCGAACAAGACCGCTTGTTTTCCATCGGCGGAAACGTATTGATTTGCGGTCAGCTCGCCTTCGCGCGGAGAGAACAGGCGGTAGAGGTCCCCCTGCTGGACCGTCTCGCGGATGCTCTTATAGGTTGTGACCATCCGGGTGGCTAGCGCGAAATCTTCTGCTGACCACTTGTTCAGGTTCGAGCCGATGCCGAGCGCGCCCTGCATGGCAACGAGGAAGCGGTATGGGAGCGGCGTGGAGCGTCCGTTCATGTTGGGCACGTCGGTGACCCAGGCGGACATGATCTTGGGAGCGTGAGCGAAACTGAAGCCCTCCTGGATGCGCAGCCGGTCAAAGGCTTCGGTGTTGTCGGAGGTCCACACTTCGTTGACGCGCTCCAGGATACCCAAGTCCACGCGCCCACCGCCCCCGGAGCAGGACTCGATCTCGAGGCTCGGGTGCTTGGCGCGCAGCCGGTCGATGATCTCGTACACGTTGCGGACGTACTTCACCCAGATTTCCTTCTGCTCCGGGAGGGGCGCCTCCTGCCAACCGGGTTCGCCGAAATGCCGGTTCATGTCCCACTTGATGTACTTGATGTTGTTCTCGGACAGCATCTTGTCGAGCACGCCGAAGATGTATTCCTTCACATCCTGGCGCGCCATGTTCAGGACGAGCTGGTTACGAGCCTCGCTACGCGGTCGTCCGGGAAAGTTCATCGCCCAGTCGGGATGCTGGCGGTAAAGGTCGCTGTCAGGATTCACCATCTCCGGCTCGAACCACAGACCAAAATCCATCCCTAGGCTGTTGACGTAACTGATGAGCGGCTTGAGCCCGTTGGGAAACTTTTGGGGGTTTACGTACCAATCGCCCAGCCCAGCGTGGTCGTCGTTCCGCTTGCCAAACCAGCCGTCGTCCATCACGAAGAGTTCGACGCCAATCTTGGCGGCCTTCTCGGCCAGGGCCTTCTGCCCCGCCTCGCTCACGTTGAACTCCGTCGCTTCCCAAGAGTTGTAGAGCACCGGCCGCACGCGCGGATGCGCCCGGTCGGGAAGAATCTCGTCGCGCTCGAACCGATGCAGCAGCCGCGACGCTTCGCCGAATCCCTGGCGGCTGAAGCCGCCGTAATAAGGCGGTGTGCTCAGGCTTTCGCCCGGGGCGAGCGGCCAGGAAAAGTCAAAGTCGTTGTAACCCCCCGTCACGCGCACCTGGTGCGCGGGGGGCGTGTCTTCCACCACCAGCTTCCAGTTGCCGCTCCAGCCCAGCGCGCCGAACCACACGCGCCCATGCTCTTCGTCCGCCTCGCCCCGCGCGTCGATGGCGAACCACGGATTCAACTGATGGCTGGTATTGCCGCGGCGGCTCTCCAGCACCTTCTTGCCGGGGAGAATGGGTTCGCGGGTCAGTTGCGTTTCGCCGGCCCAGCGCCCGGTCAGATAAGTGAGCCGGTACCCCTCCCCTGCCGGCACATACCAGGCGCCCGACTGCGCGCTCTCCACGGTCACCACCTGCGGCGTGCGGTTGTCGATCTCCGCCTGTTTGCGGATCATGTCTTCTTTAGGAAACACCTTGTAGGTGAGTTTCACAAACAGATCATATTGAATATCTTTCAGGCGGATTTCCAGCGTATCACCGCGAATTTCCTGCGAGACGTATTTCAGTACCAGGTCGCGTACGCCCGAAGCCAGCGTCACCTTCAAGGCCGGCTCACTGTAATACCGGCCGCCCCAGCCCGGGTATTCGAGGTTGGTCATGGTTTCGGGGGAATCAAACGAGGCGTGCTCGCCGCGGGAATGCGCGGCGGAAAGGTCGTGGTCGCTCCCGAGCCTCTCTCCCCAGTAGAGAGTCTGCAACTCATCGCGCTCATTGAGCCCCATGACGTAGGAGGTCCGCTCGGTGCTCAGGACCCACAACCGGAGATCAGCCACGTGACGTACCGGCGCGTCGCCCATCGCCCCCTCCCCGTGAACCCGGACTGGCGCGGACACGACCGCAATCATCAGCGCGCCAAGCAGCGCTCCTTGACCGAGACGCCTTCGAAGATTCTTCCCCGTCTTTAACATGTTCTCACCTCGACTTCACGGCTTCACCCTTGCTGCCGTGAAGCCGCGAGTATACACCTTGGCGGGCGCGTTTGGGGTGACACCTCATTTTCGTGGGGACGGGGCGAGGAACCGCGTGCCGCCTCCACCTGCTGGGCGCGGGGAAGAACACGCAGCTTCCGCTGGCGGACCTGCTGCGGCAGTCGGTGTACAGCCGCTTGGCGGGTTACGAGGACGTGAACGATGCCGAGCGGCTCTCGCAAGATCCGACCTTCCGGCTGCTCGGCTCGGAAAAGGTCTGGGATCGGGGCGCGGCTCTACCTCCCGATCACAGAGTTTCGAGACGGGGATGCTGGCCGAAGAGGAGAACTTCGCGGGACTGGCCGCGATCAATCGGGAGTTGATCGCCAAAGCCGAAGCCCTCGATTCCCCCCAGCGTGTGGTGCTGGACATGGATAGCACGGAGATTCCGGTCTACGGTCAGCAGGAACAGAGTGCTTACAACGGCCACTTCGAGTCCACGCGTAATCACCCGCTGCTGCTGTTCAATCGCGACGGCGACTGCCTGGCGGCCCAGTTGAGGCCGGGCAAGGTGCAGAGCGCCGAAGGTTGGGAAGAACTGCTGCTCCCGGAGATCGAGCGCCAGCAGAAATTGGGCAAGGAAGTGGTATTTCGGGCCGATGCTCCCTTTGCCAAGCCGGAGGTGTACGAGGCGCTGGAAATGCGGGGCGTGAAATACGCCATCCGCATACCGGCGAACGACAGCCTGGAGCGGGACATCGCGGAGTTGCTGACCCGGCCCGTAGGAAGGCCGAGTCGCAAGCCGGTGGTCTGGCACAAGAACTTTCTCTATCAGGCAGCCAGTTGGAAAACGGCGCGGCGCGTGGTAGCGAAGGTCGAACATCATGCGGGGGAGTTGTTCCCGCGCCTGGGCTTTATCGTGACCAACCCGGAGACGGGCAGCCGGGCTGTGGTGCGGTTCTACAGCAAGAGGGGCACTGCCGAGCAGTTGATTGAAGAAGGCAAACAGGCGGTAACGATGACTCGGTTGAGTTGCCGCCGATTCCGGTCCAACGAGGTGCGCCTGTGGCTAAGCGTGATCGCCTATAACTTGGGGAACCTGTGGCGGCGCTTGGCGCTGCCCAGCAGAATCGACAACTGGTCGCTGACGAGTTTGCAGCAGCGGTTGGTGAAGACAGGTGGACGGCTGGTGAAGCACGCCCGTTACTACTGGCTGCTGCTGGCGGAGAGCCATTTGACGCGGCGGTTGTTTGGAAGCATGGTGCGGCGGATCGAAGCGCTGCCGGTTCCAGCGGGATAGCAGAAACCGCCCGGCAGGCAGAGAAATCCAATAACAAGGATGTGAGGGAGCAGTGTCTGAGAAACCGCTTCGAGACGAGCCAGTGGCAGGGGATGAGGGGGTACCGAGAGCCGTTTCGGAGACCCTTGGGTGCCAGTTTGATGGAATCCCGAAATAAACCGCTTCAATACGAGGGTGTGCGTTGTATGCTGCTGCCATCAGAAATGCCAAGAAGGAAATTCTAGTTGACAGGAAAAAACGGCCGTGCCTATGATGATTTCTCTGGGCTAACCCCAACAATCGAATCTTATGCGAGGAGCGCAGCATGTCACTACGCATCAATGACACGGCCCCGGACTTCGTCGCCGAAACCACCCAGGGAACCATCAAGTTCCACGAATGGATCGGCAACGGCTGGGCCATCCTGTTTTCCCACCCGAAGGACTTTACGCCGGTATGCACCACCGAACTCGGCTATATGGCGGGTCTGCAACCGGAATTCGAAAAACGCAACTGCAAAATCATCGGCCTGAGCGTGGACCCCGTGACCAATCACAGCAAGTGGTCAAAGGACATCGAAGAGACGCAAGGCCACAAGGTGAATTATCCGCTGATCGGCGACCCGCAGCTCAAAATCGCCAAGCTTTACGACATGCTGCCCGCCGTAGCTGGCGAAACCTCTGAGGGCCGCAAGCCAGCGGACAACGCCACCGTGCGCACGGTCTTCGTGATTGGTCCGGATAAGAAGATCAAGCTGATGCTCATTTACCCGATGAGCACGGGCCGCAACTTCGACGAAGTGCTGCGGGTCCTCGATTCCATACAGCTCACGACCAAGCACAAAGTCTCTACCCCCGTGAACTGGAAGCAAGGCGGGGATGTCATCATCTCGGGGGCGGTATCGGACGAAGAAGCGAAAAAGCTCTATCCCGGCGGGTGGAAGGCTCCCCGGCCTTATCTGCGGATCGCTCCCCAGCCGAAGTAGGTATCTTGCCAGTGAGGGAGCCCGGAGTGGCAGAACGACTGAACGATGAAGTCTGGACTGCGGGAGACCTGCTCGAACGGCTGGAACGTCGCGACAAATTCTTCGTCCTCGATGTGCGCAATCGCGAATTAGATGAATTCTTGTAACCCCAAGCCGCATTGAACTGCTCAGGGTCCCCCGAAACGCCGTACCGGTCGGAGCCAAAGATTTCCTGATGGTTGATTTTAGTAGCGGAGAAAATCGAAATCTGGCGAGGGGGAACCTGGAGACCTGTCCACGTTCCGCTAAAGTAGAAGTGCGGCGCGGCAGACGTATCCTCTACCCCGTGGGCGAAGGCCATTATCTCTCCGAGCCCGATAGGGGTTGCGTCAGGGACAGGCTGCTGCTTCAGAGAATCCACGTGAGCGGTTGGTGAAGACCGGCGGCAGGCTGGTGAAGCACGCCCGTTACCACTGGCTGCTGCCGGCGGAGAGCGTCGCCGCGGCGACACGCGGCGACTCTTCGAGGCCATGGTACGGCGGATCGAGTTGCTGCCCTTGCCAGCAGGGTGGAATCCACGACCGTCAGGAGAAAACCTGGGGGAACAAGCAGGGGGGATGGCAAGGTGTGCGAGCAATCGCGGGGGATACGGGGCGAAGTGCGGAACGGCTGCATCCGGGAGGCGTGCCGCCCGCTACCGGATAGCTCGCGGGTGTCTGGACTGCAGAATTGAGGTCGCGAACGGGCCGGCGGGGTGTTTACTGCCCTCGTTCAGGGTACTAAAAAGGAAATCTTAGCTTTATTCAGAAGTCTTGAGGAAGAGATCGAATGCACAGTGACTGACTGTGCTTGTGGGGAAGGGATGATGCCAAACGGAATTGGCGAACGCTTCGCGCAAGCCGTTGCAGACAAGGATGCTCGTGCGCTCGAGGCGTTGCTGACGCCTGACATCGATTTTCGGGCGATGACGCCGCGGCGATTCTGGGAAGCGACGTCTGCGGCGGCCGTCGTACACGACATCATTTTCGGCAAGTGGTTTACAGTCACGGATCACATTGAGGCGAGTGAAGTTGTCGGGACCAGCACGATTGCCGATTGCCACCGCGTGGGGTACAGACTTCGCCTCACCAATTCGACGGGATCGTTTGTTGTTGAACAACAGGCGTATTTCGGCGTCGTGGACGGCCGTATTGGTTGGCTTCGGATCATGTGTTCGGGTTTCCGAAGACGGAGTGACTCGACAGGCTTAGGAGCAGGAGAGACACGATGAGCACACGAGCAGCACTACTTGCCCAGCGGATCGAGCAAGGCGCCCACGCGCTTGCGGCATTTGCACAGGGGCTGTCAGATGCCCAGTGGCACACGGTGGTGCCGCCCGACGGTCGTCAGGTCGGCGTGATCATTCACCACGTGGCGAGCGTTTACCCGATCGAGATCCACCTGGCCACAGAGATCGCCTCAGGGAACCCCATTGCGGGGGTGACATGGGACGTCGTGGCTGAGATGAACGCGAAACACGCGCACGAACATGCGCCGGTCGGCAAGCAAGACACCATTGAGCTCCTGCGCCGCAATAGCCATTCCGCCGCAGAGGCGGTACGCGCATTCACGGACGAACAGCTCGACCGCGCGGCGCCCGTCTCGTTGAACGCGGACGCTCCGCTCACGGCGCAATTCCTGATCGAGGACCATGCGCTCAGACACAGCTGGCACCACCTGGCGAAGATCAAGGCGGTCCTCCAGGGTGTCTGATGCAGGCGGTCGCGCTCCTGATCAGGAATGCCACTCGTCAGGCAGAGGATAAGTAACTTTAGTAGGGAGGGCAATCTATATGCCTGTGCGACCGCGCGTGGTAGTGCTCGGCGCCGGCTTCGGAGGCCTCGAGCTCACGACGATTCTTTCGGACGCCTTCGGCGATGCGATCGACATCGTGCTCATCGACCGGAGCGAGGCGTTTGTCTTCGGCTTCTCGAAACTCGACGTGATGTTCGGACGGCGGATGCCGGCCGACGTGCGTCATCCCTACCGCGACATTGTCAAACCAGGCGTGCGATTTCTGCAGTCGACGGTACGATCCATCGACCCGGCCGCCCGGCGCGTGGTGACTGACGATGGAACGTTCCAGGCGGACGTCCTGGTGGTGGCCCTCGGCGCCGATCTTGATCCGGCGGCCACCCCGGGGCTGGTGGAAGGCGGCAACGAGTTCTACTCGGTTGCGGCAGCCTTCGCACTGCGCGACGTGCTCCCTCGATTCGAGCGGGGCGCGGCCATCATCGGCGTGACCGGGAAGTCATTCAAGTGCCCTCCCGCTCCCAGCGAGACGGCGCTGCTGCTGCACGATTACCTCGCCGCCCGCGGGCGGCGTGAGGCGACCGAAATCTCGGTGGTGATGCCCTTCGGCACGCCTATTCCCCCTTCACCCGACACCTCGCGGGCGATTCTCGCCGCCTTCGCGGAGCGCGGCATCAGATTCGTGAAGGACAGCCTAGTGCGGGCGCTCGACCCGGGCCGGAAGGTGGCCGTACTGAGTGACGGGACCGAGATGCCCTACGAGCTGTTTCTCGGCGTGCCGGTGCATCGCGTGCCGGCGGTCGTCGTCGAGTCCGGGCTTGCCCTCGATGCCTTTGGCTGGGTGCCGGTGAACAAAAAGACGCTGGAAACGAACTTTCCCGGTGTCTACGCGGTGGGCGACGTGAACGGGGTGGGCACGCCCAAGGCGGGGGTCTTCGCGGAAGGGGCGGCGCGCGTCGTCGCGGCCGCGATCATCGCACAACTCCGCGGAGGGCCGTCACCCGAGGCTTACAAGGGGGCTGGCTCTTGCTATGTGGAGTTCGGCCACGACCAGGTCGGCCGCGTCGACGTGGACTTTCTGAGTGGCCCCAAACCCACGGGCACCTTCCAGGAGCCATCCGAGGCGCTCGTCGCAGAGAAGGCCCATTTCGGATCCAGCCGGCTCCAGCGCTGGTTCGGGCGCCCGCCCGCGACGCGCGACTGAGCGACGGCACTCCGTGCGACGCCGGAGGCCGATGCCTTTTTCCTTTCGTCGATGACGAAGGGCTAAGCCATAACCTCACACCAAGGCGACGTTCGCTTCGCCCGAGCGTACCGAATCACGCTCAGTATTCTCCCTCCGTAAGCATTGACCCGATGGAGCGCCACCTTAATTCAGGAAACGCCGCTTTAATGATGCTCAAGAAGGACCGGCGGCGGCCGCGTGAAGGCCCTGGAGGAATGCCGCCCTAATTTGGCGGAGTGAATTCGACACAGCGGGTCGGACCTTCAGGTCCGACGATAGCCAAGACTCCAAACGGGGCCTTTAGGCCCCGAAGCTTCAGAGGCTAAAGCCGCCGACTGGGCGCCGGCCGATCATGTCGGAGCTCAAGCTCCGCCCCCCTAGCCAACTCCCTTGAGCGAAGTTTCTCAAATTAGGACACTACCACCGGAATAATGGAGGCGGTCCCGGCGCGCAAAAAGCTGCGAGTTCAAGGGTCAACGCAATCGTCATGCGTCCCGGCAGCGTAGCCGGGGCGCCACTCAGGATCACTGCCCCGCCTGGTACCGCCAAGACGTGCGGGAGGGGGGGCTCGGCTGCGAATTAACAGTAAGGGTGCTGGCGAGTATGTTCTGAGACACCGAGGTCGAGGGGAACCACGGCGGCGCAAAGTTGGAGCGCGCGCTGAACCGGCGGTCAAAGTAAATATTCGAAGTGTTCATGTTGACGCTGTGAGCGCGGTTTTCAATGCGGCCGCCAATGTTGGTCCACTTCCCCACGGAGTTTCCGGTGGCCATGTGCCCGATGTCGGTATTGGTTTCGCCCGGTAACGAAATCATGGCGACGCTGGCGTCCGTCTCGATGTCATCACCACTATGGGTGGGGCTAAGAATGAAGTTGCCAGTGGCCGTGAAGATCCCGAGAACCTGGTTCATGTTCTGATACTGCGGAATCAGCGTATCGGCCGGAGTGCCACTACAGCAGGCCGGACTGCTTCCGGGGACATTCTGGTTTGCGCTGGTCGTCACCGGCTTCGTAGCGTAGAGGATATTGCCCGTCTGCGTTATGTCCCCGTTGGCGGTAACTGTGACCATGCTGTTGTCCTGGATAGCCGCGCCCGAGCTAGGGCCGCTGAGGCTCACATCGCCGTTCACATAGAGCATCGTCGCAGGCGTAGGCGTGGTCACCAAGTTCTTAGGAACTCCGATCAAACTCAAGGTCGTGGCTGCGCCATTGGTAGTGGAGTCAACCTCGGTGCCCCCAGAAAAACTACTCGGCTGAGATGGCGAACAACTCCCCGTACCCGACACCGTACAAGACGAGCTGGCGTTGGCGGTTACGGTGGCGTTGGCGTTTGAGGTATAGGCGGACACCGTAGTCGCTGCGGCCACCGGATCAACGGTGACGGTGGTGAAGGTGGTGGGCGTCGTCGTGGTCGTTACCTGCTGGTAGTTTTGCGTACACTTCGTCGTGTTATTCCAGCTGCGGTATGTGCAGGTCGTGCTCCCTGTTGGGCTGACCACCGGCGAGCCCATCGTCGAACTGGTCGTCTGCGCAATGGTGAAAACCTGTCCTGATGGGTTCGAGGAACCGCCCGCTCCCGTAGTCGTGGACATGGTCACGCTGGTGGTCACCCCAGAGCCGCTGCCCTCCACGTAGATTCCCCCCGCACCGCTATTGAGGGAGCAAGTGCCACTGGAACAGGTGTAGGGGAGGTAGACTCCGGAGGTGGCCGGCGTCAGAGGCGATCCGGTGGCATAGGGCTGCTGTGAAACGTTCTGCATATTGTGATTCACCATCTCCTGGGCCGTCACCTGGGGAGTATGTTGGCCAGTGGGATCGCTCCCGCAGGGATACGATGCGTCCTCACCGCATCCCTTTCCATCCAGAACCGCCCACTTTTGGCTGTAGGTATTTGTGGGTAGGGTAATGGGCGTTACGCCGAGGGCGTAGCCGGACTGGAAAGACGGCCTGACGTTGCCGTAGGGCACCGAGGCGCTCTGCGCGCAATTGCCGCGCGAGTCGTAGTAGCTGAACTTGGAATCAGTCTGGGAGACAACATCGGTAAAGGTATAGCCCGGACTGCCGTACCCCAAGTTCCATTCTCCCTTCGCATACATGGGCCCCGTCAAATAGCCTTGAACCAAGGGGCCTTGACAGACGGTGAAGCTGTCGATGAAGGCGCCAAAGGCAGAAAAGCTAACGGTATTGACCGTGGTGCCCGATCCCTGGGTGACATTCACCGTAATGGTGCCGTTTTCCTTGATTGTGGCCGTCGCGCTACCCAGGGAGCTGCCCACCGAGGTTAAAGAATAGGTGTATACGTACGTCCACTTGGTGTAATTCCCGCTCGTTCCAGTTGGTGTGACCGTGGCGGACGTAACGCTTGCGTTGGTGATCTGGAAACTCGCGGGCACGGAACCACCCGCTTGCCCATGACTGTTGAGCGAATAGCCGGTGCCGTACGTGCTGGTGATATTGGAGGTGGCACTGATACCCAACGCGCTACCCGACGCGTTGGCCGTGTTTTGGTCTGTGGGCCAACTCGCGGGGCTGTTGTTCTGGAAATAGTTGTAGATCTCCTGCCGGGCGATGTTCAACCCTGCATCGGCGGCGTAGAAAGAGCCGCGGTAATTCTTGTAGTAGCCGTTGATCATCAGATCGGAGCTGCTGGACAAGACCGCAGCCAGACCGATCACCGAGAGCAAGAACAGCAACAATAGAGTAATGATCAGCGCGACACCATGGTCATTGGATCTTCCCTGGCCTGGAGGCGGCGCCGCCGCAACCCCTGAATCCTGCGGGGAGGAGCAATGGCGACAAGGTTGGCTTCTCATATCACACCTCATTGGTCGTTCATCGACAGGTTCCTTGGGTTCACAACAACCGACCCCCCCAGGACCTGGTAGGGCCCGCCATCAAATAGATTCCGGTAAGGAAGAGTGCCGTTAGGTGTCGTACGCGCCATCAGGGTTATGCGAATGGATCGAATCTGTGTGAAATCACTGGCGTAGCCGCCTAGGGCGTTGCTGGCGGCGGAGGCGTTGTAATAATAGTTGTCCGTCCAGTCGTTCACCAAGGCCGCCCCCACCTTAAAGCTCACAACCTGCTCCATCACGACATCAGCGGTCCCCCCGCCAACTTTGCGCATCAGTTTGGGATCGTTGGGATCTGTCGTGTCCACATAATAGCTGATTGGCGCCAAGCGGATTACCCAGTCGGTGGTGGGATTATTCTTATAATACTGAACGCCCAAATCGGTCGCATTGGCATGGGTCGTAATCATTAGCCCGTTGGGGGGAGGGGGGGAGACAGCGTCCTGGGGGTTAATACCCGTAGAATTGGTCTTCGTAAAACTGAGCGTGATATACGAGTTGGTGGGGGCTGTGCCATTGGCCGTCAGAGTTACGGTCGTAAAGGGTGTGCCGTTGGCATTTACCGTCAGAAGCGTATCCCCGGTCTTGAAGTTGCTGGCATACGTGTTGGAGGTGCTGGCGCCCGTTGAGGGGATTACATTAACTGTGCTGGCGTTATAGGTGTTGAGGTCTGCGGAAAGGTTGCAGGTGGGAGTCTGGGGGTCCGCCAGAATAATGTTGAGCGAATCAAAGCAGGTGGAGGTGTATTGGAATGTCGTGGCGTCATTGCAGGCGACGCCGGGATTTTGATTGACAATCGTCACGCCCACGGGCCAGGCCGGAACGTAGGCGCCCACAACCAGTCCGTTTGCGGCATTAACCGCATCCATCTGAATTTGTGTCAGGGCATTGCGCAGACCGATATTCAATCCGGCCAGCCCTTGCTCCTGGCTCAGGAGAGCTTGGTGACGCTGAAAAAGCGTGAAAGAGGCCCCACTGACGATCAAAAAGACGGCCATGGCCACCAGCAGCTCGAGGAGCGAAAAGCCGCGGGCGTTGGCAGGGCGCAGAGTGCCTCGAGAATGAACGGGTTTTCTGGTCATGGTCGCACCATGCTCATTTGGAAGGTTACGGGAGGCTGGACCGTACTGTCCATGAGCGTGACCAATACCGTGATCATATGAACTCCCGTGACCGGCGTATCCTGTTCAATCACCCACCGCCGCTTGAACGTTATGCCGGTGGGGGCGGCGGTAGAGGGTGCACTGGCGAGGCCGTTGGTGCTGTCCCAGTGCAAAAGACCATCGGCTGTAAAGGTCTGCGTTACGTACTCAGTCGTCCCATCGGCGGCCACGATTTCGTAAGTTTCATTCATGGCGCCGTTGGAGTTGTTCAAGGTCACCGAGTCGTAGTAGTCGACCGAAACCGGCGTGCCGTTCCACGTCGCATTCAAGGGACCAAGATCCGCGGTTAGACTGCCACCCGCAAGGCTGCCACGTTTGTCCGAGTCGGCAAAGCGGTTCAGATCCTCGAGTTTCTCGGACGCCAGGGCTGCCGCCGTCGCCACGTATCGGGAGCGCACCGTGTTTTTGTACACATTCGCCATCAGTAGAGCCGTGGCCATCAGGCCGATGGTGAGAATCACGATCGCTACCATGACCTCCATCAGCGTGAAGCCTTTTTCCACATCCGCGTTCTTACGGCGTAGTAACTGAAACATTTCCGACCCTCGAAACAGTAATGGTATTCGACCTCCCAACCGAATTCGCAATCGAAAAAACCATGTTAGGAGGGGTTGAGGTCTCCGTGACCGTGCCGTCGGCCTTGAACTGATAAGTGACTGTTCGGCCAATGGTTACGTCACCCGGCCTGGAAATGGGAACCGCCGTGCCGACCGCAGAGAAAGTCGTCGCCGGCGGGACCATGCTGTAAACCTGATACGATAAGGTCGAGGAAGTGAGGGTGAGTTGATATTGATAGCCGTGCATGATCGCCTGGTAGCGAGTCGTCTGGATGGCTCCCGCGGTCGCGGCCACGGCGGCCGAGAGCCGGTAAGTTCTCACGGCGCTCGAGGACATGGGTATCGCGATCGCGGCCAGGACGCAGATGATGGAGACGACCACCAGGGCTTCGATGAGCGAGAAACCTGCGGTTGTGCGTCGCTTCATAGTCAGGGCAGCCTCCTCGTAGAGGATCTCACTTTGCGGCCAGCGGTGAATGCTGCAGAACCTGGGGTTTTGCCGCGAGCCGGGTTTCTCTTAAGAAGCCATCACCCCGCACACTTCCATGGCCATTGTGGGGTGCCTTAGTACTGCACGCAATAGTACGCAGGTACCATGAGGGGCTACGTTTCATTCCCGGGTTCCCCGACGGGGAACCCCTGTACTCGGCAGTATACACCTGCTCGCTTCGTTTCGGAATGCTCCAATTCCACGTTTCCTCGGGGTGTGTCCGGACAACCCCAAGGGGTCTCCGCGAAAATTCCATTCTGGGGCCTCGAAAAGCTGGAGGACATAACGAACCATGTCTGTCGCCCTAGGGCTTGCCCTGCGGACATCCGACTGCGAATGCAACAAAAGCACTTGCACGTTTATGCCACTAGGCTGAGCAATCCGGGTGAAAGGAGAGCCCCTGCCCGGAAGGGATTGTGCCTGAGGACGGCCTATCCTGAACTTGGGCTTGCGAAGCCCGACCCGCGTACAACCGGACGTACAGTCGGCATCTCGGAAGCTGGCACCTTTCAATCGCATGATCGGATGGCTGTCACGCGAGGGGTCCTCCCACTTGATGACCGAGTCATGTTAGTGCCGTCCCAACTTAATCCCCCTATCTGCGGCGCCCTCATCTTGCGCGGCTCGAAAGCTGGCCCTTCGTAGGAAGGTCAGGTAAGACAAGTTGGAACGGCACTTCGTGGCGGGAAAGGATTATCGTGTTAAATTACAGTGATTGACTCGGATCAGGACACAGTGCACATGAACCCGACGATAGGCCGGCGTGGAAGTCCGAAGAACAAACCGCATTTTTTCGATCTTCGCGAAAGGACACTCCGATAAGAGGTCGGGATTCTCTGGAAGCGAGGGGAGGCACAGCATGGACATTACTAGGCGAACTGCGATGAAGGTACTGGCGGGCGTTGCGCCTGCCCTGGCTTGGGGCCGGCGTCTTCGCGCCGAGACCGGGATCGAGATTCACAGGGGCCCCTTTGAAGGGACGCAAGAATCGCTTCAGCAATACCGGGTTCCCGATTGGTTTCGAGACGCCAAATTCGGTATCTGGGCGCATTGGGGACCGCAATCCGCAGTGGAGCAAGGCGATTGGTATGCCCGCAACATGTACATCCAGGGCAGCCGCCAGTACGACTACCACGTGGCGCGCTACGGGCATCCGTCCAAGGTTGGCTTTAAGGATCTCTGTCCAATGTGGAAGGCCGCCGAGTTTGATCCCGATCACTTGATGGAACTCTACAAACGGGCCGGAGCAAAGTACTTCGTGAGCATGGGCGTGCACCACGACAACTTCGATCTGTGGAACTCTCGGCACACCCGCTGGAACGCGGTCAAGGTGGGACCGCAAAAAGATGTAGTGGGCCTGTGGCGGACGGCAGCCTTGAAGCACGGACTCAAGTTCGGCGTCAGCGAGCACCTGTGGATCAGCTACAAATGGTTTGCCGTGAGCCACGGAAGCGACAAGACAGGAGCGCTCGCGGGCGTGCATTATGACGGTGTCGATCCAGCCTATGCGGATCTTTACCACGACACAGGCTGCGATAAGTGGGCCGACGTCCATAATCATGAACAGTTCGGCTGGAACGATGACGGCATCCCCGACTCCTGGAAGCACCACTGGTTCCTGCGCATCAAGGACCTCGTGGACAATTACCAGCCGGATCTGTTGTACACCGACGGACCTCTGCCCTTTGAGAATTATGGCTACAGTGCGGTGGCCAACCTCTACAACCTGAGTGCGAAGTTACACGGCGGGAAGACCCAAGCGGTCTACACCAGCAAGCGGCCCGAAGACTGCGCGGTAGGGACCTGCGTGCTGGACTTCGAGCGCGGCCTGGCGAACCAGATCCGGCCCACTCCCTGGCAAACCGATACCTGCATCGGCGACTGGCATTACAACCGCGAAGTGTACGAGCAGCATCGCTACAAATCAGCGAAGACTGTGGTGGACATGCTCGTGGATATCGTGAGCCAGAACGGAAATCTGCTGTTGAATTTCCCCTTGCCCAGCCGCGGTCAACTTGACCCCGATGAGTCGAAGGTTCTCGCGGGGATCACCGACTGGATAAGAGTGAACAGCGAAGGAATCTACGGCACGCGACCGTGGAAAATCTATGGTGAAGGTCCCAGCACGCATTCTGAGAAGCCGGGCGGTGGGTTCAACGAAAACAAACGCCAGCCTCTCTCCGCGGATGACGTTCGTTTCACGACGAAGAGGGATACGTTGTATGCGTTGGTCATGGGTTGGCCGGAGAAGGAGGCTGTCGTGCAGGCGCTGGGTACGGCAAGTCCGCAGTCACCAGGCAAGATCGTGAATGTGGAACTGCTGGGCCATCCAGGCCGCCTGACCTGGACCCAGGAGGTGACCGGCCTGAGGGTGCAGTTGCCGGCGGAAAAGCCCTCGGATTATGCGATCACGCTCAAAGTCGCCTTCGCCTGAGGGTGGACCTCGGAGCCAGACCTCGGGACGCCGTGGCAGCGCGATGGAGCTTCACCCGCATTTCCAGCAGCCGGAACTGTTTATGAAGGCCTGCAAAAGATAGGGATCAGCGGAAACGATTCCGTGCTGATCACGGATCTCGGACCGGCGGGGCCTGCGAGCGGAGCGCTGTGCCGCAAACTGGGCGCCAGCAGGATCATCGGCATTGACGTTGTCGAAGAGCGCATGAAATTCGCCAAAGAGCTGGGTTTGTGTGACGACGTCCTTGCCAGTGGCCCCGACAACGTCGCAACGGTGAAGGAACTGACGGGGGGGCACGGGGTCGAGCGCGCGGGCCTGCGGGAAGGGTTGTCGGCGAGGAGCTCAGGCCTCAGGCACCCTGGCCACTTCCCGGTTGAGCGAATCTTTGCCGCGTGCTAAATTGATTGTTCTGAGTGCGCTGGAGTGGCGGAATTGGCAGACGCAGCAGACTCAAAATCTGCCGCCGGTCACCCGGCATGGGGGTTCAACTCCCCCCTCCAGCATTTGGCTTCTGAAGTTTGATGGGAGATTTCCCCAGCATGTCATCCTGAGGTCACCGCGGCGGGTAGCGAAGGATGTTCAAGGGATGCTCAAGGGTCTACAGTTGGAGCCGCGCGCACGGGGCAGGTCTGTTCAACCTTCAACCTTCGACTTTCAACCCCTAGGTATCTCCACTCGGCCTCGCATGACCCCCGCGAGCCGACATCCGTCTTAAGGGTGCAGTCCTGTGAACGCCAAGCTTGCCGCCTGCAGAGTCGCAGCCACGTCGCCTTCGCTGTGGCTGGCGGAGACAAACGCGGCCTCGAATTGTGAGGGTGGGAAATAGACTCCGGCCTCCAGCAGGAGCCGGAAGAAAAGGCTATACGCCGACGTGTCCGCCTTCTTAGCGCTGGTGTAGTCAGTCACGGGCTCCGGGCTAAAGAAAGCCGTAAACATGGAGCCCACACGATTCACGGTCAAGGGTATACCCTCCCGCGCGGCCCCCGTGGCCAGCCCCGTGGCAAGTTTCGCTGTCAACGAATCCAACCGCTCGTAGAGCCCCGGTCGGCGCAGGATTTCGAGCGTCTTCAACCCCGCGGCCACCGCCAGGGGATTACCGGAGAGCGTCCCGGCCTGATAAACCGGTCCGGAGGGAGCCACTAGGTCCATCAGGCGCGCCTTGCCGCCGTACGCTCCCACCGGCAGGCCGCCGCCGATGATCTTGCCGAGCGTGGTCATGTCCGGATCGATCCTGTAAAGCTGCTGGGCGCCGCCGTATGCGACGCGGAAGCCCGTCATCACTTCGTCGAAAATCAGAACCGTGCCATGCTCGAGGGTCAGAGCCCGCAGCTTCTCCAGAAAGCCCAATCGCGGCGTCACGCATCCCATGTTGCCGACCACCGGCTCGACGATCACC
>JAIQEZ010000098.1 GCA_020073545.1 Terriglobia bacterium | reverse complement strand
CGGCTGCCTACAACTTGATGCGGATGACGAAACTGCTGGGGGCGAACGCCTGAACGCCCTCCCGAAGCGTTACGGTCCGATCCAGAAAGCCGCAAGAACCCACAGAGTAAGGTGGGCGGGAGGGGTTCCGAACCGGCGCCCCTTCGGCTCCATCGCCGACTGGAGGTGCGGATTTTTTTGTTAACTGCCATTTTTCAGCGACCTGCTAGTCCTGTTCCAACTTATTGGGCCAAAACGCCGTTTGAAGGTAGCGGCAAGCTTCCTTGGGGTCGTGTCTCTGGAATTCTGCTCCAAAAAGTTGGAACCGTGCTAGCCGCGACCCTGATTCTGCCCCTGAGGCCTTACGATCTCCCAGTTCTTGCCTAGGAACGCAGCCTCGGTGGCCTGCGGCTCAATGCTCCCGGCGACCCGGGATTTCTGCGACAATCCCCCCAGGACCCCGGCTTTCACCGTCCGTACAGTCCCATCAATTCCGCGTGGGCGAGGACATGGCCTTTCATGGCTTGGTCCACGTCCTTCCTGCGAGCCGCGCCTTTCAGGTTCAGTTTGCTGTCCAGAGCATAGAGCCGGAAGAAATATCGGTGCGGCTTGCCGGGCGGGGGACAAGGTCCGCCGTAGCTGGTTCTCGCGAAGTCGTTCACTCCTTGGTTTCCGCCGCCCTGCATCTCGTCGTTACCCGGCAGGCGTTCGGGGAGTTGTCGCGTCGATGCCGGGAGGTTATACACCACCCAATGCACGAAGGTTCCGCCCGGAGCGTCAGGGTCGTCCATGATCAGCACGAGACTCTGTGTGCGGGGCGGGGGATCGCTCCAGGAAAGGGCTGGAGAGGCATCCCCACCGTCACACGTAAACGGCTTGGGGATGTTGCCGCCGGGTCGGAATGCTGTTGTCCTTAACTCCAAGTTTCCTGAAGATTCCTGCGCAGCCGAAAGGCTCGGTGTCAGAAAGGCCAGCGAGCCGGCTGCGAGGGCAAGTACGCCAAGGCGCCAGGAGCCGAAGCAGCGTGACATATCAAGACATTTCGCGTGACCTGAAACTCGCAGGTCTGCAGACCAAGTTTCGTCTTGGGTGGCGGAAACGCTCATAAGATTCGCCCTCCTTCTGAGATACGCGTCCGGGTGTTGATCGTCCAGATGCGATAGACCCCGGTCCCGAGGCAGAAATCGCTTCACACATCGCCTCGAGCAAGCAATAGGTCGGCTTGGAAACGCGCCAGCTACGGAAGCGCGCATGAGCCCAACTTCGGGATCGGGGTAGATATAGCACAAAGACACCTCTTCCCGAAACGGCCGGTGACGAAGTGAATCGGAACGTCGCGCCCCGTTGGGAAACCGGGTGGGTTGTCTGAGTTTTGGCTTGGCGCAAGGCGGGAAGGATGTTCAACCCGTTTGGCCTTGACTTGGTGCCGCCATAAGGAGCACCATCCAGGGCTCTGCATTACCGACGATTTTGCGTTGAGAGGATGCATCATGAGTATTCATCGACTATTCGGAGGGTTTTACGCTTTCCTTCTCCTGGCGGTCACTGGGATGACGCTACTCGGAGTGAGCTGGTGTCGCGCTGAGGAAGGGATGTGGACTTTTGATAGTCCTCCCCTCAAGCAGCTCCAGGAACGTTATGGCTTTGCGCCTACCCAGGCGTGGCTTGATCACGTCCGCCTGGCCAGTGTGCGATTCAACGACGGCGGTTCTGGCTCGTTTGTCAGCCCTCATGGACTGGTTGTGACGAACCACCACGTTGCACTGACACAACTGCAGAAGGTGTCCTCGGCAACCCGCGACTACGTGAAAAACGGATTCTATGCACGGACGGCATCGGAGGAATTGAAATGCCCCGACCTGGAACTAAACGTTCTGGTCTCCATGGAGGACGTGACCAAGCGTGTCCAAGGTGCCGTGGCCTCTGGCATGGGCGAGTCGGATGCCTTGAAGGCTCGCAAGGCGGAAATTGCGAAAATCGAAAAAGAAAGCACGGACAAGACCGGCTTGCGCTCTGACGTCATCACGCTTTATCAGGGCGGCGAGTACTGGCTTTACCGATACAAGAAGTACACGGACATTCGCCTGGTGTTTGCACCCGAGCAGCAAATCGCTTTCTTCGGCGGCGACCCCGACAACTTTACCTATCCTCGTTATGACATCGACTTTGCTCTCTTCCGTGTGTACGAGAATGGGAGGCCCGTGGACAGTAAGGACTATCTGAAGTGGAACGCGCCGGGGGCGGCCGACGGTGAGCTGGTATTTGTCTCGGGAAACCCCGGCTCGACCAGTCGCCTGGATACTCTGGCTCAGATCGAAACCCAGCGGGACAACACGTTGTCCCTGACCATAAAGACACTGGAGCGGCGCCTGCAGGTTGCCAAAGACTACGCGGCTCTGGGGCCGGAGCAGGCTCGCCAAGCCACTCGACAAATCTTTGGAATCGAAAACTCGCTCAAAGCTTACCGGGGCATGTACCAGGGGCTGCGGGATGCGAGCCTAATTTCCAAGAAGCAAAAGGAAGAGGAAGCCTTTCGGACGCTCGTCGCGAGCAAGCCGGACAGGCTGAAGGCTTACGGCAATGCGTGGGATTCCATTGCCGCCGCAGAAACAAAATACCGGGAGATTCTTAAGCCCTTCCGGTTTCGCTCGCTGGGGTGGTCTTCCCTGAGTCTGATGGCGCTCGACATTGTGCAGTACGTCGCCGAAGTCCGGAAGCCTGATGGCGAGCGGTTGGCGGGCTTCCACGATTCCCAACTCGAGTCGCTACGCTTTCGACTTTTCTCCCCGGCGCCGGTCTATCGAGAGTTTGAGCAGGCCATGCTGACGGGATTCCTGCGGCTTTCGCTGGACGAACTAGGGCCCGATGATCCGTTTATCCAGGGGGTGTTGGGGGGACATCCCCCGGGCGAGGTGGCCAAGGAGGCGATGGGCGCGACCACGTTAGTAGACGCAAGCTTTCGTAAAGCGCTCGTGGAAGGCGGGGAATCAGCCGTCCAGACGTCCACCGATCCGCTGATCATCCTCGCACGCAAGGTTGATCCCTGGCGGCGGCAGATGATCAAGACGTACGAGGATCAGGTCGAAAGTGCGGAAACACCCGCCGGAGAGAAGATCGGCGAGGCACGCTTTGCGGCGTATGGCAAATCCCAGTACCCTGACGCCACCTTCACTCTGCGACTTTCCTTCGGCGCCGTAAGAGGTTATCCCATGAATGGGACGCAGGCGCCGCCCAAGACCACTTTCTATGGCCTCTATGATCGGGCCTACAGCTTCGACCTGAAACCGCCCTACAATCTTCCCGAGCGTTACCTTGAGCGAAAGACAAAACTCGATCTCGCCGTGCCCCTCAACTTTGTCAACACCTGCGATATTATCGGCGGTAATTCCGGTTCACCGGTGATCAACAAACAAGGCGAACTGGTCGGACTGATTTTTGACGGCAACATCGAGAGTTTGGTCGGCGATTACGTGTACAACGGGGAGAGCAACCGAGCTGTGGCGGTCCACAGCGGCGCGATTATTGAGGTGCTCCGGAAGCTCTATGACGCCGGCGCGCTCGCTGACGAGTTGGTGGGGAACTGATCCCACGCAGCCTTAGCTCTGCAGGTGGTGGAATCGCGCGCCGATTCGACGCTTGGTGAAGCCGTGGAGATGCTGCGCTACGTGGGACACCGTTTCCCTCGCATCCTCGTTGTGACCTCGGACGCGCATTCCCGGCGGGCCGAGCACCCTGCAAGTCAGTGCCTCGCCTGCCACCGTGCGTGACGCTCTCGCGGCGAGGGTCTTCCCGACCAAGCCCGCCCCAAGGACCGCGATCTTCGTCAGGGCCGACGTATCCCCTCCGGGCAGCAGCATGCAACGCTGCAGCTTTGTACTTGAGGCGGAAAGATACTCCGGGCAATCGGGGGATGGGGATTCGGTTGAGGGCTGTTGCCTGTCAGCGGTTGGCGGGTAGATATCTATTCTCAATTGCCGGTATTCAAATGCGGGCCGGAAGAACCGGTTATTTTCGCTGGTCAGGGGGCGCAGGAAGCAGGGGTGCTTTCCTCTCCTCTTTAGTCTCGACATTAAAGAGCTTGAAATCCGAATAGCGATGCCAGTTGCGATAAATTCGGCCTCTCCAGTCCACGGTGACACTAACTTCTTCCGGAAGCCAAAACGCATTGGCAACTTCCTTGAAGGAAACTTCCTTGAAGTGAATCTCCGTAGTCTGTCTCTGCAATCTGACTTTGGATTGAGGAGCTAAGAGATCGGTACGAAGGCGGACAATTTGAAAGGTTGCGGGGTCGATCCACGCCAACCCCTGAATCAGAATCAACGCAGAGCCCTCATCGGTACTGAACCGTTCTTCCGTCCGAGCCGTTTGGGGGTTTTGAGCAAAGGCAATGACGTACATTTCTTTTCCAGGCGGCGACTCTCCATTGAGATTATCAAATGTCCACGTCCGGTCCGGCTTGGCAAGAAACATCCTGCTGTCGTTTGTTTTGACTGTCTCCTGTCTGTCGAGGGATTGACGTCCCAAGTAACGGAAGCCCGCGCCGTTCTGATAGGCAGGATGAAAGAGCAGCGAAACAGAGGCGAAACCCGCCGTGAGCATCAGGCCCTGATCGTAGCCGCCCAGCGCCGCACGTTCGCCCTGCGGCGTTGCGCGGTGTTCCTCAATCCCCAAGCCCCACTTTTCGGTGTGCGCCAGGAGCAGGTACTGGAAACCCTGATCGAACGAGCGCGCCACCTTTCCGTCCTTGCCAAGCCGCTCCTGGTGGACCTGCTCGAGCGACACGGTGTTCGGGAAGTTCTTAAAGAACGATTCGACCCCCTCGCCCACTTTCCTAAGAACAACCTTGAGCTCATCCTGGTTCAGGGCCATACGTATCCCTTCCAACTCCGGCATGGCCTTCATGAGATCCTGAGGCGATTCGGTAAGCACCGACTTCACCTTGGCATAGCGTTCCAAGCTCAGGCGGTGCTTGACCTGGAGGTACAGAGCGTGCGAGCCTCGGACGGAAGAGTCTTCAACTCGCGGCCGGCAGTGTATTGATCCATCTCGCGTCCGGCCTCGGCATTGTCACCTTCTTCCAGCAGAGCGCGAACCCGCAGAAGCCGCGCTTCATCACTGGCTCCGGCACGGATCGCTCTCTCCAGATACGGGTCAGCGGCTTCCCAATTCTTCTGCGCGATCAGGATGCGACCCATCTCCTGAAGGGCAAGAACATTGTTAGGATCGATCTCCAGAGCCTTCTGAAAGAACCCCGCCGATCCGCTGGTCTCGCCCCGCCATGCCCCCAGCATGCCCGCAATCAACGCCGGTTCAGGTCGCTTCAACGTGGCGACATCGTTGAGTTTCGTAGCTTCGTCCAGCTGCCGGTTGGCACTTGTCCAGCTCCCGGCCTCGAACAGCGCCAAGGTCAGAAGCAGGCGGCATTCCACGCAACTGGGCGCCCACTCGACACCCTTGGAAAGTAGCGGCACGGCGCGCACCGCATCGTGGCGGTCAATCAGCTCCTCACAGCCGCGGACGAAATCCTTTTCCTTGCGGTCGGCTTCAACTCCAGAAACCTTCCCGGCATCCTGCCGGAGCCGTGGCGCCAGTGCGCCCACCAGCCCCGCCATGGAAAGCTGGTCCGGATTCGGAGTCAAATCTCCCAGAACAAGTTCGAGGCCACTTGTCTTGTCGGCGGCCCCGAATTCGGACGTCTCATGTGCCTCGGTGTAGCCGGATTTTGTAGCGACCAGCTTGACCGTGAGGCGCTTGTGCATGCTCGCATCGAGGGTGAATTCGGTCCGGAACTCACCTTGGAGGTTGGTTTTCACCGAGCGCACGGAGCCGATACCGACGCCGACATCGACGCGGACCGCGACGCCCCCGAGCGGGTTTCCTTTCATGTCAGTTGTCCGCCCGAAAACGGCCCAGGTATTCGCCTCCATGGGCTTTAGCGTGTTGCCCAGCCCAGGCGCCCCAACCCCTACCTGTGCCCAGGCTGCGAGGGGAAAAAGCATCAAGAAGAAGAGGCCCTTTCTAACGCTCACTGAAGTACCTCCCGGCTCTGCCCACGCACGCTCGCTTGCAAGGGAACTGTCCTCGCCACCAAGGATACCACCGCCAGAACGCCGATGCAAAGCGGCCGCGTCGCGATACCGATGGCGCATTGCTCCACATCACCGGGGGACTCTTCCTGGCCGTCCCTGATGGCAGCAGGAACCTCAACGACCCCAGCGTGAGCGGCGGATGGCGCCAAACCTCGGAAGAACTGCTCCGCAAACTTGAAGACCCCAAACTACGGGCTTCAATGCTAATCTTGCCACCTCAATCTCCTACTACCTCGCGGGTGAAGGCCTGTACAGGAACTGGAGTGACGACATGGAACTAATCTACGAGTCGACATCGGCACTGGCGGAAGCGATTCGCTCGAGGAAAGCCTCCTCAGAAGAAATCGTCCAAGCCTGTATCTACCGAATCCAGGGTGTGAACGCGAAGCTGAATGCCGTGGTTCAATTGCCGGCCGAAATCGCGCTCCAGCAGGCCCGCGACGCTGACCAAGCTTTGGCTCGCGGAGAAATCCAGGGCCCGTTGCACGGCGTGCCTTTCACTCTGAAAGATGCCATCGAAACCAAAGGGATTATCTGCACAGGCGGAACGGAAGGCCGGTCGCACTACGTCCCCAGCGAAGACGCGGTCGTGGCGAAGCGGCTACGACAGGCCGGGGCCGTCCTGCTGGGGAAAACGAATTGCCCAGAACTAGGCTGGGCGTGGGAGTCCGACAATCTCATTTACGGCCGCACGAATAACCCGTACGACTTGGAACTCTCACCCGGTGGCAGCAGCGGGGGTGAATCAGCCCTGATCGCTGCGGGGGGTTCGCCCTTCGGACTGGGTAGCGATGCCGGCGGAAGCGTGCGCTTCCCGGCACATTGCACGGGCATCGCGAGCATTAA
This sequence comes from Terriglobia bacterium, assembly GCA_020073545.1. Classification (GTDB taxonomy): domain Bacteria; phylum Acidobacteriota; class Terriglobia; order UBA7540; family UBA7540; genus Bog-366. The sequence goes on along the minus strand of JAIQEZ010000098.1, from coordinate 15,346 downwards.
ACCCACCTCCGGACGGGTTCCACGCACCGGGCACTTCCCCGGAGCGGGGGGAATACTCGACGCGCTCTGGCAGATCGGGCCGCTGGCGAGATTCGTAGAAGACCTGGCATTGGTGCTCCCGGTGATTTCCGGCGTCGATTGGCAAGATGCCGCCGTCGTGCCCATGCCACTCGGCGATCCCCGCGCCATTGATCCCAGGCGCCTGCGAGTCGCCTTCCACACTGACAATGGAATTGCCACGCCCTCCAGCGAGATCGCCGAGGTCGTGAAGAAAGCTGCGGCGGCTTTGGCCCAGGAAGGAATCCCCGTAGACGAAGTGCGGCCTCGGGCGATCGAGCAAACGTACGAAATCTACTTTGGCCTGTTTACCGCCGACGGAGGTGCGGGCGTCGAATCGCTGTTGAAGATGGCGGGGACGACCCGGGTCCATCCGCTCATGCGGCGCGTGCTGGAATTACAGCGTCAAGGCGCAAAGTCGGCTGCCGAGTTTGCAGCGCTGGTCGGTCAGTGGGACGCCTTCCGGCGCGAGATGCTCTCCTTCATGTCGAACTACGATGCCATACTCTGCCCGGTTTGCACATTCGCACGAATGGTTCATGGCTCGACTTACGATCGGCTCCCCTGCTTCAGCTACACGATGACTTCGAACCTTACAGGCTGGCCCGCAGCGGTGGTTCGTGGTGGGACGACCCAGGAGGGCTTGCCCATTGGCGTCCAGATCATCGCGCGGCCCTGGCGCGAAGATGTGGCGCTCGCAGTCGCGCAGCTCCTGCAAGACACGCTCGGTGGCTGGCAACGGCCTCCGATCTAAGGTGCAACCACACCAGTTCCCAAGAGGCTTTGGGGCTGCCCATCTCCACGCTGGAAATGCGGAGTGTGGGTGGGCACTTTCGTCGAAGCATCGACAATACATCGTCGATCTATGCACATCGCGTGTCGGCGTAGAGCCACCCCAAGGGGTGGCCCTACAAGCCCACGTCCCCACGACATTCCAATCGCCAATCCATGCAGCAGCCACTTTCTCCCAGTACAGTCTTGGAGAAGCCGCAGAACTTGCTGCGGCAGGATTTCGGCGCGGAGGGTCAATCAAAGCTCACGGGGCGAGCCCCTCCGCGAGATCGATGGCTCGCCCCGTGCGGAATGGGTAGGGAACCAGGGTGTTTCTTCTTACGCTCCTCGGGCGGTTCCGCTCGCAGCGTCCCACACCATTCTCTTGCCCGAAAGATACGAGAGGTTCACCATGTGGCCTGCCGCCGCAGCGCGGTGACCCACCTCGGCGTTCTCACTGCACTCTTTGCGCGAGCGGACGCAGTCCAGGAATTCCAGCATGTGCAGCAGCGTAGCGTCAGCGCCCTGATCTTTATAGGTGACCGTTCCCTCCAGGCGGATCGGCGGGTTGGCCTCTTCGCGGTGGTTGTCCATATTCAGGAATTCTTCCTGGAGGCTCTTCGGCCAGGAATCGATCGAATACGAATATCCTTCTCGAGGGTTCTCCGCGGCCACGCTGAAGCTGTTTCCGAGGAGCGTGAGCGAACCTTTCGTTCCCAGGAACATCATGCCTTGCTCGGGAGTGCTCGCGTTGTTGAAGGTCGACCCCATGTTGACGTTGAACTCCTCCGGATACTCAAAGAGGGCATCCAGGGTGTCAGGGACTTCGCGGCCGTCCTTGCGATTGAGGATCCCGCCCGCCGCCACCACGCGCGACGGCATCTTCGCGTCCATGATGAAGTGGATTGACGTGATCAAATGGACAAACAGGTCGGTGGAAATGCCTCCGGAATAGTCCCAGTACTTGCGATAGCGGAACACGCGTTCCGGGTCAAAAGCATGCTTCGGGGCGCTGCCCAGCCACTCCTGCCAGTTGAAGTTCACGTCGTTCTTCAGGTCAGGCGGAATGGGATAGTTCCAGGCTCCCGTGGAGCTGTTGCGGTTGTACGAGGCAACGATCTTGGTAACCTTTCCGAGTTCACCGGAGGCCACGATCTCGCGGGCCTTTTTCTGCAGCGCCGAGGAGCGTCCTTGGCTGCCCACTTGCACGACGCGGTTGTTGCCCTGGGCAGCCTCAATCATCTTAGGGCCGTCCTCGATGCGATAGGTCATTGGCTTTTCGATGTACACATCTTTCCCCGCCGAGAGCGCGTCCACAACCATCTGCAGATGCCAGTGGTCGGGCGGCGCGAGCAAGACTGCGTCGATGTCCTTGCGCTCGAGCAGGGCTTTATACTGCGCGAGATTGGTTTCGATCTTGCCCTCGGTGCGTTCCTTGGCGCGTGTCAGATGCCCCTGGTAGCAGTCGCTGACGGCCACCAGATTGGCTTGCCCGGTCTGCTTTACCGCCTCCAGCAAGATGTTCCCGCGAATGCCGAATCCGATGAAACCAACATTCACGCGGTCGTTCGGGCTTGCCGGTGGGGGCAAGGGCGTCGCCTCCAGGGGAACCCACCTCCCGTTGAGCAGCAATCCCAAGCCCGCTGCTCCCAGGCTGCTCCGGCGCATAAACTCACGTCTGGAAAACGATGACATGGAATCTTTCCTCCGTGCTGATCTATGAAATGGCAAGACTCCCGACTGCAAGGCCTACCCGGCCTCGCCGGGTCGAACTCTAACTCATAACGCTCCCTCAGCCCTCCGGTCAACCGGAATCTCTTGGCGGTTCCCTGTGGAACGCTGGATTTCGTGCCGGAAATCTCTCCCCGTCTGATATTCTCTAGGCGTTGACCGCGCAAAGGTGATGAGTTTATGGCAAACGAAATGAAGCCCGGCGCGCAGATGCCTCCACTTGCCTACCGTAATCTCCGCTTCCTGGAAAGTGCCGACGCGCGCGCGCTGCGGATTGTTTCCGAATACTTTGACCCGCTGGCCCGCATGCGCAGAGCCGGCATCCAGAACACCGTGGTCTTCTTCGGATCAGCGCGCATTCAGCCTCGCGACGTGGCCATACAGAAGTTGCGAGAACTGGAACTCCGAAGCAAGGAGGGCTCCGCCCCGGCGCTTCTCGCTGACCTCAAGCGAGCCCGCATGGACGTCCACATGTCGCGCTATTACGAAGACGCCCGCGAGTTAGCGCGCTTGATCACCAGATGGGCTATGACACTCCGCAACAGTCCGCGGTTTCTCGTGGTCTGTTCGGGAGGAGGTCCCGGTATTATGGAGGCTGCGAACCGCGGAGCGAGCGAAGCGGGGGGAAAATCCATCGGACTCAACATCGAGCTGCCGATGGAGCAAAAACCCAACCCTTATATCTCCCCGGAACTTAGCATGCTGTTCCGCTACTTCTTCATGCGGAAACTCTGGTTTGCGCAGCCAGCCCAAGCTCTGATCGTCTTTCCCGGCGGTTTAGGAACGATGGACGAAATGTGGGAGTTTCTCACCTTGATCCAGACTCACAAGATAGGACATCGGGTGACGATCCTCCTTTACGGCTCGAAGTTCTGGAAGCGCGCCATCAACTTCGGGTGGCTGCTCGAGACGGGAACCATCGGCAAAGCCGATTTGAAATTGATTCGCTTTGTTGATTCTCCCCGGCAGGCCTTTGAAATCCTGAAGGACGAACTGGGACCTCGCCTCCGCGTGCGGGCCCTCCTCAAGCATCCTTTCGTCTAGCCGTTGGCGCGTTATAATTCGACAGGAGGGAGAGCTGACGGTGTGGGCTCCCACCGGTCGTCCCCGGAGGTCTTATGCAATTCCTCAAAGAAAGCATGCTCGAACTCATCATCCAGACTTCCACGAACCTTCCGCCGGACGTGCGCGAAGCCATGGGCTGGGCGCTGCGAACGGAGAATCCCCAATCGCAGTCCGGAAAAGCGCTGGCCATCATCGGCGAGAATATCGACATGGCCCACCAAGACGAGGGTGCCATCTGCCAGGACACGGGCATGCTCACCTTCGAGGTCAAGACGCCTGTCGGGGTCAACCAGATGGCGATGAGGAAGCAAACCCTCGAAGCGGTCGCGGAGGCCACCAAGCGCGGCAAGTTACGGCCGAATTCCGTGGATTCCCTTACCGGCAAGAACAGTGGCGACAATCTAGGCCCCGGAACGCCGATCTTCCATTTCGAGCAATGGGAGAAGCCGGAGGTGGAGGTGCGTCTCATCCTCAAGGGTGGTGGTTGCGAGAACAAGAACATCCAGTATTCCCTGCCTTGCCAGCTCGAGCATTTAGGTCGCGCCGATCGGGATCTTGAGGGCGTCAGGAAATGCCTTCTCCACGCCGTGTGGCAGGCGCAAGGTCAGGGCTGTGCTCCGGGGGCCATCGGCGTGTGCATCGGCAGCGACCGTGCGGGCGGTTATCATCTCGCCAAGCTGCAACTCTTCCGTTCCCTTGACGATACGAACCCCGATCCGGTGCTTGCCAAACTCGAGCAGGAGATCGTGGAACAAGCCAATAAGCTGGGCGTTGGGGCGATGGGCTTTGGTGGCTCGACCTCCCTGATCGGATGCAAGATCGCCGCAGCGAACCGGCTTCCCGCTTGCTTTTTCGTCAGCGTGGCCTACGACTGCTGGGCCTTCCGGCGGCTGGGAGTTCTGCTCGACGCCGAAAGCGGCGCCATCACCAAGTGGCTGTATCGCGACCCCAGCCGACCCGTCGAACGCTTGATCACCACGGGCACGGGTTTCCAACTGACGGGTCGCGAAGTGCGGCTTGAGCCGCCCCTCAGCGAAGAAAAAGTGCGCGCGCTCAAGGTCGGCGACGTTGTGTTGATCAACGGTCCCCTGGTCACCGGCCGCGACGCCGCGCATCAATACCTGCTGCATCACGACGCCCCCTGCAATATGCAAGGCGCCATCCTCTATCACTGCGGTCCGGTGATGCTCAAGGAAGGTGACGCGTGGCGGACCGTGGCCGCCGGCCCTACCACCAGCATTCGGGAAGAACCTTACGAAGCCGATATCATTCGGCGTCTTGGGGTACGGGCGGTGATGGGCAAAGGCGGGATGGGGGAGAAGACTCGCGCCGCGCTGAAGGAACACGGCGCGGTGTATCTCCACGCCGTCGGCGGGGCGGCGCAGTTTTACGCTCGCTGCCTACCCAAGGTTCGTGGTGTGTATCTGCTTGAGGAACTCGGCATTCCCGAAGCCATGTGGGTCTTTGAAGCGCGCAATTTCCCCGCCATCGTGACCATGGACTCGCACGGCAGTTCTCTCCACGCGGAAGTCGCGGCCACGACTGGGACCGAACTCGCGAAGATTGCGGCAAAGTAACGGCGGCGCCGAAGCTCGACCCTTCGATGCGAATGATCACTCTTTACGCGACCAGGGCGTCAGCCTGGGAATCCACCGAGGCACTGCCCGGCAGTATTCTTGGTAGGGGCCGCCAAACTTCCTTCTTAGTGTGGGTTCTTCGTAGAACACGACCAACGAATGAAAGCCTAGACCGAGCAAGAGCGCATAACCCAGAAGCCTCGGGGAACTGAAAAGCCACGCCTCGCCCAGAACCACCAGCTCAACTCCCACGTACATTGGGTTTCGCACGAAGCGGTAAAGCCCGCTCACCACGACACATTTGGGTGGATCAATTGGCGCCGGGGTTCCACGCCCCACAACTGCAAAGTCCCATGCACACCACAAAAGGATCAACCCACCCAACATGCAGGGCACGATCGCCAACCAGTTCACCCAGGCCACTGGCCAGTGCGCCTCCTTCGCCTCCAGCACGTAAGGGATCAACAGGGTTACGGATCCCGGCACGAGGATTATAAACAAGAGAGTCTTGAGAATCGGTCCAGCAGAGCGGGAGGGCATAGGGCACTTCCAACGAGACACACTCCTGAGGAGTTCGCTGCGTAGCGAGCCCACAAGCTGCGAGCGGTTCGAGACAAGCCACGAACCCAGAACCACGCCCACCGGGAGAATACGCGGCAAAAGCCAGGCGAGTCTTCCAGCCAGTGATTTGGCCGGAATTCATCGGGCTGACTGCGCGTGCGCCGCGGCGGATTTGCGCTCCACAAGCGTAGGCTCAGGCGTGGCCGGTTGGGCCGGTGTAAGCACGGCTTGAAAGCTGGAATTGATGTTGATGGGGACGGGAGTAACGTCCGCGATCTGTTTATCTCGCACCGCGACCTTAAGCATCAAGCCGCGATGGGTGGCAGAATTCTTCTGGTCGAAAACGAAGTTCCCGAGGCTGTAGGCGATCCAGCGATCGTGGTAGGGTTCGAGCGCCTGGACGACGTGCGGATGGCTGCCCACAATCAGGTCCGCGCCCGCATCGATCATCTGGTGCGCGAGTTCCACCTGATTGCGCGTCGGCTTCAGAGCGTATTCCACGCCCCAATGCGGGCACACAATCACGAGGTCCGCCAGGGGCCGCGCAAAACGGATGTCTGCCAGCACCCGCGCCGGCTCGAGCCACGCCACGCCCGGTCGATCAACTCCCGCCATCGCTTCCTTGGGGTCAATCTCCACGTACGCGAGAAACGCGACGCGCAGGCCGTCCACATTCACGAGCGCGGGGTAATGCGCCGCCATATCGTTCTGCCCCGCGCCCACGGGGCGAATGCCCGCGGCGCGCAACCGCTCCAGGCTATCCAGCAGGGCCTCCGGGCCCCAGTCGTAGGCGTGATTGTTGGCCTGCGAGACGACGTTGAATCCTGCAGCCTTTAACCCCTCCAGTGCCAGGGGATCCGCGCGAAAGGAATAAAGGTGATGCAGATTGTGGCCGCGGTCGGAGACTGGACACTCGAGGTTGCAGAATCGCAAGTCAGCGTTGCGCAACGTGTCGGCGATTTTCTCGAAAGGAAGCGCCCAGTCGTCTTGAGTCTCCATGCGCGCGTACACGCCGCGCGCGAGCATCACGTCGCCAACGAAGAGCAGGGTGCGCTCGCGCTTCTCTGGTGCGCCCGCCGGCGACGACGTGGCCACAGGGGGGGCCGCCTGCCACGGCGAGACCTCCTGCGGCGACGTGAGCGGGTTCAACACGCACCACCCCGCCAGCGCCATAGCGGCGAGAAAACCCATGCGCAGCCGGCGATTCAAGTCATTCATCCGCGGGTTCAAACTCGTCGGCGCGGCGGCCTCCTGAAGCGGAAGGCTCCGGGGCGTTCTCACGTCCTCCCGCCGCGACCCTCTCTATTTTAGATTCTCGGGGATCAGGAATTCCACTAGCACCAAGTCGTGCCACTCTCCGCCCAGCTTCCCGTGCTTCTCGTGCACGCCCACTTCCTTCCAGCCGGTTATCTGGCAGAGTTTGCGCGCGCCCTCGTTGACGGCCATGATGCGCCCGACGATCTTGTAGAAGCCTTTCTCTCGAGCGACGGTCTGCATGGCCTTCATCAGCTCTTGCGCCACGCCGTGGCCGCGCAGGCTGCGCTCAATGTAGATTGAGAGCTCCGCGATGCCGTCGTAGCAGTGGCGCGGGCTGTAAGGGTATAGGGCCGCCCAGCCCATCAGCGTGTGTTTGACCTCTGCAACCAACACCGGGTATTTGTCAGGCCGCGCGGCGAGCCACAGATAACGCTCTTCGGGCGTTACGTAGGCATTCTCGAAGGTTGCCGCGCGGTCCTGTACGCCCTGGTTATAGATGCGGGCAATTTCTTTCGCATCGTCAATTCGCGCCGGACGAATCTTCAGAGGACCGCTCCACTCCGTCATGAAAATCCACCTTGGATGAGGATGACTCCAGTCGGCGATTCTAACCCGACGCCGCGGGGAGCGCAATCAGCGATGAAGAATGCATGCGGGTTGAGTTTATCGGTGATTGCGGGTTGATGTACGGCCGTGCGTCTCCACCTGTCTCGGGGTGACCAGCGTGGCGGGGACCGCCTTTGGGGTCGCGAACCACGGCCCCGGAACGCAGACCCCTTCACGGCCGGCCTGACCCGCAGACTTGACAACCCCTTGACAAATAGTTCTCACAGAGATAATCTAGGGGCGAACAAAAGGCGAAGCCCATGCAAAAGCCTCCTGCCGGCGCAATTCTTGTGGGCCCTGCTGGTTGGTCCTATGCCGACTGGGAAGGAATCGTCTATCCCCGCAGTAAACCTCGAGGCTTCCACGAAGCTGCTTACCTGGCGCAATATTTTGACACCATTGAAATCAACACGACCTTCTACAATCCCCCGCGCGCGGAGATCGCCCAGTCTTGGGTGGAAAGGGTTCAGCACAATCCGTCGTTCAAGTTCACGGCCAAACTCTGGAAGCGGTTCACGCACGAACGCAACGCCAATCTCCAGGATGAGAAGGCCTTCAAGAAGGGACTCGAGCCGCTGCTGGCCTCCGGCCGGCTGGGTGCGCTGCTCCTGCAGTTTCCGTGGTCGTTCAAGAACACGCGCGAGAATCATGAGTACATGAGCGGGCTGTTCATGCAGTTCATGGAATACCCGCTGGTCGTCGAGGTGCGGCATAGCTCGTGGAACCAAGCACAGATTCTTGAGGGGCTGCGGGGACTGGGCGTGGGCTTCTGCAATATCGACCAGCCGGTCATCGGCAACTCCCTCGCGCCGAGCGACCACGTCACCATGCCCGTCGGCTATGTGCGCCTGCACGGGCGCAACTACGAACACTGGTTCACTGCCGACGATCATCCCGAAGAGCGTTACAACTACCTCTACAGCCTGGAGGAGCTCAAGCCCTGGGCCGAGCGTGTCGCCAACATCGCGCGCAGCGCCGACGTGACCTTCGTCGTCACCAACAATCATTTTCAGGGAAAGGCCATCGCGAACGCCCTGCAACTGATCAGCATTCTCCGCGGCCAGCGCGTGCGAGTGCCGGAAAACCTGCGTGAGCATTATCCGGAACTGATCGAGATTGCCCTGCCGGGAACTGGGCCTTCCGAACCCAAACAGGCCGACTTACTTTTCGAAGCCTCTCCTGCTGAGAAGAATAATTGACAGTTGGAAAGTGCCGCTGCTAGCATGAAAAGGATTCACGTAGCAGCCGGAAACCTGTTGAATCCGCGAGCCGTCCAGGGGATTCGCCCAGGAAAGAAGCGGTTCGCTCGGGCGCGAATGTCGATGAAGAAGTGACCAGCCGTGTCCCCGTCGTCTAGCCCGGCCTAGGACATCGCCCTTTCACGGCGGTAACGCGGGTTCAAATCCCGCCGGGGACGCCAAACTTAGTGTCCGCGAGTCACCCACCTATTGGACTTTCCTATTTGACCGTGACAAGAGGCACCGGAACGCGAGGCCCGGGTGTCGGCCCCCTGAGGCGCCCGAAACAGCTCGGGGGTGCAACGGGTTTGGACAAGAGACGCGTGGCTGCACCCTTCTGGGCAGGCTTGTATGGCGCCGATTCTACGGTCGCAGGTGGGCGCAATCAATTCCAGCAGTCCCCTGGCGTTGAGGATCTTCCTGGTTTTCCAGAATCGTCGAAAACGACGCGTGTTGCCGGTGAAGCGGGGGCGCGGTGTCCGGGCGAGCGGCCCGATTGAGGAATAGTGGGCCGAATCTCGCTGTCCCCCAACGGCGACGGCCCCGAGAGCCGCGAAAGCCCCTTCTGGCTATGGAACGGAAGAGATGGAATGCACCAGCACGTAACCAGCCACGGCGGCCGAACTGAATGCTAAGCGGCGGCGCGGTAACGCACGTCCAGTGGAGCGGGGAATCAGGCTGGCACTTTGAATGCTTGATAAATGACGGGCCTGAAAGTGGGTGGAGGAACTGGCTTGCCTTCGGCTTTGGCAGCTTCGATCCAGGCAGCCTTAGCCTTTAGAACTTCGGCCGAGGCCTGCTCAGGCGTTTCGCCAAAACCAGCGCAATGGGGAAGGTCGGGGATGTCGGCGATGTATCCGCCGTCTTCTTCGCTGAAAAAAATGTTCACATGGTAGTCTCTCATTCCTCACCGCCTAAGGATAGATAATACCGTAGGCCCAATCTTGCTGTCCCGCATGCGGGCCGGCCCCGACGCCCGCGAAAGCCCCTTCCGGCTATGGAATGGAAGAGATGAGGAGTCCCGACCCCTAATCAGTCATGGCGACGGAACAGGCCGCTGACGCGAGGGGGTCGAAGGCGACCGCCGGGGTGCGCGGTATGTTAGACGTCCTTTTCCTCCATCGGTTCCGTCGGCAACTGTGCTCCATGCCAGCATGCGACGACCCAAATGGCCTTGCCCTCACGACGGTAAAAAAAACGATAGGGCGGAACAATGCGAAAGGGAAGGTCCGGAAACTCCGGAATGAGTCGACCAGACTCGGGAAATCGCCTGAGCCGTCGGAGGGCATGCTCAGCTTTCTTCCGGAACTGGATGGCTGCCTGCGGATTGTCCTGCAGGATATAGGACACCGCCTGGAGAAACTGGATTCGTCCGGAGGGTGTGAACCGGACTTTCACTTTGGCCCACCGGCAAGAAGAGCGTCTGCCTCAGCCAGGACCTCATCCAGATCGAATCCCTTCCCGGCGGTGATTTCTTGCTCGCCCCGTGCCAAGAGATGCAGAAGTTGGCGCTCGCGTTCACTGCGCTCGTAGGTTTCCATGCTCACCAGAACCGCCGCGGCCCGTCCCCGTTGCGTAATGACGACAGGCTGCCTCGACGACTTGACGTGCTTCAGGGCGGCGGCGGCGTCCTGTCGAAGGTCGGTGATGGGAATGATCGCAGGAACCTTGGCCATAAACGTAACCTCCAGAGGTACGCTTAATGGTACCTCTAAAGTGCTTTGGTTGTCAAACGGTCCAGCCCTTCTGGACTCCTACCGGTTAGGCGTGAGCGGCACCGTTGCGGGCAGGCCATCCAAGGCTTGTCTTGGCCTCGGCGGGGGCAAGGCCTGGCCCTACAAACGGTACGACCCGAAAGCGCCCATGTGAATGACTTCAGGGCAACACGAGCCGTAGACGCAAACGGGGCGTCTGCGCCGCGAATACCGCAGGCCGAATCTCGCTGTCCCGAACGCGGGACAGCCCCGGTGGCCGCACAAGCGCCATCTGAGTATGGAATGGAAGACATGAGAGGCACCAGAACGCGAGCCCGAGCCGTTGATCCCTTGAGGCGCCGGGAACGGCCCCCTCGGGCGCACGCTTGTGGCCGGTCCACGTAGGGGAGTAACTTCGTGCTGCGCCAACAATGTGTCCTGGTGCAATTTCTGGTTGCAGAATTCATGACCGCGACCTACTAAGTCTGCCCCTTTTCCAAAGCCATTTTCTGCCCGCCCATTACCCGCCTGCAAACAACTCTGTGACACCGATTGCAGCCTCGGTTTTCGCGGTGAACGTACGGTTTGAAGGCAGCCCTTCCCTGGGACGCCGATACCCGCCTCTGAAGAACCGGGGAAAATACCTGGGCCGCAATTGTGGGGGACTCAAAATATTTGTATGTGGACGGAAGCACGAAGGGACCCCCTCAGCACAGCACGCCCTGCGAAAAACGGTACCCTCCCCCCCTCCGTCGACCGACTATAATGATAACGGAATGGTACACTCCAGGCGCGGCATATAAGCCCAACGCATCTAGAGGTGGAAGATGGAAACAGAAACGATGAAGCCGGGTGATGTGCGTATTTTCAAACCACACAAGTCCGTGGTACTCGCTGTCGGCGTGTGGGCAAAGCGCCAAGGCAAGTATCTTCGGATTGACATCACGGGGAGTGGGAAACACACAACCGTTGAAAACAATCCAAATTCTGAGAGATACCACCGAACTCTTTTTCGTAATCTTCGTAGACAACTTATCGAGAATGGGTGCTGGCCCTTCGGCGAAGAAGGGGCGGAGACTGAAGAAAGGGAATAAGGGCGTCATGTCAGGAGTGGGTTCTTCATTCCTTTGCGGACATTCGAAGTAGCGAGGAGGATTGGGGAGCGCACCCATTGGAGACTCCGCTGGACCGTTCTCAAACGAGGCCGGGGGGGTGTACACTCATAGACACCAGAGAATCCAGAATGTAAACCCCGGATGCTTACAGCGGGGGGAGATTCATGGCAATACCAGAATGGGCTTATTATCCCGCAGTCCAATCTTATCTGCGACGGTTGGGGTACGTCTGCGAATCAAAAGGTAGCGGAGGAAAGGTCATTCCGTTCATCATGAAAGGGAGCGGCCAGATAATCCTCGACGTCTTCGGAATACGCACACCCGGCTCCCCGTTTAGTAGCGAGCTTGAGGTTGCGGCCGTGGAAGTCAAGCGGAGCACAAGCCGTGCCTCGTTGCGCTACATGCACCAGGCTCTGAACAGCAGCAAGATAGCTCACAAATGCTATCTGGCAATGCCGAGGAAATACACTGACAAAGACCTCAAGATGGCTGCGGAGTTAGGCATCGGCTTGCTTACGATCAGAGGAAGAAACCAGGTGCGATTAGAGTCCGAGTCAAGGCGCTTCGACCCCAACGAGTCCAGCTTGCTTGAATTCCTCAGAAGAAACTTGGCCATCGCGAAGTGCGGGATCTGTGGAAACTTTGCAAGCCTGTTCGACCTGCCTGAGGGTCATCATCGGGAGGGCGGAGGTTGGCGCACAAACGCTTTCCTGCGAAAAGGGAAAAAGAAATGGGTGTACTTCTGCAGACAATGCAGGGAGCGTTTTGAGAATGTTTGGCCAGAGCGTAGGATGCTAGCTGCTGAAAGGAAACTCCAAGCGCTAGCAGCGCACCAGCACCGGCTAAGAAAACAGTTGCACGACCTGCGCTCGACGATTCGGAGGCGACGGAAGAAATGAGGGCCTCGGCACCCGCGAATCGTTATGGCGCTAGACACCTTTTTGCGGGGCCCGCCATTGGTCGCCGAGGAGATGCCTAGGGACATTCTCCAAGAAGATGTCCATTACCCTATGAATCTGGTTTGCGATTTCGATAAATGCCCAAGGTTTCGTTTCTGGCGTTACATTCAATCTCTCGTAGGTTAGATGCGCAAGTTCTTTGTGGGCCCTAATACGAGCCTTCTTCAGCGTTTCGGACTGAGGCGGTCTCAATTTTTCCCATTCTTCGCTCGAAGGGAAATAGTCCGCTGCTATCACATCGTCAGGCATCGGCCGTTCGGCGTACAGAAAGTCTAGAAGTACGCGCACGTGGATTACGAAGGATTCGAGCAAGGCGTTTGGCAGCCAACCGTTCGCCGCGATGCCAGACGCCAACCCTTTGGCGAGGGATGTAAGCATCCAGAACTCATAATGCAAATGGTTCGAGGCTTCTTGAAGTACGTGATCCGTGCGTTCTTGTCGTGCCATATGATGCGGCGGTTGGCGCCAGAGCGTTCCGCTTGGCGCTGGTAGCCACGGCATGTTTTTCATGCCGCGGGTTCGGATCGTTGTGGCCTTCAAAAAGCCCACGGCACAAAATCCATGCCATGGCTACCCGGTCTGACGCCTAGGATTCTCGTTCTGGAGGCGCTGGTTTAGTCTCTCCTGGTTCGGGAGGTTCCGGTTCAGGAAACTCTTCTTCCCCTTCAGGCGGTTCTACGGTTTCAAACACATCGCGCAACTTGAGTCCCCCAAGTTCTCTCAAACCCGACAAAGGGACTCGTTTGCGGTCGGTGTCGTGCTCGTACGGTTGCTCTCCAAGCGAACGGCGATATCCACAACCAACCGTTCTGCAATCAGTGGCTGGCCAACCCTGATGCCTTGCCTCCGTAAAATGGCCAATGCCTCGTCAATCTCCGGTGGTGTTCTACTCATGGCGACCACCATTCCATCCCCGGATTTTGAAATAGGCGACCCCCAGACCGGCAACGAGGACTTGACCGAGCGTAAGGCCGATTCCGTGCACAAGCCAAACCACGACTGCGCCGCCGAGCAGATAGGCGCCTGCCCTCAAGAATCTTCCCTGCAGGGCAGAACCCGCAACGAGAGAGACTGCTAGCGCGGCTAGGTAAGCCTCCGAGAGCACGAAAAACAGACCACCAGCCATCCCTAAAGGGCCGCCGACTTCGGCCATTCGGCGCTTCTGCGGTTCGTCAGAGTACATTAGTGAAACCTCATTCGCATCGCGGCATGCGGCGTGGCCCTGCGCGGCCAAGGCGAGCAACATCACTGGGCTAACCCACTATTTTGTCCACGGTAACGGGAGACTCACCATGGAGATGAGTGCGAGAAAAGCAAGGAGACTCACGATGGACGCCAACATGAATCGCCAGCCAATGTAAAGATAACCCAAGGGGCCAAGCAGAAGCCCCAGGACGGCGGCCGTTTTGGGTTCCTTCACCGCTTCCTCCTTTGCACCGAGACTCCCATCTTCCAAGCCGCATTACTAATTGTACGCCGGTCTCCCCGTCACGCGCTCGCCGATAATCAGCGTATGGATGTTGTGTGTGCCCTGGTAACCAATGACCGACACGAGGTTGCACATGTGTCGGAATATGGGGTACTGAGAAACTCTCTGTGTGTAAACACGCCTGGTAAGGTCGGAGGGGACCCCTTTTGATTCGGTGGAAAACGGTGCCCCCCCCTCCGGTATGAGAAGCGGCGAGGCAGGCTGGAGGCGGGAAATAAACCATGGAAGTCGGCGGAAGGGCCGAGACGAGCCGCGATGCTACCTGAAAGGAGCCATGGCGATCTGAACTGGACCCAAGAAAGAAGGGGAGCGGCGTATGCTTTTAGGCGACGGTTAAGCGCAAATCGGAAATTCCGGTTTCCATCGGCAATAGCCTTCGTTCAACAGTGTGAAGGTCAATTGTCCGTATCGGGCCTAGGCAGTGCTTCATCTGGGCAGTGCCCGGACCCGGCGGACCAGCCTAGTTCTGGGTCAAAACCTCGTGCTTTTCCTCTCCCTTGGTTATGCCTACCAGGTACCCATCTGCGTCGTCGGGTGGCCAGACTTCCGAGAGGAATTTCTGGTCCCCGACTGTATCAAACACCACCCTTGCTTTGTGCTTCACTAGGGGGCTCGTTTCGGCAAGCCGCTCGATGACGAATACGAACCTAGATTTGCCGGTGTCCAGGTTGCGAAGCAGAAGTTGGGTTCGCTGTTCCTGGCTCACAAATTCGTACTTCCCAGCCGGCATCTCCGTCTTACCCACCATAAACTTGAACGGTATGTCCAGTTGCCCTAACGGGCTTCGACTCTGCCCATAAGCTAACGCCACTGCGAGAATGGAAACGACACTCAATGCTACCGCCACTCTTGTTTTCAATTGATTCCTCCTCTATCGCTGAATTTTTCGGTGCACTTGTCACAACCCCACTCTTCCTGACACACACGGCATCGCTGCGCCGCCCAATGGCAGGTGTACCCATCCAATCTTCGTGTGTACTGAACGCACACCCCGAGACACGTTTCAACAAACCTGTCCTGTCTTCGCCCTGTCCAGATGAAGCCGTATTGGTGCCCTGAGGAGACTCCAGCTTAGCATGCCTTCCAGGTGGTGACAAGGAGAAACTACAGTTCGAGCCAACCTGCGAGACGGTCACGCGGCAGGTTGTTGCAAGGCAGGGTTGCATCGGCCCACCTTCGAGCAGGCTTCTGCCGAGAAACGATGCAGGAGTGTGTCACGGGACTCA